>JAUNWP010000062.1 GCA_030540255.1 Eubacteriales bacterium | reverse complement strand
AACAAACATTGAAAAGGAAACAAAAAATATGAGCTTTAAGATGATTCACGAGAACTATAATGTGTCCGACTTGGATAGATCCATCAGATTTTATAACGAGGCATTGGATCTGCACGAGGTAAGAAGAAAGACCAAGGATGACTTTACGATAGTATACTTGAGCAATGATTCAAGCGATTTTGAGCTTGAACTGACTTGGCTTAAGGAACATCCTCAGGCATATGATCTGGGAGAATGTGAATTCCACCTGGCATTTAAGGCAGACGATTATGAAGCGGCACACAAAAAGCATGAGGAGATGGGATGCATCTGCTTTGAAAATCATGAAATGGGCATCTATTTCATAGAAGACCCGGATGGATATTGGCTTGAGATATTACCGTAAATAAAGTACTAAAATAACGGGCAGCAAAGAACAGAAATTCGTTCAATGCTGCTCGCAGTGTATTTTTTAATCCATAGGAAACTACGTCCTCTACTATATTATCGATTAATTACGGATTGCTTCGTACTGTGTACTCTCGCAATCCTACGAAAATTCGCACCCGCTTCTTTCGAAGCTTTGTGCTCATTTTCGTTTGTCCGTCCTATAGTCGTTTTCGCAGCTGCAAGCCGCCGCTCTTACGACTGCAGCCCGGCTTTAATCGATAAAAAACGATTCGCCGGATGCTTGACTTGCGCAAAGGAGAAAACTGTCGCAAGTGACCACGCTCGAAGCATGTGTGTGCCAAGGTACATTCTTTTTTTATCATTTAAGATGTTTAAGCGTATATTCGATATTGCAATACTCCGTGCCGTCTGTGCCGTGTATGGCTGTCTGAACGGTACGTTCGTTTTCTGAAGAAGCGATATATTTTGAGAAAATTACAAGCTTATCGTGAAGCGTAGCGGCGTGCTTGTATTCAACTCTTATATGGTTCGGATACTCGTCAGGAGTTACGAAGCCTGCATCATACATGGTTTCGAAGCCTATTGAAATATATTGAATATTGTTAACATGATGATTGGTATCAAGCATGCTGCGATCCACGTTTAATTCGGCTATCCTTATAAATCCGGAAATGTCTTCAAGACGGACTTTGCGTGTGTCGCTGTTAAGACCGAGGACGTTGCCGATCTCACCGAAGGGCGCAATATCATCCGGAGTAGGCTTTACCGGACGCATTGTATCTGTATTGACCTCAAACCATGCAGAATCTGCCTTGACATAATATTTACCGCTTTGGCTGTCCTTGATCCAGAAATTTCTGTAAGCAAATAAGCCCTTGATATCGTGAGGACTTGTACCGATAGTGATATAAGACGAGTCCTCAGGCAGAGCTTCAATGTAAATGTCCCAGTAGTTCATGAGCCATGAACGCTTGATCTCTTTGTAATGGTCTACCGATAATCCCGAATCAAAGCTGTGATAGGAAGAGGTATTCTGCAGATAATTAAGCAGAGCAAGTAGTCTTATTCTGTTATTTTCATCATATTCCGAATATCTGGTTCTTGTATTAAACTCGTACATATATAAGTAAATCCTATATCTTAAAATCATCGGACGAAACCGACTTATTGTCCTCAAAGCCTATAGATTATCAAATCCGAAAATGAAATCAAAATGAACACCTTTCGGAATTTGTTAATTGTGAACGAAATTTGATATTAATCGACATAGTAACACCAATAATATGATATACTTAGCGTAGCAATGAGCCGTGCATAGACGAAACAAACAAAATCTATGCTTGCATAGGATTTTGTTTGTTGAAGGATATATAGGGCGAAGCCCGTAAATCGACGAACGCGAAGCGTTTGGAGATTGCACGGCTCAAAGAAACGGAGCGAGTCGATATAGGGCGAAGCCTGTAAATCGACGAACGCGAAGCGTTTGGAGATTGCACGGCTCACCAAACAGATAGGAGCTGTGAAGTTTTCTTTCATCATAGGGAGATATACACATGATACTGAACAAAGGCAAAGCAATAGGCATCATGATCGATATGCAGGACAAGCTTGTTCCTGCAATTGCGCACAGAGAACAGCTCGCCACAAGCTGTAAGCTGATGCTCGAAGGTTTAAAGATACTTAATGTACCTGTTATCGCAACTCAGCAGTATACCAAGGGACTCGGAGATACCTTACCGGAATTAAAGGAATTTACCGGGGGCAAATATATCGAGAAGATAACATTTTCAAGCTGGAGAGAGCAGAGCTTCCGCATGGCTGTGAGAGAAACAAAAGCATCACAGATAATGATCTTTGGTGTTGAGACTCATATCTGCGTGGAGCAGACAGTACTTGATATGCTAGGTGCGGGACTTGAGGTATATCTCATTAGTGATTGCGTAGGGTCAAGATTCGACACAGATAAGGAAACTGCGATACGCAGAATGGAGAAGGCCGGAGCAATCGTTACCACTTCCGAGGCAGCTTTGTTCGAACTTACCGAGCAGGGCGGAACGGATGAATTTAAAGCAATATCAAGACTTGTAAAGTCAAGGGAGTTTTAAGAAAATATAAGATGATAAAAGCAGCATTTTTTGATTTGGACGGAACACTTGTTAATTCCATCGGCGGTCTCAAGACCTCGATGAATCTTGTAATGAAGCAGTTCGGCTTTGATGAGGTAAGCGACGAGCAGACCAAGAAGTATGTAGGAAACGGATATCAGAAGTTTGTGGATTGCGCACTTAAGGCAACGGCAGACAGACTTTATGCAAAGGCTGAAAAACTTGAGAGCAAGGATCCGGATAAGGCTATGGAGCTTGAGATGCAGGCAGATGATGTCATGGCAAGCTATGAGGACGCCTGTGAGGCTTATCTTGAGGTCTATGCGGAGCATTATCTGGATAATTCCGATCCGTATCCGGGCATGAAGGAGACTCTTGCAAAGCTTAAGGATATGGGAATCAAGCTTGCATGCATTACCAATAAACCGAAGGTTCCTACAGCCAAGACACTTGACGAGGCCTTCGGACATGATTATTTTGATTATGTGGTATGTGATGACGGGATCGTACCGAGAAAGCCGGATCCGACAGGATGCAGAAATGCTATGGAGGCACTCGGAGTCAGTGCCGATGAGGTAATATACCTCGGAGATACCAAGACGGATATGCAGACCGCCGTAAACGCAGGCTTTAGATCTGTCGGATGTCTCTACGGCTTCAGAGATGAGAAGGAGCTTAAGGATAACGGAGCTGTATATCTTATCAAAGAACCGCTCGAGCTTATTCCTATAGTTGAATCGATCAGATAATTATAATATTAAGGCAGTATATGTATATGACTCTCAGGCGGTTCTCAAGATAATGCCTGTGGGTGATGATATATTGGGTAAAGCGTCTTTTACTCGGATAGATAACAGCAATTATTATATAGCTTTGCGCATGTTCTGAATTTACTTACAGAATGCACTATGAGTGCCGAAAGCGGGCACAGGGAGGAATTATGCACAAGAAACTGTTATGTCTTTATTTAGGATTAGCTATGCTTGTTATATCTCTTTCGGCTTGTTCAAAGTCGGAGGATAAGCCTGCAGATACGGAGGTAGACGTTTCTGAGGAAGTCTCCGGGGATACTGCAAAGCCGCGCCCTCATTCCTTCGGAAAAAAGGATAATAATACAGAGAGCCCGGAGCAAGAGGGGGTAAAGCATATTCCGATAAGCATTGAAGAAAAGAGCTATTCGGTGACTGATCCTGAAACTTATCGATTGATGGCGGAGTGTAATTACTTCAATATGATCATGGATGAGGAAACAGCCAAACTTTATCCTAAGCTTAATGAAGAATTTGAGCTGTATAACAATAACGAGGATATCCGTTCAAGAGAAATGGTAGAGAAGCTTCGCGAGGATTACCTGTCTATGGGCAGCTATGTTGCCGACAGCGATATGTATCTCTCTGATCATATCAAGCCTCATGTTATGAGATCGGATTCCAATATCGTAAGTATTCTCTGTGAAGCCGATAATTTCTTTGGCGGAGCGCACGGTTATTACTGGTCCTACGGACTAAATTACGATCCTTCGAGCGGGAAAGAGCTGCATCTCTCTGATGTGGTACCTGAGAAGGAGAAGTTCATTGAACTTATCAGTGACAAATTCAAAGAGAAATACAGTGACTATGCGTATGATGAAACTGTCACGGATGCCGGAGAATATCTTGCTTCAATGGGTGAGGATGAGTACGAAAGCTGGCCTTGGTCCATGGATTCCGAAGGAATAACAGTATATTTTGCGCCGTATAATCTCGGTTCATATGCATTAGGAGCACAGGAAATAAGTATATATTTTGACGAGGCTCCTGTCATATTTAACGATAAGTATTTCAATACCTGCGATGAGTATGTTATTCCGCTTGTCAATTCCAGGAGATATGAGCTCAGACTCGGAGACGGCAGTCTGGAAGAGGTTGAAGTTGAGTTTGATGCCATAGAAGAGTATGATGCGTATGCCTTAGAATACAAGATCGGCAATGTTTCAATCAAAGATGATGATTATTATTGCTATTCCGCGGATAATTATATTGTGTATTCGGGCGGAAAGCATTATATCTATTCATTCTCCGGAACTGAAAATGATTATACGATACTAAATGTCGTTGATATCGAGAACAAGAGTCTTGATATGGACCGCAGTGAGAATGCATATCTGTATGAGCCTATACAGAGCTGGAAAGATGACGGAGATTACTACAGCTATTCTAACGGAGGCCCCGCATTTACAGATCCTGAGAGCTTTGTAGTCGGACGCAGACTTCAGCTCCTCGGAACAGGTATGGGATATAAGACATATCATGTAGGCGAGGACGGATATCCGGTATCGGATGATGAGTACTATATGATGTCTAATGGCTTCGCATTTAAGGCAGTCAAGGATCTTGAGCTTGATACCGTTGATGAAGCAGGCAAGGCAACAGGAACTAAGAAGGTTCCGGCAGGCACATATCTCTTTAATGTCCGTACCGACGGAGAGTCTGTTGTAGACCTTCAGCTTATCGACGAGTCGGAGCTTGAGATATCGGGCGAGAGTGACTGGAAGACATATATGATCAAGGATCAGAATGATGATCTTATTGATCTTAGTAAGACTATATACAGAGTAAAGGTGGATGATTCTGACTGGCCGCCTATGGTCAACGGACAGGAAGAGGATTCCGTATTTGAAGGCGTAATGTATGCCGGATAAATTATAATTCAGAGGTTATTTTAAATGAAAACAGCGTTGGTAGTAATGGCTGCCGGAATCGGCTCAAGATTCGGCGGAGGGATAAAGCAGCTTGAGCCGGTAGGACTTAACGGAGAGCTTATCATGGATTTTTCCATACATGATGCCGTTAAGGCAGGCTTTAATAAGGTAGTCTTCATAATCAGACATGATCTCGAAGAAAGCTTCAGAGAGGTTATAGGTGATCGTATAGAGGCTGTCTTAAAGCAGGCGGGAGTTGAGGTGGCTTATGCATTTCAGGAGAAGGATGAGGTGCCTGAGGGTGTAAGTGTACCTGCCGATCGTAAGAAGCCATGGGGAACCGGTCAGGCGGTGCTTGCATGCAAGGATATAGTTGACTGTCCTTTCGTTGTTATCAATGCGGACGATTACTACGGCAGAGAGGGCTTTAAGAAGGTACATGAGTATCTTGTTAATTCGACAGATCCGAGTGAATACTGCATGGCAGGATTTGTCATCAGAAATACCTTGTCCGATAACGGCGCGGTAACGAGAGGCGTATGCCGTATGGATTCAGACAGCATGCTTACCTATGTTGATGAGACGACAGGTATAGTTAAGATTCCGGATGCCGATGCAAAATACGGCTTCAGAGTCGAGGCTGACGGTGTAAATATAGATGCCGATTCGCTTGTTTCCATGAATATGTGGGGACTCAAGCCTGAGCTTTTTGCAAAGCTTGAAAAGGGCTTTGTTGAGTTCTTTGATAAGACAAAGGGAGAGGCACTGCTTAAGGCAGAGTATCTGCTTCCTATGTATATTGATGAGCTTATCAAGGCGGGCGAGGCTACTGTCAAGGTGCTCGGAACCGATGATAAGTGGTTCGGAGTGACCTATAAGGAGGATAAGCCTCTTGTAGTTGAAAGTATACGTAAGCTTATTGCAGACGGCGTATATGCTAAGGAGCTTTATTCGGATCTCTAAAATAACTAAGGATTTTGTGGGCTGCATTGCTGCTTTCAATGCAGCTCATAAGTATGTATAACATTTCAATAAAAACAATATAGATTTTAAAGTAAGGAACAGCTGTGCAGATCAAAAGCTGCCTCCTATGTTTCTGCGGAAAGGAAACTATGAGATATAAGACACTTGGTATGACAGGACTTAAGGTATCGGAGATGGCTCTCGGAACCTGGGGTATAGGCGGCGCAGGCTGGGATGATGTTCCGGTTGAAAAACGTCAGGATGCAATCAAGGCAGCAGTCGAGTGCGGAATCAATTTTATCGATACAGCACCGGCGTACAATGCAGGAGTTGCCGAACGTCACGTAGGACAGGTGCTTTCAGACATGAAGATGCGTGAGAAGGTCGTGATCTCCACCAAGTGCGGTACCAAGTACGTTGACGGAAAATACATCCGTACCTGTAAGTCTGATGATATCAAGCGTCAGATAGTCGAATCACTTGACAATCTTAAGTCGGATTATATAGACATTTACCTTATCCATTGGCCGGATCCTGAGGTGCCCTTTGAGGAGACTATGAAGCTTCTTGAGAGCTTTAAGGATCAGAAGCTTATACGTCATATCGGAGTAAGCAACTTTGATAAAACTCAGATGGAGCAGGCTTCACAGTTTGCACCTATTGAGGTATTCCAGCCGCAGTATTCAATGGTTGCGAGAGATAACGAGGCAACGATCAAGTGGGCTTATGCTCACAACATCGGAGTTATGTCCTACGGCTCCTTGGGCGGAGGAATACTCACAGGCAAGATACGTGAGCCTAAGGTATATGCTCCGAACGACAATCGCAGCAGATTCTATAAGCATTTCCAGGAGCCTATGTTCTCAAAGGTAATGAAGGTGGTTGATGTTATGGATGAAATATCCGCACAGCATCATGATGTTCCGCTTTCTCAGATAGCCATCAATTGGGCTACACAGAAGGAATTCATCACTTCCTCAATAGTAGGTGCACAGAGCAGGAAGAATGTTGAGGAAAATGCGGCAGCCTTTGATTGGTCTCTGAGTGACGAAGAGATGGCTAAGCTTGACAGACAGATCGAGAAGCTTCAGTAAGTCGGCATCAGCAGAACATTAAAAGATTACAGAGGACAGAAAATGTACAGCGAGAAAATAAAAAAAGAGTATGAGCGTTGGTGTGAAAAGGCTGAGGATGCAGATGTTGCTGCTGAGCTTAAGAGCATAGTAGAGGATAAAGATGCACAGGAGGATGCCTTCTACAGAGATCTTGAATTCGGTACAGGAGGACTCAGAGGGGTACTCGGAGCCGGAACCAACAGAATGAATGTGTATACCGTTGCCAAGGCTTCACAGGGACTTGCCGATTATGTATGCAAGCATGATCCGGAGGGGAAGCGCAGCATAGCTATAAGCCGTGATTCACGTATCAAGTCAGAGGATTTTGCCAAGATAGCGGCAGGGGTATTTGCGGCTAACGGAATCAGAACCTACATTTACAAGGAGCTTATGCCTACTCCTTGTGCTTCTTATGCAATAAGAGCACTTTCCTGCTCGGCAGGCATAATGGTCACTGCCTCACATAATCCGTCCAAGTATAACGGATATAAGGTATACGGTCCGGACGGCTGCCAGATAACTACAGAAGGAGCAGAGGAAGTACTTGCAGAGATCGAAAAGCTTGATATATTCGATGATGTCAAGAGGATAGATTTTGAGGAAGGTCTTGCCTCAGGCATGATCTCATATATAGATGACAAGGTCTATACCGACTTTACCGAGGAGGTCAAGGCACAGTCTGTGCTCTACGGAGATGAGATAGATAAAAATGTATCCATAGTATATACACCTCTTAACGGAAGCGGACTTAAGCCTGTACTTCGCGCACTTAAGGAATCAGGCTATACCAATATTACCGTAGTCAAGGAGCAGGAGCATCCTGACGGTAATTTCCCGACCTGTCCATATCCTAACCCTGAGATCAAAGAGGCTATGGCTCTCGGCATGGAATATGCGGCAAAGTGCAATGCAGATCTGCTGCTTGCAACCGATCCGGATTCCGATCGTGTAGGCATAGCGGTAAGAGATGATAAGGGCATAGCCGGAAATAAGGGTGAATATGTGCTGCTTACCGGTAATGAGACAGGTATACTTCTGCTTGACTATATCTGTTCTCAGAGAAAAAAGCATGATAAGATGCCTGAGGATCCGGTACTCATCAAGACTATAGTTACTATAGATATGGCAGACCGTATAGCCGCCGATTACGGAGTAAGGACTATCAATGTTCTTACAGGCTTCAAGTTCATAGGTGAGCAGATACTTATGCTTGAGCAAAAAGGGCATGAGGACTCCTATATATTCGGTTTTGAGGAGAGCTACGGTTATCTGAGCGGCAGCTACGTAAGAGACAAGGATGCCGTTGACGGTGCATTTATGATATGTGAGATGTTCGCGTATTATAAGACAAGAGGCATAGGACTCCTTGATAAGCTTAATGAGCTCTACACCAAATACGGACATTGTCTCAATAAGACCTATTCTTATGAGTTTGACGGCTCGGCAGGTTTTGAGAAGATGCAGGATATCATGAATGATATGCGTAAGGGAGTGAGCGTTATCGGTCCTAAGAAGGTGCTTAAGTCACTTGATTATGCAGAGGGACTCGACGGACTTCCGAAATCCAATGTCCTTAAGTATCTCCTTGAGGATAACTGCTCTGTAGTCGTTCGTCCTTCCGGAACGGAGCCTAAGCTTAAGTTCTATATCTCTGTAAGCGCCGACAGTAAGGAAGCATGCGCAGCTGTAAGTGATGAGATTAAGCTTGCGCTTGAAAAATACCTGTAAAGGTATAAGGATACAAGTAAATTAGTATTTTAAACAAGCTCTGATAGTCGTGATCTGAAATCTGACTATCGGAGCTTGATTTATTTCATAGGAATTGCATCCAAATGTAAAAAATACACAAAAAAATCTATAATTCCCTGATACATTATGTTATAATTC
>JAUNWP010000061.1 GCA_030540255.1 Eubacteriales bacterium | reverse complement strand
CTTACATGCTGTTTATTAGGACTAAGATCAAACGTCTTTGCATGCAGAAAAATCTTGTCATCCTCATTACTGATTGACAAATTGCAATGCTGCATAACATCAGCCGAATAATCAATATCAAGTGTGTAGCTGCCTCCGTTAACACTTCCAATCTTATAGCTTGCAAGATCAATCGGATTTTCTGAACTTATTCCATCAACATTTACAGCAACAAGCTCTTCACCATTATACTCTGTGTAATCAGATTTAAATTTTGTAAGATCAATAGCTTCTGTTATTGTATTGCTAGATCTGATTATTGCAGTTGCAACAAGTACAATAGTGACTATAAGCTGAATCAGTATACAGATATTTTTTTTATTAAGCTTTGCTGATTTCTCGGTCTTCAACACATTTCTCCCTTTTATATTTTCCCCAATAAAGGTAATATATTTTTCGATGATAGTTGTTCCAAATGGATACCTTTCGGATCATCTGATTCTTTCCGCATTAGATTTGTTAGTTTCACTGATAATATAATGCGGTCTTTTTTTGCTCTCTCCATATATTTTTGCTATGTACTGTCCCATAACGCCCATGCAAAACAATTGAATTCCTCCGATAAAAAGCATTATCGAAATTGTTGACGCCCATCCCGCAACAGGATCTCCAAAGCATAGTTTTCTGATTACTATAACCATCAAAAAGAAAAACGACACAGCTGTCATTACAAGGCCGAACCATGATGCTATATTAAGCGGCATTTCAGAAAAATTGATTATTCCGTCAAGAGCATAACTCAACAATCCCCAAAAGCTCCATTTGGTTTTCCCCGCAATACGTTCGGTATTTTCAAAAGGTATCCATTTGGTTCTGAATCCGACCCAACCAAAGATTCCTTTTGAGAACCTGTTATTCTCTGCCATTGCAACAACTGCATCTGCCATTTCCCTGCGCATTATTCTGAAATCACGCGCACCGTCAACCACATTTGCATCTGATATCTTATTGATTATACGATAAAATATTCTTGCAAAAAAAGAACGTATAGGCGGTTCTCCCTTACGGCTCACTCTTCTGGTTGCCACACAGTCATATTCACCCGAACACAATATCTCAAGCATCTCAGGTATCAATGCCGGCGGATCCTGCATGTCAGCATCCATAACTCCTACATATTCGCCGTCAGCATTACAGAATCCCGCATACATAGCTGCCTCTTTGCCGAAATTACGTGAAAACGACAGATATTTGACATTCTCATCCCTTTTAGCAAGCTCTTTTATACAGCTGAGTGTTTCATCTGTAGAACCGTCATTCACAAATATAAGTTCATAATCAAACACAGAATGCGAAAGTGCTTTCCTGAACTCATCATAAAAAAACGGCAAAGCCTCTTGTTCGTTATAGCATGGTACAATTATTGAAAGTTTCATATTTTTTTCTTTTCAATATTAAACGCTACTGCAAATAATGCTGCTACGGTTATAGCAAGCGTTCTAAAGGTAAAATACAAATGAATATAGGAATGATTGCTTAATACCAAATACCAAACAAAAGGAATTGCTGCAATAATCAATATATTTGCTGTATAAGGTAAAAATAGTTTCAACTGCCTACGCCATTGCAGAATAGCTATAATTACTAAAGAAATAATTATTACCATGACAATAATGGGAGTTATTACTTCAGATGCCATCTGCATGTTTGACACAATAGCTGCTGTTCTGCTTATCGTGCCTCCGTATGCTTCAGTTGAAGACCTTCCGACAATGCTGCTTATTGCGTCAGAAAACTTATTTTCTCCTGTCAATATAGTGGCTATTGTCCATTTTGATATCCACATACCGGCATATCCAAATGCCCACGATACTGAATAAATAATGGTATTAACTATGTTTTTAAATCCGGTCTGCGACTGTGAAAGCATAGCACATAAAATAAGACACAAGCCAAGACTTAATGCCGGATATGTCAAATAGTCAAAATAATTAGTAACTATTCCTACAACAAAATAAAAATATACCAGTCTTTTGTTATCACCATTTTTCGGATAAATCAATGCTAATGCCATTACTGAAAACATGGAAACATAAAACATCGTTGAGTATTGCAAAGAATAATATATAATATTCGGCCGCAAAAACATAAAAGCCGCAACCATTGGGACCGCACACTTCCATGAAAAACGTTTTGCAAGTATTAGCGTCAATGCTACCATCACTATGATTTGCAATACTCGGTTTATGCTCCTCCACATCAGATAATCCGTCATGCTGAGTATTGGTTTCAAAAACACAAGATATCCATGCCAATACCTGGTATAACTTCCGTGCTCTCCGTTATCTCCGTTTCTGACATAATTAGTAAGGTCTTGAACCGGATTTTCAAATCCACTCGGATGATATGCATTTATTGCTTTATTTACAATGGTTTCTTCATTGTCATAAACAGCCGCTCCCATCATTAATGAATCTGTAAAATTATCCAAGGTGTTAGAAAACTTCCAATGAATAGCCGGATATAAACCTTCTTTAGAAATTTCATCTATATCCTGATTCAGATTCGCTTTCATGGGAGCCGTTGGCAACATATAAACAAAAATCAGCAGAATAAATCCTATTAATGCTGAAATAAGAAGCATAATTAAACAACGTATTACAGTTTTACAAATCTCTGTGCTGTTAATATTAAAACTTTTATTCATATCCTTGCTCATTTCTCTGTAAGTCTTGTTTTCTTATTATCTGAAACCCAATGCAATGCCATCTCAAAATCCTGTCTGTTCTTCTGCACCGCAACTTGCAGCTGCATACCCGTGAAGAAAGCCTGTAATGCAGCAATCATCGCAAACCCGCTCACTATGAGTGTAGGAAACTTAGGAACAAGCCCCGTATTGATATACTCAATGCCCACCGGGATAAAAAAGATTACGGAAATAAGCGCAAGGACTGCCGCAATACCTCCGAAAAATCCCATAGGATGATAGGTTCTGTACAATCTTGCTATAGTTCTAAGTACTCGCATTCCGTCCGAATAGGTATTAAGCTTTGATACGCTGCCGTCGGGTCTGTCACGGTAATCGATGATAACATTTTCAATATGCATATTTTTATCTATGGCATGTATGCTCATCTCAGTCTCGATCTCAAAGCCCTTTGAAAGTACAGGAAATGTCTTTACAAATTCATAGCTGAAAGCTCTGTAACCTGTCATTATATCTTTTATGTTATTATGAAAAAGTACGTTGATGCTTTTACGTACTATGGAATTACCGAAATTATGGAATCTTCTTTTATTTTCTGTAAAATACGTTGATGATAATCTATCACCAACAACCATGTCAGCATTTTTATTTAACACAAGTTCTGACATTCTAACCGCATCCTCGGCCGGATAAGTATCGTCTCCGTCGGTAATGATATAACACTCGGCATCTATATCCCTGAACATACGCCTGATAACATTACCCTTGCCCTGCATATATTCGTTTCTTACTATAGCACCGGCTTCAGCTGCAAGCTCTGCCGTCCTATCCGAGGAATTGTTATTATACACATATACGGCTGCTTCCGGCAGTACACGTTTAAAATCACTTACTACCTTGGCAACCGTCTTTTCTTCATTATAACAGGGAATCAGCACCGCTATCTTGTCAAATGCGTGCAACTTCCCGGTACTATCGTAATTATAGGATTCATTAACATTATTATCTGATGTCTTCATTGACATTACCCTGTGATTCTCTGAAAAAAGCCGCAGCACCGAAACCCGGCGCTGCAGCTAAAAATCATTCCATTACGGCATCATATATGCCTCTTATTGCTGCTTCGTAGTCAACATCATCAACACCGACAATGATATTGATCTCTGTTGATCCCTGATCGATCATCTTGATATTGATACGTGCATCCGAAAGTCCCTTCATGACACGTGCGGCTGTACCTCTTGAGTATGCCATGCCCTGACCAACGACAGCTATAAGAGCAAGATTGTCTTCGACATAGAATCTGTCCGGCTTAAGCTCTTCCTTAATGGTCTCAATAATTTCATCTCTGTGCGGCTCAAATAGACTGGTCTGGCATACTACAGACATGGTATCTATACCTGTAGGCATATGCTCAAATGACACACCGAAGTCCGAAAATATCTTGAGCATCTTCATGCCGAAACCTATCTCGGAGTTCATTGAAGATTTCTCAACAAGCACTGCTGTGAAGCCCTTCTTGCCGGCTATACCTGTTACCTTATTCTTACGCGGTATACGCGGAAGCTCCGATGAAATAAGTGTTCCCGCATCATCAGGTCTGTTGGTGTTGCGTATATTGATAGGAATGTTAGCCTTTCGTACCGGGAATACGGCATCCTCATGGAGTACCGATGCTCCCATGTAAGACAGCTCTCTAAGCTCTCTGTAGCTCAATGCCTCGATAGGCAAAGGATTCTTAACTATCCTTGGATCTGTCGAAAGCATACCGGATACATCTGTCCAGTTCTCATACATATCGGCAATTACTGCTCTCGCAACTATAGATCCTGTTATATCCGAACCGCCTCTTGAGAATGTTACTATGGTTCCGTCTGCCTTGGCTCCGTAAAAGCCCGGTATCACCACGTACTCGCGTCCGGTAAGTATGGCATTAAGATCTCTGTTGGTCTCCTCTGCCATAAATACTCCGTTATCATCAAAATGCACACACTCTGCAGCATCAAGAAAACCGAAATCCAGATATTTGGCAAGTATCTTGGCATTAAGATACTCTCCTCGGCTCGCCATATAATCCTTCTGAGGATTTCTGCTGAGACTTGAGTCTATGATGTCTATCTCTGAATCTATATCAAAATCGATACCAAGATCATTGATGATACTTAAATAACGATCTCTGATCTGTCCCAATATAAGCTCATAATTCTGTCCCGCAGCTGCTGAATAATAACAGCTGTACAGCATATCCGTAACCTTTGTGTCATCCGGATAGCGCTTGCCCGGCGCCGAAGCAACCACATATTTTCTGACAGGTCTTGCCTTGATTATATCGGCAACCTTTTTAAACTGAGCTCCGTCCGCAAGCGAGCTGCCGCCGAATTTGCATACATATCTCTGCATTATAATTTGATCCCCTTATGCCTGGAATTCCTTATCGATATCAAGTGTCGAGAAGTAATCCTCCATAGTCTGAGCACGTCTGATGCAGCTTACGGAATGATCCTTATGCATCAAAAGCTCCGCACTCTTGAGCTTACCGTTGTAATTATATCCCATTGAGTGTCCGTGTGCACCTGCATCTTCGATAACGAGCAGATCACCGTACTCAACTTTCGGAAGTTCTCTGTCTACAGCGAATTTATCATTATTTTCGCAGAGTGAGCCGACTACGTCAACCTTTATCTCATTTTTTGCATCTTCCTTGCCAAGTACACGGATATTGTGGTAAGCACCATAGATAGCCGGTCTCATAAGATTGCAGGCTGTTGCATCAACACCCACGTAATCCTTATAGATATGCTTTTCTCCGATAACCTTGGTTACAAGATAGCCGTAAGGGCCTGTGATATATCTGCCCATCTCTGTAAATACGGATATCTCCATTCCGTTTGCCTCAACCACCTCGGTATAAGCCTTGTGTACGCCTTCACCTATCTTGGCAATGTCAATAGTGGTCTCTCCCGGACGATACGGTATGCCGATTCCTCCCGAAAGGTCAACGAAGCTTATCTCAATGCCAAGCTCATCTCTGAACTTAACGGCAATATTGAAGAGTTCTCTTGCAAGACTCGGATAATAATTGTTGTCAAGTGAGCAGCTTGCCACCATAGAGTGAATACCGAAATGCTTAACCCCCTTGGCCTTGAGCTTTGTATATGCCTCCTTAAGCTGCTCGTAGGTCATTCCGAACTTGGAATCATAAGCATGTCCCATGATACCGTTGGTATTTTCAAAGCTGCCCGGATTGTAACGGCAGCAAATAGTATCCGGAAGCTGACCGGCTCTCTCAAGCTGCTCGATCTGAGTAACATCATCAAGGTTGATGATTGCACCAAGCTTAAGTGCCTCTTCATACTCATCTACACGTGTCTCGTTTGAGCTGAACATGATATGATGTCCTGTCATACCGCAACGCTCCGACATTACAAGCTCCGGTATGGAAGCACAATCGGTTCCACAGCCCAAATCTCTCAGTATCCTGAGTATGCCCGGTGTAGGTGTTGCCTTGACTGCAAAATACTCTCTGTAGCCCTTATTCCATGAAAATGCGGCATAAAGTGCCTTTACACACTCACGTATGCCTTCTTCATCATAAACATAAAACGGAGTTGGATATGTCTTCTCCCACTCAAGCACATCGCTCTTTGAAAACGGTAATTTCTCTCTCATAATAATTCAAAAACCTCTATAAAACTAAACCTTTTGTTGATGTTTGTACTGTGTTTAAAAGCCTGTCATTTCTATATACATGAAAATCAATAATTATTCACCGGCAATGACATTTTCGGTTGCAAAAAGGTCCCGCAAGGGTAAGGCATGATTATTTGCTCATGCCTGTTCCTGCTCCCTTGCAGGACCGTAATATTATAAATTATATCCGTAATTCAGATCCGTAATTCCAAGCTTCGACCTGAACAATTACAGATTATGTAATATCAGCTGTTAAGGAGCTCCGTCATGCCATATATGCCTGCCGGCTTATCAATGATGAATTCCGCTGCCTTAAGTGCTCCTTCCGCAAAAAGTATACGATTCTCAGCTTCATGCTTGATAGTAATAGTCTCTGAACCGTTTGAAATAATGATCTCATGTGTTCCGACCTCGTTGCCGTAACGAACCGCATGTATGCCTATCTCGTTATGCTCTCTTACCGCATGTCCCTCTCTGCCGTAGACAAATACAGCATCCGGTCTTACTTCCTTTATACTGTTTGCAAAAGCAAGAGCTGTTCCGCTCGGAGCATCCGCCTTACGGTTGTGATGCTTCTCAATGATCTCAATATCGGCTTCCGGAAATGCTGCCACAGCCTTTTTCACAAGCTCTCTGAGCACTGCCACGCCTACCGAAGTATTTGCCGCAAGAAATACAGGAACAGTCTCTCCTGCCTTCTTGATAAGAGACATCTCGTAATCCGTATGTCCGGTAGTTGCAATGACTACAGGAAGTTTTCTCCTGATGCAGTAATCGGTAAGCGCTGTTGTTCCCTCATGGTTGGAGAAATCTATAATGCAGTCTGCTTCCCCTGTAAATGCATCAAGTGTCGGATACTTATGCTCTGCTTCATTTACATCAAAGCTTCTGCTTATAAGCGCAGCGATCTTGGCATTAAACTTGCCGCTCTCGACAGCCTCGATCACCTTTTTTCCCATGGTGCCGTTGGCACCGTTAATTATTATCTTCATATCAATACCTATAGTAAAAATTCGTCTGAATTTACCCGGACATCGTCATGTACACATCTCCGGTATCTCCTCTCAGAGTTTACGACTCTCTTACTTGATAAGACCGAGTCCTCTCATGATAGAATACAGGTTCTCACGCTTTGCATCCGACATAGGAACAAGCGGAAGTCTGAGATAATTCTCGCAGTATCCCATAGCTGCCATAGCTGCCTTAACAGGGATAGGATTAACCTCGCTGAACAAAGCATGGATAAGCGGAAGATACTTAA
Source organism: Eubacteriales bacterium (assembly GCA_030540255.1). GTDB lineage: Bacteria > Bacillota > Clostridia > Lachnospirales > Lachnospiraceae > Avilachnospira. The sequence continues at coordinate 1,642 of JAUNWP010000061.1, read as the reverse complement.
GCTGAAGCTCAAGGCTGCCCTTAACATCACCGTCAAACCATTTCTGTACCATAGCAACAGTCTCTGCCGGGCAAAGATTAGACAATACAGAGATGACACCCTCTCCTCCGAGTGACATGATAGGAACTATCTGATCGTCATTTCCCGAATAAATATGCAAGTTGTCACCTACAAGTCTTGCAGTCTCCGCAACAGATGATATATCTCCGTTTGCTTCCTTAAGACCTGAGATGTTAGGATGCTCGGCAAGCTTTGCAAGTGTCTCTGAAGTGATGTTTACTCCTGTACGTCCCGGTATATTGTAAATGATGATCGGTGCGGTAGAAGCATCTGCGATAGCTGAGAAGCTTGCAACAAGTCCGGCCTGTGTACTCTTATTATAATAAGGAGAAACTACAAGGCATCCGTCTGCACCGTGCTCACATGCATACTTTGTAAGCTGAATGCTGTATGCAGTATCGTTTGATCCCGTACAGGCAATCATAGGAACACGCTTGTTGATCCTCTCTGCTGCAAAGGAAATAGCAGCCTTATGTTCTTCGTCTGATAATGTAGCACCCTCTCCTGTGGTAGCAACTACAACAAGACCATTGATTCCCTGCTCGATCTGCCAATCTATAAGTCTTCCGTAGGACTCAAAATCCACACCATTCTCATTTGTAGGCGTGATAAGTGCGGTAGCAACTCCTGTAAATACAGCTTTCTTACTCATATTGATATCCTTTCGTATTATACAAAGTTTAAAATTTCACAAAGATAAAGCGAACCGACATACTATGTATCGGTTCGCCTCAATTACAAACTATCCGAGCTGATCGTCTCAATCGGCTGCATACTAATACATAGCTCTCCGCTCATGCTGCAGGACTGTCAGATATAGCTGATAGCCCACCGCTTTCGCGACAGTCACGCGGATATTCTCCGAATGCCCAGGACATATACGCCTATATCTCCTTCGGCGGTCTCCCCTTTGTTCTCGCTGCAGCGGATCTGCGAAATCCTGTAACGCAACGGGCTACTCTTGTCAACCGCGCCTCTATCTTAAAGTGTTTTTAATTATTGACATACTACCACATTATTTTTTTAATGTCAAAAAGTATATTTAAAAAAAATGAAGATGAATGCAAGTAAACTTGTTCATCCTCATTTTCTGATTTCATTTATACGCTAATATGCGATCAACGCATAAGCTCCTTAACCTTAGCTGCCTTACCGATTCTGTCTCTGAGGTAGTTAAGCTTAGCACGTCTAACCTTACCATGTCTGATAACTTCGATCTTAGCTACGAATGGGCTGTATACAGGCCATGTCTTCTCAACGCCTACGCCGTTAGAAAGCTTTCTTACTGTAAATGTAGAACGGATACCGTGACCCTGTATCTGCATTACTGTACCCTCATAAATCTGGATACGCTCTCTGTTGCCCTCCTTGATGAGGTTGTGAACTCTGATTGTGTCTCCTACATGAAACTCAGCAACTTCCTTACCTGCAAGCTGCTCGTTCTCGATCTTCTCAATGATCTCCTGCATTGTATTTTCCTCCTTAAAATTATCTGATGTTCATAAACATAAATGCCAGCGGACCATCATTTTCAAAGCCGTTATATATTAACACTGTCTGAGTATTAAGTCAAGCCTGTTTT
>JAUNWP010000060.1 GCA_030540255.1 Eubacteriales bacterium | reverse complement strand
ACAAACATTAAGGAAATTAATAATCCGCATTAAAAGCAATTATGAAAGCAAACAGAAGGAAGTGATCTAAAGTGAAAGAAAAACTCATGGCGGAACTTCAGACCGAGACAGCATTCACCATCCCGATCCTGGGAGGTATCGACATTCCTGAGTCTGTGGCAGTGACATGGCTGATCATGGCACTGTTAGTCTTAGCTTCGATTATCCTGACAAGAAATTTGAAACTGAATAATCCCGGCAAGCGGCAGCTTTTACTGGAGAGCGGTATAGGATGGTTATATGATTTCTTCGGCGACATACTCGGTGAACGAGGAAAATGCTACATTCCTTGGCTTTGCACAGTCATACTTTATATAGGATGTGCAAATATGACAGGGCTGATAGGACTTAAGCCTCCTACCAAGGATCTGAATGTTACAGCCGGCCTCGCAGTGATGAGCATAATACTCATTGAATACTCGTGCCTGAAGGTGAAAGGTTCAAAGGGATTCGTACACAGCTTTGCGGAGCCAATGCCAATAATAGCACCGCTTAATGTACTTGAGCTGTTTATCAAGCCATTGTCATTATGTATGCGATTATTCGGAAACGTCGTAGGCGCATTTGTAGTAATGGAACTGATCAAGCTGGTGGTTCCGGCAATCCTGCCTGTACCGTTCAGTATGTATTTCGATATATTCGACGGTTTGATCCAGGCATATGTATTTGTATTTTTGACCTCGCTTTTTATGAAGGAAGCGATGGAATAAGGAATAAGTAAATAATAATCAGAGGAGAAAAAAATCATGTCAACATTAATAGCAATCGGAGCAGGAATAGCAGTTCTTACAGGTATAGGAGCCGGAATCGGTATAGGTATCGCAACATCCAAAGCAGTAGATGCCATAGCAAGACAGCCTGAAGCAGACGGTAAGATAACAAAAGCATTGCTGCTTGGATGTGCGCTTGCCGAGGCAACAGCCGTATACGGACTTGTTATAGGTATTTTGATCATTCTGTTCCTCGGACAGTAATCGGATATGAATATACAAGGTAACGATCCGGATCCGGGTTAGCTACCGACGGAGTAAACTTCGATAATCTTGTATTAGACAGAATATAAAAGGAGGCAGAGACATGCTTACATTAAATATGAATATCGTATGGACATTCGTCAATTTAATAGTGCTGTTTATACTTCTCAGGGTCTTTTTATTTAAGCCTGTGACAAATATTATCAATCAGAGACAGAGGATACTCTCTGAGCAGATGAATCAGGCAGACAGTATGGAAAAGACTGCCAAGGAGCATCTTAACGAAGCGGACAAGGTGCTTCAGAGTTCGAATTCACTTGCACAGGCTCATGCCGACAAGATAATAGAGGATGCCAAGCTTGAAAATGCAAGGATAATAAACGAAGCAAAAGAGGAAGCCGACAGAATACTGACAGACTCAAGGCTAAGGGCAAAGAGAGAGGCTGAATTGCTTATGAATGAATCTAAGGGTCAGATCGCTGAGCTCGCACTTGCCGCAGCAAAAAAGCTGGCTAAGGTAAACAGAAACGAAGCCGAGGAGCAGAGCCTGTTCAATGATGTATTGAGAGAGGCAAGTATTAGACATGACGCGTAATTTTGCAGATAAATTTTTTGAAGAAAACAGGATACTTAAGGCAAGTCTTATTTATGCTGTAAGGCCGGATGAAACAAGGATAGAAGAACTTAAGCACATGCTGATGGACAGCTATCATGCGACAGATGTTGTGCTTGAGGAAAAAGAAGACAGTGAACTGCTCGGAGGATATATACTTCGTGTAGGTGACAATATATATGACAACTCGGTCAAGAGTGCCTTCGGGCGCCTTGAGAAAAACCTCAAGTATGAAAAAGGCACCGAGAATCTCATATCCATACTTAAGAGTGATATAGAAGGCTTTGAAGATGAGATGTCCGTCGAAGAGGGCGGAGCCATCATTAATCTGCATGACGGTATAGTTACAGTCGAAGGAATAAGCAATGTTATGTACGGAGAGATCGTGCTCTTTGAAAACGGAGTTAAGGGTCTTGTACAGAGCATAGACGAGCACCGTGTTCTTTGTGTAGTACTGGGAGATTGCGACAGCTTAAGTGTCGGAGACAGAGTAGTACGAACCAAGAAACGTGCAGGCATAGGCGTCAGTGATTTTATGCTTGGACGTGTTACAGATGCACTCGGAGCACCTATAGACGGAGCAGGAGAGATACCTGTAGATTCCTGGTACATGATAGAACGTAAGGCAGCCGGAGTAATGGAGAGAGAGCCTGTCAATGTTCCGCTCGAAACAGGTATCATGTCTATTGATTCTATGATACCTATAGGAAGAGGTCAGCGAGAGCTTATCATAGGAGACAGACAGACTGGCAAGACTGCTATTGCCGTAGACACTATCATTAATCAGAAGGGCAAGAATGTCATCTGTGTATATGTTGCCATAGGACAGAAGGCTTCTACGGTTGCACAGATAGTAGATAATTTCAAGAAGCACGGTGCTATGGATTATACGGTTGTCGTTGCGGCTACTGCCAGTGACGGTGCCGCAATGCAGTATCTTGCACCTTATTCGGGAACTGCGATTGCGGAATATTTTATGGATAAGGGCAAGGATGTACTGATCGTGTATGACGATCTGTCCAAGCACGCCGTTGCATACAGAGCATTATCGCTTTTGCTTGAGCGCTCACCCGGAAGAGAGGCTTATCCGGGAGATGTATTCTATCTGCACTCAAGATTACTTGAGAGATCCTGTCATATGGATAAGGAACACGGAGGCGGATCAATAACCGCACTTCCGATAATAGAGACACAGGCGGGAGATGTATCAGCATATATTCCGACCAATGTTATATCAATAACCGACGGACAGATATTCCTTGAGAATGACTTGTTCTATGAAGGCTTCCGTCCTGCTGTAAATGTGGGTCTGTCGGTATCCCGAGTAGGCGGTGCGGCTCAGACAAAGGCTGTCAAGAAGGTCAGCGGAACACTGAGACTTGAGCTTGCCCAGTATAAGGAGATACAGTCATTCTCACAGTTCAGCTCGGATCTTGATGAGGATACAAGAAAACGTATCATATACGGAGAGCAGCTTATGGAACTGCTTAAGCAGCCTCTGTATCATCCTTTATCACAGGAAAAGCAGGTCGTATATCTGCTTGCAGCTACAAGCAAGAAGCTGCTCGATGTACCGAAGAAGGAATTCAAGTCCTTTATAGAGGGCTTCTATAATTACCTCGAGGGCACGCACGGCGGAGTGATCAGGGAGATAGCAGAGAGCAGACTCTTAAGTGATGATAATAAAAATATCATATTGAATGCACTCACAGAGTATAAGAAGGTGAAGGGATATGTCGGAGACAAGGGAAATACTTGATCGAATGAACAGCATCAGGGAGACCAAGAAGGTCACCAATGCCATGTACCTTATTTCTTCCTCTAAGATAAGAAAAGCCAAGGACAGCATGCATAAGGTGCAGTTTTATTATGATGCCATCTATTCGACTATAGGAGATATCCTTGCAACCTCTCCGAGTCTGGAACACAAATATCTGGAGAGTTTATCGGATTCGGATACATGCGAATGTGAAGGCTTTGACAGAAAAAAACATAAGAGAAGAGCTTATCTGGTCATCACCGCGGACAAGGGGCTTGCAGGAGCCTATAACCTTAATGTTATAAAAAAGGTCGAAGCTGAGCTTAAAGAGTATCCTGATGCAGAGCTTTTTGTAATGGGACAGGTAGGACTGCATCATTTTGCGAGGACTAAGGCCTTTGTAAATGAAGATTTCAAATACTCAACACAGAATCCTAATCTTCAGAGGGCAAGATACATCACCTCGGATCTTCTTGATGAATACAATCACGGAGATGTAGGCGAGATATATGTTATCTACACGCGAATGAAGAACGCTCTGGAGTCGGAAGCCGTTAAGATGAAGATACTGCCTCTGTCACGAGATGCCTTTGATAAAAAGGATGAGGGATTATACAGAGAGAAGGCATTCTATCCGAATGAGGCCTCTGTGTTTACGCTGGTGGCACCGCTTACCATGCAGGGAGTTATATTTACCGCACTTACTGAGAGCTATTGTGCAGAGCTTAACGACAGAATGGCGGCAATGAATTCGGCAACAGAAAATGCCGACAAGATGCTGCAGACGCTTGAACTTGAGTATAATCGCAAACGTCAGGGAAGTATAACACAGGAAATAACCGAGATCATAGCGGGAACGACGGCTTTAAGAAATAAGAATCGGATGTGATGACAATGGAAGAAAGAAATGATAAAAATATCGGAAAGATCATAAGGATAATGGGTCCTGTTGTGGACGTGAGATTTGATCACGGTTCGCATTTGCCTAAGATCAATGAGGCTTTGACGGTCGATCCCGACGGTGTGATCCGTACCATGGAGGTTTCACAGCAGCTTGATGCAACGGATGTACGCTGCATCATGATGGATCCGAGTGAGGGACTTGCAAAAAACATGACGGTAATGGCTACAGGATCCGGAATTACAACGCCTGTAGGAGAAAAGGTACTCGGCAGGATGTTTAATGTACTCGGACAGGCTATAGACGGTAAGGAGCAGCCTAAGGCGGATGAAAGATGGCCGATACACAGAAAGGCACCTGATTTTGAAAAACAGCTTCCGTCGGCAGAGATGCTTGAGACAGGCATCAAAGTAATAGATCTGCTTGCTCCGTATTCAAGAGGCGGTAAGATAGGCCTCTTCGGAGGTGCCGGAGTAGGTAAGACTGTGCTTATACAGGAGCTTATACATAATGTTGCTACAGAGCATGGCGGATACTCCATATTTACAGGTGTAGGAGAGCGTTCAAGAGAGGGTAATGACCTCTACAGAGAAATGAGCGAATCCGGAGTACTGGATAAGACCGCACTTGTTTTCGGACAGATGAACGAGGTTCCGGGAGCACGTATGAGAGTTGCCGAGACCGGACTTACTATGGCGGAGTACTTCAGAGACAGAGAACAGAAGGACGTGCTGCTCTTTATCGATAATATATACAGATTCGTGCAGGCAGGCTCAGAGGTTTCTGCCATGCTTGGACGTATGCCGTCAGCAGTAGGCTATCAGCCGACTCTTGCAAATGAATTGGGCGGAGTTCAGGAACGTATCACATCAACATCTGACGGAGCAATAACAAGTGTGCAGGCAGTCTATGTACCGGCGGATGATCTTACCGATCCGGCACCGGCCACCACCTTCGCACATCTTGATGCAACTACTGTATTGTCACGTAAGATAGTAGGACTCGGAATCTATCCGGCAGTCGATCCTCTTGAGTCCTCATCAAGAATACTTGATGCCGAGATAGTCGGAGAAGAGCATTATAATACTGCAACTCAGGTACAGAATGTATTGCAGAGATATCAGGAGCTTCAGGATATCATAGCGATACTTGGTATAGATGAGCTTAGTGATGAGGATAAGACTATCGTTTACAGAGCACGTAAGATACAGAGATTTCTGTCACAGCCTTTCTCGGTAGCTGAGCAGTTTACCGGAATCAAGGGTGTATATGTACCTGTGGAGGAGACCATCAGGGGATTCAAGAAGATATTGTCCGGTGAGATGGATGAATATCCGGAAAGCGCATTTTTCAATGCGGGAACCATAGATGATGTCATAAAAAAGGCCGAAGAAATTGCCAAGGAAGATGAGGCTTAAGGAGAAGCATCATGACAAAGTTTAATCTGAAGATTGTATCCAGTGACGGAGTTTTTTACGAGGGTCCCTGTGAGAGTCTTGTCATTCCGGCAGCCGACGGTGAATACGGTATTCAGGCAGATCATGAGCCTATGGTGATAGGTATATATATAGGCAGCCTGCGTTATAAAAATGATGACGGCTGGAAGACTGTGGTGACCGGACAGGGCTATGCAAGAGTTGATTCGAACGGAACCGTGCTTGTAGTTGATACGGCTGAGAGACCGGAGGATGTCGATGAAAACAGAGCACGAGCCGCCGCCGAGCGAGCTAAGGAAAAAATGAGCCTGCAGAGCAGTAAGAAGAGCTATTATCAGGGAAAACTTGCAATGACGAGAGCTATGGCAAGATTGAACGCAAAGAAAGGCAACAAATTAGTTGGAAAATAATGTAAAATCTCTTTAATAAATATGTTTTCAGATGATTGGATTAAAATGAGTAGCTTTTTAAGATCAAAGCATAGAAATCATCTGTGATACATTTAAATAAAGGGAATTATAATTATGAAAAATATAACTATGATAGGCGCACCGTCCTGCGGAAAATCAACTGTAGGTGTTTTGCTTGCAAAGCGGCTCGGTATGAGCTTTATAGATGTTGACATCGTTATACAAGAACAGACGGGAAAGCTGTTGAAGGAAATAATAGCGGAGCAAGGTACAGACGGTTTTATTAGGGTCGAGGGAGACATAGCTGCTTCATTAGAGGCAGAGAACTCCGTAATAGCACCCGGAGGATCGATCTGTTATGAAGACTGGGCTATGGAACACCTCAAGGCGATTTCCACCGTTGTTTATCTTCGTATTTCATATGAGGAGATGGAGAAACGTATAGGAAATGTCGTTGACAGAGGAGTTGCGATTCCTGACGGATATACACTTAAGGATCTTTATGATGAACGAGCAAAGCTCTATGAGCAGTATGCGGATATCATTATAGATGAGACAGGTAAGGAATTCGGTGAGATAGTAGATGAGTTGCGAAATATCATTGAATCAGCCGTAATTTGATTAAAATATTAATACATGAGGGTTATGAAAAAGTATAGCCCTAAAACAAAGAAGGACAGAAGGAGAATCAGTTAGTCAGCTGACTCTGATAAGGTCCTTCTTTTTTGTCCTATAACCCCCAAAACATAGAAAACAGCCCCGAGGCTTTGCTCGGAGCTGCTGATATCTATATTATTTTACTTTGAACAATGCAGCCTTAACTACACCCTTGGGATCCTTCACAAGGAGCATGATAAGCCAGATGATTAGTGCAAATGCAACAACGGAAAGTCCGAGGTAGAGATCGTTTAACATATCCATAGGAGCCGGAGCGAAGTATTCCGCACCGAGTTCGGCATACTCAAAGATCGCATCTACAAACCACATCAATGACGCACCCCAGAACATCCAGCAAAGAGGAGCGATATTCAGCTTGGAATTCGGTGCATTTTTGTACCAGATAACTGTGCAGATGATTGCCGCAAAAACACTTGTTAAGAGAGTCATGCCTTTACCTCCTCCTTTACAAGCGCACTGTTGTGAATGGCTTTCTTTTCCATTGCCGAGGAAACCGCAAGCATAACGAGCCAGGTGGCTGTAACAAGTACGGCCATCATCACTCCTGTGCTGCCCATCTCGGCAAGCATCTCGGAGGTCTCGCCGCTCTCTACGGCCGTAAGGAACGGAAAGAAAGGAACGACCTCACCGTGCCACAGATGTTCGAATGCAAGAAGAGCAGATCCGCCCCAAAGCATCTTATTAAGCCATCCGAGTTTGGTAGAAAAAGGAGTCTTTGCAACTTCTTCAATGCTGCCGTCCGGAAGCTTAATATTAAATGTTTCCGCTTTATCGTGTTCATTGGATCTGATGATCTTTGTTGCTACTGTGGTTACAACTGCTTCTGTTGCAGGAACAAGAAAACATGCCATAAAAATGTACCTCCCTAAAAAACAATAAGGTGAAGGTATACAAAAAGAAGGTATACCATTTCCCTTCTGAGAAATCGCATACCTTCCTGGCATACATCACCTGAAATCAAGATGTCTCATCAATTAAGACATCCGTAATATAAACTCAAATTTAACAGGTACTTCTGTACCGATATGTCCGCTTCCTGCGAAACACAAGTAGTTTAGCACCTTAAAGTGAATTTATCAATAAGTTGGCGTCAAGCATGGAGATTTATTCAGGTATTTTATTTAGTTCATCAATCACATCTGAAATCAGACTGTTGATCGAAAAATTGGAAACGCCTACAACTATATTGTCGCAATGGCTCATAGGCAGCAATATACGTCTGGCATTGCTTTGTCCTACGGCAAGAGCCATGGCAGGAGTTATCTCACCGTGCATAGCATCCGCAATAACTATCCCTACAGGGCCTATGATAACATCGGCTTTGCGGCATCCGACTATTACGGCATTTTCACCTGTTGCGGCATAGTTTGCACCCGCTTTTAACATGGCTGAGGTAGCCATGACATTGGTTCCGACCGCAGTTACGCAAGCCTGCGGAAATGCTTCTCTGACCTCGGCAACTATCTGGCGTCCGATTCCTCCGCCCTGTGCATCTATAACCAAGATATTCATATTTATTCTTAAGCCTCTTTTTTACAAGATTATAATCATAGCCAAGCAACTTCAAAATGCTTCGCATTTCATCGCTGTGGCATATCAGCCAAATGCATTTTCAAATAAAACTGCTCGCGCATGCAAGCATGACTCACAGTTTTTCATGAAAAATGCGCTTGGTTTGGAACAGTTACATATTATATAAGATTTTAAGTATAAAGTTACCGTTAAATTTTACCATAATAAAATAAATTATTGAAAACCCTATTGATTTTTTTTAAATACAGATTCATAATCGGTATATACCGAAAACAAGGAGACATTTACATGCCAAGACCACCACGCTGCCGCAGGATATGCGGAGAACCTCAGATAGATCTGTTTTTTCCGAAAGGGTGTGAGGACAGAGAGGCTATCCGACTGACATTGGATGAATATGAGGTAATCAGACTTGTGGATCTGGATCAGCGGACGCATGAGCAATGTGCTACACAGATGGATATTTCCCGTTCGACTGTGCAGGAGATATATGAAAGTGCAAGGCATAAGCTGGCTGCATGTATTGTTTACGGAAAACCGCTGCATATTACCGGAGGTAATTACCGTATATGTGACGGACAGGAGCGGCATTGCTGCGATCAATATCTGAAGCAGACAGACGGAACAAGCGGATCGGATAACGAGTATAAAGGAGATGTTATTATGAAAATCGGGGTAACTTATGAAAACGGACAGATCTTCCAGCATTTTGGCCACACGGAGCAGTTCAAGATATATGATGTTTCGGACGGCAAGATCGTAAGCGAAGAAGTAGTTGATACAAACGGAAGCGGACACGGAGCACTGGCAGGCTTCCTTATGCAGCGCGGAGTTGATACTTTGATATGCGGAGGTATAGGCGGAGGCGCTCAGATGGCTTTGGCTGAGGCCGGCATCAAGCTCTACGGCGGCGTAAGCGGAGATGCCGATACGGCAGTTAATGCACTGCTTGCAGGCAATCTAGGATATGATCCGGATGTTCACTGCAATCATCATGACCATGAGCACGGTGAGGGTGGTCACAGCTGCGGAAGCCACGGCTGCGGAAACC
>JAUNWP010000007.1:38356-46894 GCA_030540255.1 Eubacteriales bacterium | reverse complement strand
TTTATCCACAAAAGAAAAAAGACGCGTGAAAAAACTTTCATTTTTTCACACGCCCTTTTTCTTTGCCTATTTTTTCGCCCACAATGCTCATTCTCGTTGCAAATGCGTATGTGCAAGCGTGTAATGAAGTATCTGATAAAACAGGAGTGATAAAAGATGCTATTTGCCATTGACCATGGGAATTCTGCCATTAAGACGCCCAACTTTGTCTTTACCTCCGGGCTGACAGACTATCCTGTGAAACCGCCGGTAGAGATGGATGTGCTGGAATATAACGGCACCTTTTGGACGCTGTCGGGGGAACGCATTCCCTATATGCGGGATAAGACCAAGGATGACCGCTTTTTCGTGCTGAGCCTGTTTGCCATCGCCAAGGAGCTACAGAAGATGAATGCGCTTCAGCCCATGGTAGAGGCTGAACTGGCCATCGGCCTGCCCCCGGAACACTATGAACTGCGAAATCGGTTTGCGGAGTATTTTAAGCGGAATAGCGTCCAGTTTGTATTCAATGGAACGCCGGTATGCCTGCTGCTCCGTCAGGTCATGGTATATCCCCAGGCCTATGCCGCCGTGGTGCCGCAGGCGCAGATCATCCGGCAAAATCCGCGGACCTTTGTGGTGGACATCGGCGGGTTTACGACCGATGTCCTCCTGCTACGGGGCGTACAGCCGGATATGCAGTTCTGCCGGAGCTTGGAGATGGGCGCCATCCCTATGTGCAACAGCATCATTGGTCGGGTCAGCGCCCTTCATGACATCAAGATCGACGACGATCATATCTTCGATGTTATTCAGGGGCGGCCAACCATTCTCCCTACGGATGTCCAAGACACGATCAGGGCTACGGTAAAAAGCTATGCTGCTGGGATCTTGGACAAGCTGCGTGAGCTTCAGGTGGATCTGCGGGCCACCCCCGCCATCTTCATCGGCGGCGGTGCGGCGTTGTTCCGCCCGTTTATTGAAGACTCGCCGCAGGTGGTAAAGGCCGACTTTATTTCTGACCCCAAAGCCAACGCCATCGGGTTTGGGATGCTGGCCACCGCCCAGATCCGCCAGCAGCAGGCCCAAAAGGTCGGTGACGGCTTTGCACAGGGATGATAAATTTCGCTTTACACTCCAATGGGGCACAGATGCCCAGGAGAAAATCACCGTAGGCACCCTCTTGGAGCAGTTAGGGAATAAGAAAAGCTACCTTGTAATCGTGGCGGTCATGGAGTATATCCAGCGGCATCCGGAAATCGCAGCGCCGGGAGCAGAGGTAAAGATCGCCTATCAGCCTATGCAGACCAAAGAGCAGCTGATGGAAATGGTCAAGGCCATGACAAAGGCCGCTGTAGAGGAGTTTCTGGCAGGGAAAAGCCTTGTGCCGACAGAGGACAGTCAGCAAGCGGTACCTCCGGCCGGACCCAGCGATCAGGATCTGGATACCATGCTGGCCGGATTAAAATTTTTTGATATGTGACTGAACCCCCATGGCCCATCGCAACCGGGCTGTGGGGGTTTGTGCAAATACGGGAATTCTGGATGATATTAGGTAATGTGGTGGGCAGATATATGGCAGAGAATCGGGAAAAGGAGTGAAAGGCATGAAACACCTTTTGGGGAAGGCATCCCACTGTACCTTGACAAACAGGCCAACCGGCCTCATAGAGCCAACGGGTACGTTAAGTATATGGCCGAGCCGTGAGGGCAGACCAGGGCCACGATCCCACCAGAAAGGAGGCTCTGGGGGAGCCGGATACCGCTCACAAGCGAGCTGTGGCAGCTTGAGGCCATGACCCATATACCGAACCATGATACACCACCCTGGCTGTGGTCCGAGCGGTAACCACTCCGCCGCAGGCTGCAGGGGGTGCCGGAAAAGCCACGGAGGTAAGTCCTGTGGAGCGGCCCAGCCAACCGCCGCCCGTTGGAAAGACTCTTGCATTTTTGAAAAGAGGTGTTAAGATATATATGGACAATCTCAACGCTGATTCCGAAGTACTCTATACAATCGCTGAGGTTGCATCGTTATTAAAAGTGAATAAAAACATGGTATACCAACTCATCAACCAAGGGTATTTGCGTTCAATTAAGTTTGGGTGCAGAAAGGTTACGAGAAAAGCCTTGCTGGATTTTTTAGAGAAATATGATGGCGAGGACATTATTGTCTCAACAGAAGGCAACGAGGAATAGGGCTGAATGAATGATTTTCCCACAAGAAAAACTTTGGTGGGAAAACCGTGGGAAGACTTTTAGAAAAACGCAATATATATGTCATATTATCAGCTATCCACACTATATATCGTGGTTTGCTGCAGAAGTATCATGACGAGGCTCGTCACGGTAAGGCATTTGCAGGTCTTCTTAAGAGATACTTCGCTTGATTTTAAATAACATATAAAAGAGCTTAAAGAGTATGGGAGTGGCTTCGGCTGCTCTCATATTTTTATCGATTAAAGCCGGAGTGTAGTCGTCTTCGCAGATGCTTGCAGCTGCGAAGACGACTATAGGACGGCCAAACGAAAATGAGCACAAAGTGCCGAAAGGCACGGGTGCGAATTTTCGAAGGATTGCGAGAGTACGCAGTACGAAGCAATCCGTGTTTAATCGATAAGTGGATTAAAGCCGGAGTGTCTATATTATTAATTATGCTGCACGTGCTTATGAAACTAAGCTATGCTGCGCAGCACCTCTTGTACGGCAGACTCATAATCCGATATCTTTTTGGATTTCACTATTTTCTTAAGGAGCTTGTCATGGTTCGGTATATCAAGTATCAGCCATGACCAGACCTCCTTCATCTTATGCAGTACCGGTGTATCACCGCTCAAGAGCTCTTTATAGCCTGCCGTAAGCGCATCGGTAAAACGTTTCAGATCTTCAGCGGTAAGTCTGCTTTCCGGACGATTTCCGCTTATGTATTCGATAAGAGCGGGATTTCTTACCATGCCGCGTCCGATCATTACCGCAGCAGGAGCTTTACGGCAATGATCAAATAGCTCTGTTATCTTGTCAAGATCTTCCTTGGAATTGATATCCCCGTTATAGCAAAGAGGAAGCTCACAATTGTCAAGCGCATACTTGAAGGCATCATAATGAACAGTTCCGTTGTAGAATTCTTCTCTGACTCTAGGATGGATGATAAGTTCTTTCAGCGGATATTTTTTATATATCTCAAGGATCTTGGGCCATTCATCGGGATTGGAATAGCCTATACGGGTCTTTATGGAAATATCGCATTCGGAAGTCTCAAATACAGCCGCCAGAAATTCATCCAGCATAGTTATATCCTGCAGCAGTCCCGAACCCCTGAATTTGCTCGTAACAGTACCCGACGGGCAGCCCAAATTGATATTTAATTCTTTGTAGCCGTAAGGAGTTATCTCCCGCTCTGCATATGCAAATGCTTCCGCGGAATTTGTAAGTATCTGAGGTACGACACAGATATCACGGTTGTGCTCGCTTCTGATGTCGTTGACAGCCCTTGACGGCATGCATTTTTTGTGTGGATGCGGCTCGATAAAAGGCGTGAAATACTTGTCTATACCTCTTCCGAACTGTTCATGCACGGTATTTCTGAACACATATCCTGTTATGCCCTCAAGGGGCGCTAAATACAATTTCATAGTCTGAATTTCTTACCATTTTTCCTCAAGGAGAAAATCTGCCAAATGAATGATTTTGATGCCGTTTTCATTGCCGGTATCCATATCGTTAAGCGTAACTACATATTTCGGATAATGGTCTTTGAGTTCCATAAGATTACCGACTTCACGATCCGAAGCATCCGGAATACGTACACACACTTGTACATATATCTTTTCGTCAAGCTTCGTAGCGACAAAATCAATTTCCTTTGACTCGTTTTTTCCGATATAAACATCATAGCCGCGGCGCTTTAATTCCAAAAAAACAATATTTTCCATGGCGCCGTCCAACATTTTTCGATTGTAGCCGAGCAATGCATACTTGAGTGATACATCGGCAAGATAGTATTTCTCTTGTGTCTTCAGTATGCTTTTGCCTTGCAGATCATATCGTTCACAGGGATAGATTATAAAGGCCTGCTCCAGCCAACGCAGATAGTTATATATACTCTCAATCGATACCTTACGGTGTTCGTTTTTGAGGAAATTGGAAATGGAATTGGCGGAGAAGGTCTTTCCCATATTTTCAATTATATATTTGACAACACGGTCAAAGAGATCCTGTTTATTAATGCGGTGACGATTAACAATATCACGGGAGACCACGGTATGATAAATGCCGTTTACTATCTGATAAGCGTTCTGAGCTTCGTAGTTTCCGAGTGCAACTATAGGAAAACCGCCGAAACGAATATATTCTTCCAAAAGTTCTTTGCGGGATAGCTTGCTGTCTGTCTTAAAGTCAAGATATTCTCTGAAGGACAGAGTATAGACCGGAATGAGTATGTATCGTCCGGTCAGGTAAGTTGATATCTCACTTGACATAAGCTTGGAATTAGAGCCTGTAACATAGATATCGGCATCACTTCCCTCAAGGAGACTGTTGACAGCTTTCTCCCAACCGTCTATCTCCTGGATCTCGTCCAGCAGGAGATAGCAATGCTCCTTGCCATGCATCAGAGAAATTAACTCATCATACATATCCTTGGCGCTAATGTTATCCGGTATATCCATCTCGGTATAACGCTTGCAGATGATACGGTCGGCCGGTACTCCGCGGCGCAGAAGTTCATCTTTGAGCATTTCAAATATAGTGGTTTTTCCGCAGCGGCGAACACCGCAAAGTATCTTGACTAATGGTTGGTCAATAAAAGGCGTGATTGCCTTAATATAATCCGGTCTGTAAATCATGACATCGCCTCCTTTATTAAACAAGCATAGCCAAAAAAGTAGAATGATTCAAGAAGTTTTTGCGGTCTGACACTAAAAACTATAGAAAATTAGGGATGTTTTTAAGGCTATTAGCAAAAATGCTTTTGCTTTTGAATTAAAGAGGAGGTGTTTGCAAAGTGCGGCATTTCCTCTTTATTTATGTTTTAGTCTCGTTTATACAAGAATATTCAATAGAAAATTGAAAAAACTCAGCATTTGAATTAAAATACCCGTATTAAGATACGGAGACGTAAATATGATTATAACCAGAACACCGTTTCGTATGTCATTTTTCGGCGGCGGAACGGATTTTGAGAGCTATTTTAAGGAGCACGGCGGAGCGGTGCTTTCTACCACGTTCGACAAATACTGCTACGTGAGTGTGAGACATCTGCCGCGCTTTTTTGATTATTGGAATGAGATCATCTACTCAAAGATAGAGAGAGTACAGCATACCGATGAGATAATGCATCCGGCTGTACGCAATGCCATGAAGATGAAGGATATGCATGAGCTGAGACTGTCCTATGATGCGGATCTGCCCGCACGTTCGGGACTCGGCACTTCATCGTCATTTGCGGTAGGCATGCTCAACGCATTCAGTGCACTTAAGGGCAAGAAGCTCAGTAAGCGTCAGCTTGCGGATGAGGCTATATACCTTGAGAGAGTGCTCTGCAATGAGAGCGGAGGCATACAGGATCAGATTGCGGCAGCATTCGGCGGACTTAATCTTATAAGCTTCGGAGCAGACGGCTATGAGGTCAGGCCTGTGGATATATCCAAGGAGCGAAAGGATGAGCTTAATGACAGACTTATGCTGTTCTTTACGGGATTTTCGAGATTTTCTTCGGATATTCAGCAGGGAACTGTCAAGGCCCTTAAGGATAAGTATGCCGAGCTTAAGGAGATGACCGAGCTTACCTTTGAAGCAGAGAGACTCTTGAGGAATGAAGATGCGGATCTGAATGAGTTCGGACGTATGCTTGATCATACATGGAAGCTTAAGCGCGGTATATCAAACGGAATATCCACAGGAAGCATAGACGATATGTATTCCGCAGGAATAAAGGCCGGAGCACTCGGAGGAAAGCTACTCGGTGCAGGAGGAGGAGGCTTCCTTCTCTTTTATGCCGAGCCTGACAGGCAGGAAGCTGTCAGGGAGGCTATGAAAGAACTGCTCTATATCCCCTTCAGATTTGAGCAGGAGGGTACCGCTATAGTACATGATGAACAGGAGAGCTTTGAAAAGACAGAGCGCTGAGATGAAGCAATGACAGGAATCATGGCAAAGGTGCCGGAGAAAGACTTATATTCCGGTATCAGCCGGGGCAAAATTTTGATCAACTCAAATATCATAAAATATACAGTTTAATAATTGATTTCACGAAAGAAATCCGGAGGAAATATTATGAAGATAGTTATCGGAAACGATCACGCAGCTTATGAGATGAAGTTTGTTATCAAGAAGTATCTTGAGGATAAGGGCTATGAGGTGATCAATGTCGGCTGTGATACGGCAGACAGAGTTGATTATCCCGATTATGCCGAGAAGGTAGGCAAGGCTGTTATATCAGGTGAAGCTGATCTCGGCATAGCTATATGCGGTACAGGAGTAGGTATGAGCATTGCAGCCAACAAGATCAAGGGCATCCGTGCCGTAGTATGCTCAGAGCCTTACAGCGCTAAGCTCAGCCGTATGCATAACAACGCCAATGTGCTTTGCTTCGGCGCAAGAGTAGTCGGCGAAGAGCTTGCCAAGATGATAGTAGACGAGTGGCTTGCAGCTGAGTTCCTTGGTGAGCGTCATGCAGAAAGAGTAAATAAAATAACAGCTCTCGAGAACAAGTGACCTTTTGTTCACAGAGAGCCTGATAATGAAAATGCGCTGACAGCTTAGAACTTAAGCTGTCTCGCGGTTTCTGATATTTAATAAAAGCGGAAGACGAGCTGCAACTGTGATAAGCACATTGCCGAGACCCGCTACCGAGATGATCTCACCTATGCATACGGTGAACATCATAAAGTAGAGTGCATCGCCGTAGCCGTAAGCATACTTAAGCACGAGCGGAACAATGATGGTATTGCTGATGATCGGCGGAAGTACCGCAAGGAGTCTGAAGCTGATTCCGGCACTGCGAATCTCTAATACCTTCTGCTGCATGGCAGCGGTAAGCTTATAGCTTGCAACAGCTGCGATGAGAGTTGCAAATGTTCCGAATACGATATCGGGAAGGATAGCTCCGCCTAAGATATTGGCGATAAGACAGCCGATGGCAACACCCGGTATTGCGGCAGGCAGAAATGCAGGCAGTACTGTCAGCATCTCACTTATGCGGCACTGGATAGGACCGAAGCTTATCGGCATAAACAAAAGACTTAATGCTACATAGACCGCAGCGATCATAGCAGCATCGCAAAGATACTTAGTGTTTGATTTCATGATTAATTCTCCATAGTTTTGTTTTTTAAGTCTATGCTTAAAGCAATAGGCTTTAAGCTTTGCCATTGGTGAGGATGGTCACGAACTCACCCGTCTCTTAAATGATATCGATCAATATCGAATAAGCTGATAAGAGCCATGTGAGTATAGCATCAAGTAGTTACAGCGTCAATCATGAAAGGACAAAGGTTTTGCCATGGGACTTGCCTATAATAACGGAGATGAGCAGTTTCATATACATGTAAGACCGGGTGAGGTCGGAAGATATGTAATATTGCCGGGAGATCCGGGCAGATGCAAGCTGATTGCGGAGTATTTTGATGAGCCGCATTTAGTTGCCTCAAACAGAGAATTTACTACATATACAGGAAAACTCGCCGGGGAGACAGTAAGCGTATGCTCGACGGGCATAGGAGGTCCTTCGGCATCAATTGCAATGGAGGAGCTTATCAACTGCGGAGCGGATACCTTTATACGTGTGGGTACTGCGGGCGGCATGAGAGAGGATATCATGGGGGATGACCTTGTGATCGCCATGTCAGCCATACGCATGGAGGGAACTACCAAAGAGTATGCTCCTGTTGAATGGCCGGCTACCGCAGATTATGAGACGGTATGTGCACTCAACGCTGCTGCGGATAAGCTTGCCTACAGACATGCTACCGGAGTAGTGCAGAGCAAGGACAGCTTTTACGGACAGCATGATCCGGCCTCCATGGCGGCTGTTCCGGCTCTTTCCGAGAAGTGGGATGCATGGTTAAGACTCGGAGCGCTTTGTTCGGAGATGGAGACTGCGGCTTTATTTACGGTGGCAGCACTAAGACGGGTAAGATGCGGCTCGGTGCTGCATGTTATCGCTAATCAGACCAGACGTGACAAGGGACTGTCGGATCCTAAGGTCTACGATACCGACAAGGCTGTGAGGACGGCAGTCGAGGCTATGAGGATAATGATAGAGCAGGACAGATCAAAGCATGCATAAACCATTATTTACGGTAATAATACCAAACTATAACGGATTAAGATTCATGGAGAATTGTATGACTGCGCTTAGGGCACAGTCATATGATTCTTTTGTTGTATTGATAGTTGATAACGGATCTGCCGACGGATCAAGGGAGTACCTTGAGAAACTTTCGGCAGAGGATGATAAGGATAAGGTAAAATGCATCCTGCTTGACAGCAACACGGGATTTTCCGGAGCTGTCAATGTGGGAATTGCCGCAGCGGATACCGAATATGTGGTGCTCCTTAATA
>JAUNWP010000007.1:34890-38256 GCA_030540255.1 Eubacteriales bacterium | reverse complement strand
GCTGTCAATGTGGGAATTGCCGCAGCGGATACCGAATATGTGGTGCTCCTTAATAATGATACCGAAGCGGACAAGGACTATCTTAAGGAAATTGCCGCGGTATTTGAAGCGGACAAGGAACACAGGATATTTGCGGTGTCGCCTAAGATGATACAGCTCTATCACAAGGATCTGCTGGATGATGCGGGTGACGGCTATAATCTTCTTGGCTGGGCATTTCAGAGAGGTGTGGGCCAATCGGTGGATAAGCCGAAATTTAACCGCAATACCAAGGTGTTCTCGGCATGTGCCGGAGCGGCCGCATACAGAAGAGCGATATTTGATGAGATAGCATTTCCCGGAGAAAAGGATAGTTTCTTCGATCCTATGCATTTTGCATATCTTGAGGACCTGGATGTGTCTTACAGAGCAAGGATACACGGCTATGATATAGTATATGCACCGCTCTCAATGGTATATCATGTTGGCAGCGGCACCAGCGGATCAAAGTACAATTCCTTCAAGGTAAGGCTTGCGGCAAGAAATAATGTATACCTTAATTATAAAAATATGCCGCTTCTTATGCTTATCATCAATCTTCCGGGAATACTCCTCGGAGTGATAGTGAAGATACTGTTTTTTACAAAAATCGGCTTCGGCAGAGATTATATATCCGGATATGCAGAGGCATTAAAGACGCTTAAGGATTGCAGGAAGCATAAAACGGCCTTTAAGCTCTCAAGGATTGGTACATACATAGCGATAGAGTTTATGCTTATCAGGGATACATTTTCATATATACAGGATTTTGCGCTTAGACAGGCAGCAAAGCTTCGCAAGAGCTGATGTGATGCCTGCATTGGCATTAAAGAGCTTGCCGGCATATATAATTGCCATAAATATATGTCTGTAAGCGCTTGATTATGTGATAATTCGTCATATATCGGGAAGTTTCGTTGCAAGCAAGGCAAAAAAAGTGTACAATACGCGATTGCACTGTCGTTATGCCTGTTTTACGGCAGCTTACGGCAAGAGCGGATAATTAATTGAAGCCGATCCTATTATCGGCAGCAGGACTGCGGCTATATTTTAAGGATAAATTATGAGATACAGAGTTGACTCCATGAGTCTTCGTGACGGAGTACTGGTCATTGAGGGCTGGTGCATACCGAGCAAGAGTGACAAGATAATATATTCGGTTACCGATACCAAGGGTAATCCAATGAAGTGCACGGCTGTGGCAAGAGACAGAGTTGATGTTGCGCAGCAGTTCGGGGCAGACAGGATGAGCGGCTTTACCGTGGCAATACCTTTTGAAAGAGATCAGGATGCCTGGCTTGTCATGAATGACGGCGGTACTGTGCGCAGAGTCCGCATTAACAATACAATAGTAGAGAAACGCAACTCGATCAAGGCGAAGCGCTGGGAGAAGATACTTGCTCTGGTGCATTTCGAGACGCTTACCGTGTCATGGGATTTCATCAGAGAGAACGGCTTTAAGGCATTCTGGAAAAAGGCAGTTCATAAATTAGCCAAGATAGATGAGGATTATGATTATGCCGAGTGGCAGTTCAAGACTGTGCTTTCCGATGCCGAGATAGAGGCGCAGAAGGAGGCTTGGCAAAGCTTTAAGCTGGAGCATTTTCCTCTTATAAGTATAGTTGTGCCTGCGTATAATACACCTGATAAGTATATGCGCATGCTGCTGGATTCATTTATTGCGCAGACTTATCCGAATTTTGAGGCGATAATTGCAGACGGCTCCGAGTCCGGAAATACTCTTGTTGCCGATACTGTAAATGAATATGTGAAAAAGGATCCCAAGAGATTTAAGCTTGTGAGTCTCGGGGGAAACAGGGGCATATCCGGTAACACCAATGCCGGACTCGAGGCGGCAGCGGGAGATTATATCGCACTTTGTGATCATGATGACGAGCTTCCGCCGTGGGCACTCTATGAGGTAGTCAAGGCAATAGCCGAGCATCCGAAGGCTGAGTTCATATATACGGATGAGGATAAGATAGACTTTGACGGTAAGGCCTTGTTTGAGCCGCATTTTAAGCCGGATTATGATCCTGAGCTGCTTTGCTCGGTAAATTATATTTGTCATCTCAGTGTTATAAAGCGTGAGCTTTTAGACAGGGTCGGCGGTTTCCGTGAGGAATACGACGGAGCGCAGGATTATGATTTCTTCTTCAGATGCACCGAAGAGGCTATGAAGGGACATGAGGATCCGGCAAAGGATGAGAGCCTTTCGGAAGAGTCGCGAAAGCTTTTGGCAGAGGGACGTTTTGTTTCTGAAACGGTAATACATATACCGGTTATATGCTATCACTGGCGTTATCATAAGGGCTCCACTGCATCGGATCCAAAAGCCAAGCTCTATGCCTTCGAGGCAGGAACCCGCGCTATTGCTGCTCATTACGACAGAGTAGGTATCAGATATAAGTCTATTGAAAAGGGTGTTACCTATGGCTTCTATCATACCATATTTGATAAGCCTGAGAATGAACCTCTGGTATCGGTCATCATTCCTAATAAGGATCATATCGAGGATCTTGAAAAATGTATAAGCTCTGTTATCGAGAAATCCGAGTATCGCAGACTTGAGTTCATAGTTGTGGAGAATAACTCTACGGATGAAGCAACCTTTGCATATTACAAGGAGCTGGAAGTGCGTTCCGGTAAAAATGACGGAATAGTTGTAAAGGTCGTAAGATGGGAAAGAGAGTTCAATTACTCAGCCATCAATAATTTCGGAGTAGGCTTTGCTTCGGGAGATTACCTCTTATTCCTTAATAATGATGTGGAGCTTATAGCTGAGGATTCGATAACACGTATGGTGGCGCATTCCGAAAGAAAAGAGGTCGGAGTTGTCGGCGCCAGACTTATGTACGGAGACGATACCATACAGCATGCCGGAGTTATAGTCGGTCTCGGAGGTATTGCGGGTGCGGCATTTGTAGGCTTGCATGAGAAGGAAAACTCCTACATGCACAGGATGATGTGTACCCAGGAACTCAGTGCAGTTACGGCTGCCTGCATGATGCTGCGTAAGGATGTATTTGAAGGCGTCGGCGGATTCAGAGAAGAGCTTGCTGTTGCATTCAATGATATAGACCTCTGTATGAAGGTAAGGGCAACAGGAAAGCTGGTTATCTATGATCCTTATGTTACCTTCCATCATTATGAGTCAAAGTCCAGAGGACTTGAGGATACACCGGAGAAGGTAGCGAGATTTAACGGTGAGATAGCGACCTTTGCACATTATTGGGGTGCTATACTTGAACACGGCGATCCGTATTACAATACCAACCTCACCTTGAGAAAGGCTAATTTCGCTCTAAGGGATCTTACCAAGGAGAAGCCGGGAGAGCCTTATAAGCT
>JAUNWP010000007.1:30366-34790 GCA_030540255.1 Eubacteriales bacterium | reverse complement strand
TTTCAAGAAAAAAACCATAGCTGTATTGTATAATGTCACGTAATGATTAAGAGTAATCAGTCAAAACTGAATTTTTTTCATATACTTTTGGATGCTATAGTTATAGCTATATCCTATGCGGCTGCATTTTATCTGATCATAGGATCGAAGCTTGGTCTTGAGGGTACTCCGGGAGCTTTGCCGGCCGGTGTTTACTTCACGGCACTGCTTATCATCATCCCGCTGTATCTCATACTCTACGGTGTCTTTAATTTGTATACCCCAAAGCGTATACAGTCCAGGCGCAGAGAGCTTGCCGATATCTGTAAGGCCAATATAACAGGCCTTATGCTTGTGACCTTCTGTCTGTTTGCGGGAAGAAACCACAGCTGGCTCGGACCTTATCTTCGAAACTTCTCGACAAGGATGATAGTTGTATTCTTCGGGATCAATATTATCCTTGAGACTTTGTTCCGCAATCTGCTGCGCAGCATTTTACATAAGATCAGGGCGCAGGGCTTTAATCAGAAGCACATGCTGCTGGTAGGATATTCGGCGGCGGCGCAGGGCTTTATCGAGCGTAATCGCGAGAATCCCGAATGGGGCTATCACATATTGGGCATACTGTCTGATTCGCTTGAGAAAAACAGCTTTGTTGACGGTGTTGAGGTGCTCGGAGACCTGTCTGATCTCAGAGATGTGCTTGAACAGAATGATTTTGATGAGATCGTAGTGACCCTGCCGCTCCAGAATTATATGTATCTGGAACCTATAGTTAATACCTGTGAGAAATCCGGTGTTCATACCATGTTCATTCCGGATTATCACAATATAATACCTACTACACCGTATATTGAAGATCTTGAAGGACTGCCGATAGTTCATATCAGGCATGTGCCGCTTGCCAATCCGTTCAATGCTATGGTTAAGCGTGTTATGGATATAGTCGGGGCTGTTGCAGCTATCATCTTATTCAGCCCTATTATGCTTATTACTATCATATGTATAAAGCTTACGAGTGAGGGACCGATCATTTTTTCTCAGGAGAGAGTCGGGCTTCATAATAAGCCGTTCAAGATGTATAAGTTTCGATCCATGTATGTGCAGACTCCGGAGGAGGAAGCAACACGCTGGACTACCAAGGGAGATCCGAGAGTTACTAAGGTCGGACGTTTTATCAGAAGATTTAACATTGATGAGATGCCTCAGTTTTTTAATGTACTGATGGGTGATATGAGTCTTGTCGGACCGAGACCGGAGAGACCGCAGTTCGTTGAAAAATTCAAAGAAGAGATACCGAGATACATGATCAAACATCAGGTACGTCCCGGGATAACCGGTTGGGCACAGGTCAACGGATACCGCGGAGATACTTCTATACGAAAACGCATAGATTTTGATCTGTATTATATAGAGAACTGGACGTTCGGCTTGGATATCAAGATACTGTTCCAGACTGTTTTTAAAGGATTCAAGAATGCATATTGATGACGATATATTTGAGAGCCTTGATATAGATGAAGGGCTTAACAATTCATCCGATAACACGGAAAATGTCGGAGAGACAGGTGATTTTCTTTCGGATGAACATGTTCCTACACATGCAGATGCCTCGGATGATATATTCGAGTCTCTTGATATGGAAGATAAGATATATGATACGGCATTTACACCAAAGCTGCCGTCAGGAGATACTTCATCAAGAGAAAGAGTAGCTTCGGCAAGAGCCAATGATGCCGACAGGAAGAATAAAGCATCCGGAGTACAGCAGACTAAGGCTGCAGTAGGACAAGGCAAGGCGAAGAAGGCGGAAGATTCTTTCTATGAGTTTGACCTAAGCCGAAGAAAGCCGATGAGTACAGGAGATGAGATCAATGATCTTATCGGGGATACCGGGACGACACATGGGAGGACTTCGGCAAGAGGCTCGGGAAGAAGTTCTCAGCGCAGGGCTCCTAAGGAACTTAATACTGCCGATACCAGCATAGATCGTAAGAAATATACTAAGGACAAGGAGACTAAGAAGAAGTCCAAGCTCAAGAGGATAATAATCTGTACTGTGGTTGAGCTCTTTACCTTGTGTGCAATATTTGTGTACGGCTATCTGTTAAAGAGCTGGAATCTGATAGCAAGACCTGATGTACGACTTGAAGCGGTAGAGAACAATAACATTTCCGTTGAGAAAAAACAGGAGATGGAAGGATATTGGAATATCGCCGTATTCGGAGTCGATACGAGAGGCAATTCTCTGGTTGAACGAGGTACAAACTCGGATGTTATCATGATAGTAAGTATCAATAAGGACACAGGAGAGATCAAGCTTGTGTCGGTATTCAGAGATACTTACCTCAATATCTCGGAGAAGAACTCCTACAATAAGATCAATCAGGCGTATGCAATAGGCGGTCCGGAGCAGGCGCTTGCGGCGCTTAATAAGAACCTTGATCTTAATATCCAGCATTATGTGGCATTTAACTGGAAGGCCGTTGCCGATGGAATCAATATCCTCGGCGGTGTTGATAATATTCCGATCTCCAAGGCTGAGCTGTATTATATAAATGCTTATATAACCGAGACTGTTAATGTTACAAAGATAGGTTCGGTTCAGCTTACCAAGACCGGTGAGCAGCATCTTGACGGAGTTCAGGCAGTTGCTTACGGGCGTCTTCGTTACATGGATAATGACTTTGCACGTACCGAGAGACAGCGTAATATCATCAAGGCGGCATTTGCCAAGGCTAAGAAGGCTAACTTCTCCGTGCTTAACAACATAATGGTCGTATGCTTCCCGCAGGTCGCTACCAATATCGAATTCGGTGAAGTGGTGGATATGGCTCAGCATATCACACAGTACAATATAGGTGAGACAGGCGGATTCCCTTGGTCAAGAGGAGATGCTAACATAGGCAAGAAGGGAGATTGCGTTATACCGACAACATTGGAGTCTAACGTAGTTAAGCTTCACGAGTTCCTTTTCGGAGATCAGAACTATACACCGTCTAATGCTGTACTTAATATCAGCGAAACCATCAAATCGGATTCAGGACGATATAAGGAAGGCAAATTCATAGAGTCCGTGGCTACCGACGGAGGTGTCATCCAGAAGAAGAAGACTCCTGTGGAGACAAAGTCACCTGCCGAGGAGGATGAAGAGGAAAGTGGTTCAAAGGGAAGCAATTCCAAGAACAATAAGGAAACCATAGGAATCGATGAGGACGGTAACTATATCTATCCGACTAATGCAGAGGGTAATATAATAATTCCTACGGATTCGTCAGGTAAGGTCATTTATCCTACCGATGCCGACGGAAATATCATCAAGGAAACATCTGTGGCAAGACCGACAGAACTTTCGACAGAGGATATTGTTCCGGGTGAGGGAGATATAGACGAGTCGGATGAGCCTATAAACGAGGAGAATGGTCCTATGTCAACGACAAGCTCTTCGTCGCACAGACAGACCACGGCAAGCGGCTCGGGAACTTCTCATTCACAGAATAATGAGACTACCAGGCACAATAGTTCGCGCCCGACAGAGGCACAGACTACCGCAAACAGTCCTATGTTTGAAGGACCGTCAGGCAATCCTTCAGGTTCAACAAGCTCTTCCAATGCACCGGGAGGAAGCAGCAACAGTACAGTGAGCGATTCACCGGGTGGTAATTCCGGATCGGGAGCGGTTATATCTCCCGATGGACCGGGATCAGTTACGAGCGGCAGCTCAAACGGACCGGGACCCGGATGATAATTTTGATCATTTAAGTTATTAACAGGCACATTGAGATCATCACTGTGCCTGTTTTCACATTATTTTCACTAACTAATGTTTTAATAATCATAATAAGACACAAATAGAACATAAATATGGGTAAAATATAAGCTATAGATTTGATTAAGGAAAAGCGGGATGAGTGCATGGTTTTCCTTAAGATTTGAGATTAAAAACAAGCGGCGTGAGCCGAAGGTTTATTCGGATAAGGAGTTATCAGGAGGAAGTATATGAAAAAGGTTTTGGCAATCATAGCTGCGGCGGTGCTCTTCGGAGGAGTCGCAGGTGCGACAGTGTTGGGTATAAGCTATGTTTCGGGCGTGGGCAGCAATGTTGCGGAACAGTCGGAAACGACTGTTGAAAATAATACAGAACAACAGACCGAGGCGGCAAAGCCTGCGGCATCGGCGGCAAGAAGAGGAACTGCGGCACTTGATGTTTCTGATATAGTTGAGGAGGCTATGCCGCAGGTGGTAAGCATTACCAATACCATGGTGATAAAGCAGCAGGGCTACAGCAGCATATTTGATTATATTTACGGCGGCGGTTATGCTCAGGACTATGAGGTTCCGGCATCGGGTTCGGGAGTAATACTCAAGAAAACAGATGATGAGCTCCTTATAGTTACAAACAATCATGTTGTTACCGATTCAAAGGAACTTCAGGTTACTTTCTG
>JAUNWP010000007.1:27663-30266 GCA_030540255.1 Eubacteriales bacterium | reverse complement strand
GGCGGAGCACTTATCAATATGGACGGAGAGCTTATAGGCATAAATGTTGCCAAGCTTTCGGATACTTCCGTTGAGGGCATAGGCTACAGTATCCCGATCTATAAGGTTAATAAGGTAATTACAGATCTTTCCAATGCCAAGACCAAGGTTGAGGTTGCAGATGAGGATCAGGGACGTCTCGGCATATATATGAATACAGTGTCTCAGCAGAATGCAGATGCGCTCGGAATCCCTGCCGGAGTCATAATAAGAGGCTTCTCGGATGAGGCTCAGGACGGATATACCGAAGAAGATATTCAGGAATCGCCTGCCAAGGATGCCGGACTTATGAAGAATGATATCATAACGAAGTTCGATAATCAGAGCGTAAGCAGTGCAGAGGATCTTGCCGCACTTGTAAAGTATTATGAGAAGGGCACTACCGTAGATGTTACGGTACAGAGACTTGAAAACGGTGCTTATACCGAGAAGGTCATTCCTGTCACCTTGGGAGAAAAGAAGCAGAGCGATGTGAATGCCGAGAGCAAGCAGCAAAAGCCTGACAAGAAGGCTCCTGCAGCAAACTCACCTAAGGATGAAAGCAATACTCAGAATGAGTCGGAGGCTGAAAACGGTAATACAGAGGAAAGCGAGAGCGATAACGGAAAGTCTTCGGATGAGGAGATATACGATATGTTCAAACAGTTCCTTGATCAGTATAAATAATTTAATGATCATTTTATTTGAATGCATGCTGTGCATGCGATCCGAACGGGGTGATCGGCTTTGTTCAGGAGGGGCTGCTGCTTTAAGCAACAGCCCCTTTTCTTTGACCCTGAAACAGACTTATGCTATACTATCACCGACTATGTCTAAAGAAATAATACCCGTACAGACTGGGGAGGATAATTGATGAAAAAAACACTTATTATATCGGTACTTATGATGGCTGCAGCAGCAGTGATGACAGGATGCGTTCCGGAAGGAGATGCAACTACTGTTGAGGTTAATCCGGATTTTCATGCCAAAGATAATATCAAGCTTGATTTTAACCAGCTTCACAATGATGCGATAGACGGAATTGCCGCTATAGATAACGGAGAACCTTTCGTATTTATAGCAGACCTTGATATAGACGGAGATGCGGATACCAAGACACTTACAGTGAGAGCAACTGCGATTGACGGAACAAGTGAGGATGATTGTGAGAATTTTGCATCGGCTCTTCTTTGCCAGATCAATGATGCAGCTGTATCACAGGATACTAAGTATGAACCAAGCTCAGCTGATAGCTTCGGAACTTTATACGACGACTATACTATAGACTTTGCTGTGTCTGATGAAAATAACGGCGGATTTATCTACAGCCTGAATGTGCCTGCCGGAGAAGAGATAGGGCTCGATCCGGACTATGAGAAGTATGTAGAGCAGTGGGAGAAGGAGCTGGAGATATACAAGAGCAATCTCGTGTATGATGCCAACGGCAATGTGGTTCGCGACGGAAACGAATAATATCCCGGATGCTTCGAACGGAACTAAGATATGAATGCTAAGCTAAACAAAACAGTTACGATATATACCTTGCTGATACTCATAGTTTTTCCTCTTTTCATGGTGCATACCTACTATGATATACAGACGGTAAAGATGTATCTCTATCAGCTTTCAACGCTTGCGGCCGGAATTGTCTGTGCGATCACAGCGTCAATATATATATTCAGAGATAAGTCTGTGAGAAAGGCTTTTCTTGACGGAATTAAGCCTGACAGACTCAAGGAAAAACTGAAGCCTACCGACATATTTGCACTTGTTTTTCTGATTGCGGTAGTTGTATCGACATTCACTTCGGAATGGGTATACGAGGCTTTTTGGGGTAATGTCGGACGCTATCAGGGCGGATATATGTTGTCTCTTTTTGTGCTGAGTTATTTTCTTATCACGAGATACTATGTTCCGAAAAAATGGCACATAGATGTCATGCTTGCAGCCGGAGTCATATTATGTGCCTGGGGTGTGCTTGATTATTTCAGTCTGAGTCCGATAGGATTCGGATACGAGACCTTGTTCTCATCTACAATAGGCAATATAGATGTACTGACATCCATAGAAGTCATGTATGTTGCAGTTGCCTCTGTAATGTATATTGCAGAAAAGCCTGCAGATAAGATCTCAAAGCGCAGATCGGTATTTTATCTTGCTTCGACCTTTATATGCTTTATGGGACTGGAGTGCGGAAGAACTGCCAATCTTTTGCTGTCAACGGCGTTCCTTATATGCTTTATCCCTTTTTATGCATTCGGAAATGCAAGAGGAATAATAAATTATATAACTGTGCTTGCCGCTTATCTTGCGGCTATGCTTACTGTGGCGCTCTTGGTTGCGGCTTTCCCGGACATGGCATGTGCGCCGGACTACATGGGTGAGCTGGATGCGATAGGCAATTCACATCCGAAACAGCTTCTGTTGCTTGTACTTGTACTTATTGCGGTAAGACTTATACTTGCTAAGCTTTTATCCGGATATCTGAGGGAAGATAAATGTAAGCCCTTATTATCCGAAGCGGCTTTGGCAAAGAGACTTAGGGTGATTTGGGGTACACTAGGAGTGCTCGCATTTATTATCCT
>JAUNWP010000007.1:16710-27563 GCA_030540255.1 Eubacteriales bacterium | reverse complement strand
TTTGATGCTTCATATGATTCTATTCATAATGAGTGGATACAGCATCTGTTTGAGTGCGGAATCATAGGTTTTATAGGTTTTTACGGTATGACTGCCGGAGCATGTATAAAAGGACTTAAGACAAACAAATGCACAGCAGCATTGAGCTTTGCGGCAATGGCTTATTTTATTCAGTCATTTGTAAATATTTCCGTTCCTCTTGTTTTGCCGTTTGTTATAGTTTGTCTTGCGGTTTCGGCTGCACGTGAATGTATTGAAGACGAAGAATAGTACAAACAGAATATCGTTCATCTATATAGGCATATGCATTGGATTGCTCATGATACTGTCGCTGTGGCATGCCGGAGATATAAGAGCCTCTGTAGCGGAGAGCGGAGACAGTTTTCTTTATCTTGATTATGCTGTCCTTGTTATAGGACTGTTTGCCGTATGTATACTTGGGATATTCCTTATCCGCAGTTCAAAGCTTGGAATTGAGCTTATTGCGGCAGCTTTGATCCTGCTGCTCGGAATAGCGAATATATATGTATTTAAGGGATTGTCCGCACCTGATGAGGTGAGCCATTATATAAGTGCATATAAGCTCTCAAACAGGATGCTCGGACAGCCTGTGTGTGATGAATACGGAAGAGTGTATGTGAGAGCTTCGGATATTTTTCTGGAGGATACAGCGGGCGATTACGATAAGGCTCGGAGTGATGATAAGACAGGAGAAAGTATCGAACTCAAGGTATTCGGTCAGCTCTTAGATGAGTCTGTATACCATATTTATCATGATGCAGCGGCTTTGCCTTCGGAAGATAAAACAAAGATCGAGGTCTCAAATCAATGGACGGTAAACACGATACCTACGGCATACCTGCCGCAGGCTGTGGGGATAAGTCTTGCGAGAATTTTGGGACTCGGACCTCTTTGGCTGATTTCTCTCGGAAAGCTTTTTAATCTGATATTCTTTGCGGCAGTGAGCTATTCGGCAATGAGGCTCATGCCGAAGGCTAAAGAGATAACAGCAGGCGTATGTCTTACGCCTATGGTACTGCATCTTGCCGGATCGATGTCCTATGATGCATATGTGCTCGGAATGTGCTTTTTATTTACTGCACTCGTGCTTAATATGAAGGAATATGGGATCGACAGGAGAAAAGCCTGCGCTCTTGTCTGCACGGCAGCTTTGCTTGCGCCGTGTAAGCTTATATATACGGTCATATTACTCTTTCTGTTTATATTGATGCCGGGAAGGAATGAGGCTGCTTCCAAGCGCAAGGAATTTGCCGGAATATTGCTGCTTTGCGTGTTGTTTGCCGCAGCAGCTATGTTTATTGTGAATCATGCGGCCATAGGTAATTATGCGGCAGCGGATGAAAGCGTTATAGAATGGGCAGATCAGGCACAGGGATATACAATAGGATATCTCTTGCACAGACCCTTTGAGCTTATAGATATATGTTATCGTAGCGTGCTTATGATGACAGGCACCTGGTTTTCGACTATGTTCGGCATATATATGGGTAATCTGGATCCGGTACTTAATGTGCCGTACCCGATTATAGCATGTTTTGCTGTAGGACTTTTGATAATAGCTGCGGGAAGCAAGGCGGATCTGTCATGTAGGGACAAGTGTATATCGGCAATATGCTTTGTCGGTGTATTTCTGGCTTTGATGGGCACGATGCTTATAGCGTATACACCTATGTCATCAATTTATATAGAGGGAGTGCAGGGACGTTACCTGCTGCCGGTACTTCCGCTCCTGCTGCTTTGTATACCGGGGGACTGGATAAGCGTCAGAGAGGGAGCCGGTAAGTTAACATTAATTACATTTGTAATATCTGAGAGTTATGTGTTGATAAGAATATTTGCAACTATTACTCTCAGGATCGGATAAAAAAGGAGATTGGTAAAATGGGACAGATCAAGGTTTCCGAATGCGTTAAAGACGGTAAGACCATCAAGGGACTCTATGTGATAGAGCCTACGGTTCATCAGGACAGCAGAGGCTATTTTGTAGAGACCTACAATCAGAGAGATTTTGAAGAGCACGGCCTTAATATGGTATTTGTTCAGGATAATCAGTCCTGCTCCGTAAAGGGAGTACTCAGAGGCCTGCATTATCAGAAGGAGTATCCGCAGGGCAAGCTTGTAAGAGCTATCAGGGGCAGAGTTTTTGATGTTGCCGTTGATCTTCGTACCGGTTCGGATACTTACGGTATGTGGTACGGAGTCGAGCTTACCGAGGATAATAAGAAGCAGTTCTATATATCCGAGGGCTTTGCTCACGGATTTCTTGTGCTCAGCGATGTTGCTGAGTTTGCATACAAGGTGACCGACTTCTATCATCCGGGAGATGAGGGCGGACTTATCTATAACGATCCGGAGATCGGTGTAGAATGGCCGATAGAGGAAGGAACAGAACTGATACTTTCGGAAAAGGATACAAAGTGGGGCGGTCTCAGCGAGACCTTTAAGTTTAAGTAAGCGAAGATGCATTTAATTATTAAACTGATAAAAGATATAAAGGAAAAGAGAAAGATGATAGCGGGACTTGCCGCTGCCGACTTCAAAAAGCGTTTTGCAGGCTCGTATTTCGGAGTCCTGTGGATGTTTGTGCAGCCTGTGGTGACGGTACTGGTATTCTTCTTCATTTTCCAGCTTGGTATGAAATCGGTTCCGCCGGTGCCGGGTGTTCCTTATGTAATATGGCTTATTCCCGGACTTATACCATGGTTTTTTATAAATGAATCCATATCAGGCATAACAAACTGCCTCAATGAGTACAGTTATCTTGTCAAGAAGCTTGTGTTCCCGGTGGAGCTGCTGCCTGTTATCAAGGTCTGCTCATGCTTCCTGGTACATGCCTGCTTCCTTGTGATAATGTTTGCGGTATTTCTCATAGGCGGAAACATGCCTATGATACAGTGGATACAGGTGCTCTATTACAGCTTTGCGGCGCTTATGCTGTCGCTGGGAATAGGATTCTTCACATCTGCGGTATATGCCTTCTTTAAGGATATGCAGCAGATAGTAAGCATAGCACTTCAGTTCGGAATGTGGCTTGCACCTATAATGTACTGGGACGGTATGTTTACCGCAGATCACCCGTGGATGGCACCGATATTCAAGCTTAATCCCGTCTACTATATAGTTGCGGGATACAGAGATTCAATGCTTACGGGTAATTTCTTCTGGGAGAGACCGCTTAACACAGTGTACTTCTGGCTTGTGGTAATGATCATATTCTATATCGGTCTCAAGGTGTTTACAAAGCTCAGACCGCATTTCTCGGATGTGCTGTAAGGAGTAGGAGCTATGATAAGACTTATACTGGCACTTATCTGCCTTGTTATATTTTGCATAGTGTTCTTACCGGTGATGCTGATATTGTTTATTCTTAAGCGATATAAGCCGGATACAGCTGTAAGAGCCGCAAGCGTCATAGTAAGGGGCTTCCTTAAGCTGATATTGTTTGTTGCCGGAACTAAGGTCGAGGCAGAGGACACGGAAAACATACCGGATGAGCCGGTGCTGTTTGTCGGAAATCATCGTTCTGACTTTGATATACTTGTAAGCTATACCAATATACCTCAGCCTGTTGGCTTCGTTGCAAAGAAATCCATGGAGAAGATACCTTTTATTGCATGGTGGATGAAGCTTATAGCCTGCCTTTTCCTTGACAGGGAAAATGCGAGAGAAGGACTTAAGACCATCAAGGATGCGATAGAGCAGATCAAAAACGGTACCTCGGTATTCATTTTCCCGGAGGGTACGCGTAATAGAAATGCCGATGCCGACATTCCTATGGAATTCAAGGAGGGAAGTCTTAAGATAGCCCAGAAGGCTAAGTGCAGGATAGTTCCGGTAGTGATCAAGGATACAGAGCGCATATTTGAGGCGCAAAAGCCTCTGATAAAGGCGTGTAAGGTAAGGATAAAGTTCCTTAAGCCTTTCTATACAGAGGAGATCCCGACAGAATATACCAAGACCCCTTCCGCGTATTTAAGAGAGCTTATAGCAGTAGAACTTAAAACTATGAAAAATGACTGAGAGGAAAACAATATGCCTGATATCAATATTTTGGTAGTGGATGATGAAAATGAGATAGCCGATCTGTGTGAAATATATCTTGTATCCGACGGATACAATGTCAGAAAGGCTTCAAATGCCGAGGACGGGCTTAAGATAATCGCAGAGGAGGAGATACATCTTGTACTGCTTGATATTATGATGCCCGGTATGGACGGAATACAGATGTGCAAGAAGATCCGAGAGACTTCAAATGTTCCGATCATTATGCTTTCTGCCAAGTCCAACGACCTTGACAAGATCATGGGTCTCGGCATAGGAGCCGATGATTATGTGACAAAGCCGTTTAATCCTCTTGAGCTTACGGCGAGAGTGAAATCACAGCTGCGTCGTTATACACAACTTAACCCTAACAGTCAGTCGGGAGCGGTTGATTCAAATGAGATACATATCAGAGGACTCATTATCAATAAGGATAATCACAGAGTCACTATAGATGATGAGGAGATCAAGCTTACACCTATCGAATTTGATATACTTTATCTTCTGGCTTCAAATCCGGGCAAGGTATTCTCAACCGATGAGATCTTCGAGAAGGTATGGCATGAGAAGGTATACGAGGCAAATAATACCGTCATGGTACATATCAGACGTTTAAGAGGCAAGATGAAGGAAGATCAGAGGCAGGATCAGGACAAGATAATTTCAACGGTATGGGGAGTTGGATACAAGGTTGAAAAATGATAATATCGCAAAGACATACAGAACGCGCTTTATAATCAGCCTTATTGCGGCTGCGTTTGTGACATGTCTTATCGAGAGCCTGCTGGTGATCAATATAAGCAGGTTGGTATCTGTATTCTCACTTGAAAACGAAACGAGCGAAATAGGGATATTACTCTATGTTTTCAGTGCGGTGATACTGTTTTCATTTGTATTCTTCCTTATGCAGAGACATTCGATCAGATATATAGAGGAATTGTCGGAGCAGATGGACGCTCTCGCCTCCGGAGATTTTGATCATAAGGTAGAGATAAGGGGCAATGATGAATTCTCTCAGATGGCGGAGCATTTAAATGAGCTCGGAGACGATCTGAAGGCTATGCTTGAAGCCGAACGTGAGTCCGAGAAGTCCAAGAACGATCTTATTACAAATATCGCCCATGATCTGCGTACTCCGCTGACATCCATCATAGGTTATCTGGAGCTGCTGTCGGGAAAAGGCAAGGCGGTGCTTAAGGACGAGCAGAAGGAAAAATATCTCAATATCGCTTACACCAAATCCAAACGACTTGAGCAGCTTATAAACGATCTGTTTGATTTTACCAAGCTGAGCTACGGCAAGATGACTATGAAGGTCAGCTATGTGGATCTTGTCAAGCTGTTGGAACAGCTATTGGAGGAGGCTTATCCGAACTTTGTCGACAAGGGACTAAGCTACGAGCTTCGTACGAATGTGCCTTCGCTTGAAATAGCTGCCGACGGAGGACTTATAGCCAGATTGTTCGATAATCTTATCGGCAATGCCATCAAATACGGAGCTGACGGAAAAAAGGTCATAGTCAGAGTGCATGCTGAGCCTAAGGATGATATCGTTAAGGTCAAGGTCATTAATTACGGCTTTACCATAGATGAGAAGGATCTTCCGCTCATATTCAATAAGTTTTACAGGGCCGACAAGGCGAGATCTACGCAGACCGGAGGTACCGGACTCGGACTTGCCATTGCCAAGGACATAGTAGAGATCCACGGAGGAAGTATAAACGCAAAGTCGGATCTTAACGGAACGGTATTTACGGTCCGCCTTAAGATACATTTTGATAAAAATAATGAAACTATCAAACGTGCGTAAAAATATCATATTAATGCTGACTGCAGCCGTGCTTTGCCTAAGCACGGCTTTTGTCGTGTATGCGGAGCCGACGGAAGCCGATACCGAAGAGGAAAAGATCAGTACGGTGCTTATAGGAGATACCGAGAGCGAGGGCGGCGTAAGCATGGATTTCAGCTATGGTTACCGCGACATAGCAAAATGCGGACATAAGCTGCCGTTCAGCGTACATATAGACAACAGCTGCGGTGAGGATATAGATGCAAGGCTTGTTATAGAAGCCGAAGGAAGCGTAGAGACAGGTATAGATACCTTTGAGGCAGCTGTTAACAGATACTGCTTTGACGTTCATATTCCTGCCAGGGGTGAGGCTTCTGTCGATAATGTAATATCGATAGCCGAGGAAAAACCCGGACTTAATATCAGGCTTTATGAAGGCGAGGAGGTGCTTGCCGAGCTTCAGGAGAATATAACGATAAACTCAGCAGGTTCGGAGCTTCTTATAGGTATACTTTCCGATTCACCGGAGAAGCTTGAGTATTTTAACGGTGTGAGTGTGGCTCAGACAGCACTAAGAGCAAGGACTATAGAATTAGATCCGGCAACGCTTCCTAAAAATGCGCTGGAGCTTGAACAGCTTGATATGATCATCATATCCGATTTCAGCATTGCAAGGACGGATGCCGAGCATATCGCAGCTATAGAGGAATGGACCGAAAACGGAGGGGTGCTGCTTATAGGAAGCGGACTTAATCCTCAGGCGGCAATGAGCTTCGGAGCCTACAGAGATAATTTTGAGATAAATGAGCGAGGAAAGCAGGCCATTGATATGGGCATGCAGTATTCGAAAAACGGACCGGACGGTGCGGTGCTTAAGCTTAATGTCTGTGATATCAGTATGACCGATGGGATAAGGGTCATGCAGGCCTCGGATATGGCTGCACTTACGGTAGTGAACGGCACGAACGGAACCATAGGTTTTACAGCCTATGATCTCTGTGACATAAGTGATTTCTGTCAGCAGGAAATGAGCTTTACAGATGACCTGCTCACAGACATGCTGGGCTATTCACGCATAGAGAGGATGCTTAATTCATCAAGCAGCAGCCGTGAGGTATATGAAAAGACCGGAGATTTCATGGGTGTTACAAGCCCTGAGAGTATGCCGGGTACGGGCATTTATATTACCTTTGCCTGCTTTTATCTTGTGTTTATCGCAGCGTTTCTGTATTTCGGACTTAGAAACAGGGGTCTTGAGATATATTATCAGATCTTTGTTGTGATCTCGGCCTTTGTCGGTGCATTTGCGGTATGGATGATGGGTGCGGGAATACGCTATGACGGTCTCAGTCTGGACTATGCCGCAGTGAGAGAGATTCAGGCCGACAGTGTTTCCGAATCAGGATATATACGCCTGTTTTCTGCGGCATCATACAGCTATGAACTCGGAATACCGGAAAATTATGAGATATATCCTATAGTCAGATCGGCAGAGGATGATAATTCCCTGCTTAAGATAAGCAGCGCCAAGGCGTCTGAAAAGGAATCAAAGCTTATAGAATATATTTTTGGAAAAGAAGGAAAAACAGTGAGAGCCGGAGGACTCGGTCCCTTTGCCGGTACGATGCTGGAATTTTCAACCTCCGAAGAGAGCATTGATAAGAACGGAAGCATTAATGCAAAGCTTAATTTTTATGATGAGAAGTTTAATGGCAGCATAGTCAATAACAGTAAATATGACATAGAAGATGCCGCACTCCTTGTATACGGAAAAATTGCGAGGATAGGACGTATCAAAGCAGGAGAAAGTATTGATGTGAGTCAGCTTGAGGCATTGTGTACGCCTATTTCGGATTCGTATTCGATAGCGGCATATGTTACCGGACTTAAGGAGTCAGATAACAATATCTCGGATTACGCTGATGCTCTTAAGAAGACAAGATTCCTTAGTAATTACATACAAGCTTCTCTTGAGTCCTATTACAAGGGAATAAGACTTATAGGCTTTTCAGTCGGAGAGAATATATTTAAGGATATTACCGCCGATAAGCATGCCGATGTCAGCGGCACGCTGCTTAAATCTGTTAATACGGATGCAAGCTTCGCAGTCGGAAAAAACGTATGGAGGACAGCCTTAAGCTCTGATCCTGCAGCAGTAACGGGAGAATACGACACAGCCTCAAATACCTCAAGAGGCTCTGTGGTCATAGAGTATAATCTCGGCAATGATGTAAATGTCAGAGAATTGTACTTTACAGCTCTTTCGGAGGAATTTGAAGGATCGGAACTGTCTGCATTTACAGGGAAAATGTCGCTCTATAATTATATTACAGGAAGTTATGATGAGTTTAACGAGGCGGCAAGGTTCGGAGAGGTCGAGATAGCACCTTATCTTTCACCGGCCAATACCTTGATGGTAAGATTTATGCCGGAGGAGAGTGCTATAGGCAAGAGCGGAGCCTTTCTGCCGGTTCCGAATATTATCGGAGAGGAGAAATGATATGCTTAAGCTTTCCGGTATAAGCAAGTTTTACGGACACTTCTGTGCGCTCGATAAATTGAGCATGAACATAGATGAGGGAGCTCTCTACGGATTTATCGGACCTAACGGTGCGGG
This sequence comes from Eubacteriales bacterium, assembly GCA_030540255.1. GTDB lineage: Bacteria > Bacillota > Clostridia > Lachnospirales > Lachnospiraceae > Avilachnospira. The sequence continues at coordinate 19,095 of JAUNWP010000007.1, read as the reverse complement.
AAAGACTACGGCCATCAAGATCATGACAGGCATAATGTATCCGGACGAGGGAGAGGTCACTATAGACGGTATGTGTCTTGAGGATGAGCCTGAGATATATAAGAGCATGATAGGCTATGTTCCGGATTCCTTCGGCATGTACAGCAATATCAAGGTTCGTGAGTATATGCAGTTTTTTGCCGCATGCTGCGGCAAGGACGGTATGGAAGCGGACAAGACAGCCGACAGATTGCTGGAATATGTCGAGCTTGATAACCGCAGAGACTATTATGTTGAGGCACTTTCAAGAGGCATGAAGCAAAAGCTTGCATTGGCAAGAGCGCTGATAAACGATCCTCGAATACTGATCATGGATGAGCCGACCTCCGGACTTGATCCGAGAACGCGCTTTGAATTTAAGCAGATACTGGGAGAACTTTCGGATAACGGTAAGACTATATTGATAAGCTCACATATGCTTAACGATATTTCCGAGCTTTGTACCGATATAGGTATCATCGATCAGGGCAGCATAGTGATGTCGGGACGATTACAGGAGGTAATGAGGCTTGTTACCTCGGAAAACCCGATAATCATATCCATGGCAGGAAAAATAACCCAGGCTATACGTTTCCTTAAGGAGGATGATTCCGTTAAGTCGATGACCATTAAGGGCAGCGATATCATGATCAATTTCTTCGGTAATAAAAAGGAGGAAGCGGAGCTCTTAAAGAGGATGATCGAAGCAGGACTTCCGGTGCGAAGTTTTTCAAGAGAAAAAGGTTCACTGGAATCTATATTCATGCAGCTTACGGGACACGGAGAGGAGCATGTGACATCAAGCTATGATGCGACTGAATCCCATAATTAAAAGAGAAATAGAGATAAAAAACCGAAGTCTTACACTGCCGGTGGCAATCACTGTTATAAATGCGGTGCTGTTCGGAATAGGCATAGCCGGAACGTCTGCCGAGGTGCTGCAGATGAGAACGAGCTATACGCTTGACTACGGCGCATTTTTAAAGATTTATGTGGCTGTGATACTCATGCAGTTTGTGATGATAATGTTTACAGCTCCGGTGCTTACGGCAGATGTGATAGCGGGAGAACGAGAGAGGGGAACCTTTGATCTGCTGCTTACAACCAAGCTTACCGCAGGAGAGATAGTTGCGGAAAAACTGATATCCGCTTATATAAATATGGCAATGATAGTGATATCCGGACTTCCGGCGATGCTGATACCGCTTATGTTCGGAGGCGTCCATATACAGAGCACTATAGTAATGCTGCTTATACTGCTTATAGAAGCGTTTATGATAATGTCTGTAGGTATGCTGGTAAGCTGTTATTGCAGATCTTCGGTAAAAAGTATCGTTATCTCATATGCCTTTATGATCGCTCTGACGGCAGGACCTATAGTACTCGGAGGACTGGCCGGATTGTTTTCCTCGGACGGAGGAAACAGGCTGATCTATCTGACTGCTATCGATCCGCTGCTTCCTGTAGTTACGCTTCTGTCAGCCCAGATAGGTGAGGGAAGTGCGATACCGGAGACTGTATACAGGATGCTTAACGGTACGCCGGATGCGGCATTTACAGAACATGCGGTACTTATAGGCCTGATGGTACAGGCTGCCATCGCTTTTGCCTGCATAGTGCTTGCGGTCATACATATCATGCCGCATAAAAACTTAAGGACCGCGGCAGGAGAGATAGAGCTGGTACATAAATTGATCCAAGGAAAGAAGAGCAGTTGAAAAACACTTAGGCTGCATATAAAATATTAAAACTATGAAGAAGATTATACTTACAGGAGGCGGTACTGCGGGACATGTAACACCCAATCTTGCACTGCTTCCGAAATTACGGGAAAAGAATTATGAAGTGCTCTATATCGGCGGCAAACGCGGTATGGAAGCCGATATGGTGAAAAAAGCCGGGGTAAACTACAGAGGGATATCTACAGGTAAGCTCCGCAGATATTTCGATCTTAAGAACTTTACGGATCCGTTCAGAGTGATCAAGGGCTTCTTTGATGCAAAGAGCATCATTAAGGAATACAAGCCGGATGTGATTTTTTCCAAGGGCGGTTTTGTTGCAGTGCCCGTGACTATAGCTGCGTGGATGTGCCGTGTGCCTGTTATCGCACATGAGTCGGATATGACACCGGGGCTTGCCAATAAGATCGCGGCGCCGTTTGCAAAGAAGATCTGCTGCAATTTTCCGGAAACAATGGAACTGCTGCCAAAATCCAAGGCAGTGCTGAGTGGTTCTCCGATCAGAGCCGAGTTGCTTACAGGAAGCCGCGAAGAGGGACTTAAGACTGTAGGCTTTGACGGCAGCAAGCCGATACTGCTTATAATAGGCGGTTCGCTCGGAGCTCAGCATATCAATGAAGCTGTAAGA
>JAUNWP010000007.1:12167-16610 GCA_030540255.1 Eubacteriales bacterium | reverse complement strand
ATCGGTAAGAAAGCTTTGGACAGATAAGGAACGCTACATAGAGGCAATGAAGGCTTCGAAGCTTAGTGACGGAGTCGGTATTATTATAGACGAGATAGAGAAAACAGCAAAATGAATATAATCGAGGCGGCACGTGTTATATATAAGTACACCGTGCACGACGAGGCCGACAATATAATAGAGACACAGACGGCACTTTCCGAGCTTAATGTAGGCATCGAGAAGGGCTCATTTGTGTGTGTGCTGGGACATAACGGATCCGGCAAGTCTACCTTTGCCAAGCTTATCAATGCACTGAATCTGCCGGATGAGGGCACTGTGGTCGTATCGGGCATGAACACCCGTGACAGCGAGCATATACTTGATATCAGGAAACAGGCCGGTATGGTATTTCAGAACCCGGATAATCAGATAGTAGCCAACGTCGTCGAAGAGGATGTTGCCTTCGGACCGGAGAATCTCGGAGTGCCCACTGATGAGATATTGCAGAGAGTAGACAATGTTATAGACAGACTGGAGATTGGGGCGGTAAGGACCAAGTCACCGAACAGACTCTCCGGAGGACAGAAGCAGCGTGTTGCCATAGCGGGAATAATGGCTATGAAGCCGGAATGCATCATACTTGATGAGCCGACTGCCATGCTTGATCCGTCGGGACGCAGCTACGTGCTTGAGGCTGTTCACGATCTTAACAAAAAGGAAGGCATAACCATAGTGCTGATCACTCATTATATGGAGGAAGCCGTGGATGCCGACAGACTTATAGTAATGGAACACGGTGAGATCGCCAGGGACAGTGAGGGAAGAGCTCTTGACGGAACACCTAAGGAACTTTTCTCAAGACCTGAGGAGCTGAAAAAGCATTCACTTGCACTGCCGGTAGTAACCGAGCTCGCCTACAGACTTAAGCAGCACGGACTGGATATACCGGACGGAATACTTTCAACGCAGGAACTGATCGACCGTCTTAAGGAGCTTAAAGCAGATGCTTAGAGATATTACACTCGGACAATATTACCCTGTGGATTCATGCATTCATCGCCTGGATCCGAGAACGAAGCTTTTCGGAACCTTCATTTTCTTGGTGTCGCTATTTGTGACCTCATCGGTACCGGGGTATCTGCTTGCGAGCCTTGCGCTTATCTGCTGCATACGTTTAAGCCGTGTACCCATAAGCTTTATGACCAGAGGACTTAAGGCTGTTTTTATCCTGCTTCTGATATCGGTTTCCTTCAACATGTTTTTTACGGGAGAGACCGTTATCTTCAGACTTGGCTTTCTGCGAATTACAAAGGAAGGACTTGAGCTTGCGGGATTTATGGCTCTCAGGCTGGTGTATCTTGTTATAGGATCATCAGTCATGACTTTGACTACAACACCGACTCAGCTTACGGACGGACTTGAGAAGTCGCTGGGATTTCTTAATCGTTTTAAGGTGCCTGTTCACGACATTGCAATGATGATGTCTATCGCACTTCGTTTTATACCGATACTTACGGATGAGACAGATAAGATAATAAGAGCACAGAAGGCAAGAGGTGCCGACTTTGAATCCGGGAATTTAATAAGGAGAGCCAAGGCTATGGTGCCTATACTGGTTCCCTTGTTTATTGCCGCATTCAGACGCGCCTCGGATCTTGCACTTGCCATGGAAGCACGCTGTTACCACGGAGGTGCCGGACGTACAAAGATGAAGCCGCTTAAATACGCGAGACGAGACAGGATCGCATATGTGATAATGACAGTTTACTTTATTCTGATGTTCGCAACGAGGTTTATTTAATGAGTATAGAGCTTAAAAACCTTACACATATATATAATCAGGGAACGGCCATGGAGTCGGTTGCGGTCAGAAATGTCAGCTGTACGATCGATGACGGCAGCTTTGTCGGGCTGATAGGTCATACCGGATCAGGTAAGTCTACTCTGATACAGCATTTAAACGGTCTTGAGGTACCGACATCAGGTACGGTGCTTTATAACGGTGAAGATATATTTGCACAGGGCTATGATCTTAAGCATTTAAGGGGCAAGGTGGGACTTGTATTCCAATATCCGGAGTACCAGCTCTTTGAGGAGACTGTACTTAAGGATGTGTGCTTCGGCCCGAAGAATATGGGGCTGTCGCAGGAGGAATGTGAGAACAGAGCACGTAAGGCTTTGAATTCACTTGGACTCGATGAAAGCTATTACGGAAGAAGTCCTTTTGAACTCTCGGGAGGCGAAAAACGTCGCGCAGCACTTGCGGGCATACTGGCTATGGAACCGGAAGTGCTTGTGCTTGATGAACCTACTGCGGGACTGGATCCTCAGGCAAGGCAGGAAATGCTTGATCTTGTTAAAAAACTTCATGATGAGAGAGGCATAACAGTAGTGCTTGTTTCTCACAGTATGGATGATGTTGCGGAATATGCGGACAAGATACTCGTTATGAATAATGCCGAGCTCAAATTTTACGATACTCCTAAGGAAGTATTTAAGCACAGCAAAGAGCTTATGAGTTTCGGTCTCTCAATTCCGGAGATAACGAAGATAGCCCATGAACTAAATGCGGCAGGCATAGATATACCGACAGACATATCTACCATAGAAGAAGCAACAGAGGCAATACTTAAGTATTTCAAAAAAGCTTAAAAATACGACATGCGCAGAATCAAACTTACAATTGCATATGACGGAACAAACTATTGCGGCTTTCAGGTACAGCCGGAGCTTCCTACCATTGAAGGAGAACTTAACAGGGCGCTCGGTGAACTTACGGGAGAACATATAGAGGTGATAGGGGCGAGCCGTACCGACAGCGGAGTACACGCTTATGGCAATGTCGCAGTATTCGATACGGCTTCAAGTATACCTGCTGACAGATTTCCGCTTGCAATAGTCAGCTTTCTTCCGGAAGATATTAGGGTGGTCGAATCTGAAGAGGTGCCTGCCGAATGGCATCCACGTAAATGTGACTGCATCAAGACCTATGAGTACAGTTTTGACTGCGGCAGAGTTGAAGATCCGAAGCAGCGTCTGTACACATCCTTTTCCAGGCGTGTACCGGATATAGGACCGATGCGTGAGGCGGCAGCCCATCTTATAGGGGAGCATGATTTTACTTCCTTTGCCAATCCTTCCTCTCAGATACTTAAGGAAGGCGGCAGTGCGGTAAGAAACATATACTCTATAGAGATTGCTTCACAGCTGCGGAATGAATCTGAGAGCTTCGGGCCGGCTAATACGAACGTGATCATACGGATCACCGGAAACGGTTTTCTGTATAATATGGTGCGTATTATTGCGGGAACTTTAATGAATGTAGGAACCGGCTTATGGGAGCCTGAGAGGGTAAAGACGGCACTTGATGCACATGATCGAACCAAAGCCGGGCCGACAGCGGAAGCAAGAGGGCTTACATTAGTAGGAATTAACTATAATACTTAGTAAAAAGTCCAAATTCGGCTTGACACGGAACGGCTCGAAACGTATAATACAAGGGCTGTTTCATAGAAACGGCAATTTTTTAATGCTGAAACCATTAGCCCCGGCATGAAGCATTAAACTAATAAAATTATTTTATATTAGGAGGGTAACCATGAAAAGTTATGTGGCTACACCGGCTACCATTGAGAGAAAGTGGTACGTTGTTGACGCAACAGATAAGACTCTTGGACGCCTTGCTTCAGAAGTGGCTAAGGTATTAAGAGGAAAGCATAAGCCTACTTACACACCGTTCCTTGACACAGGTGATTATGTAATCGTAGTAAACGCTGAGAAGTTCAAGGTAACAGGCAAGAAGATGAACCAGAAGACATACTTCAGCCATTCCAAGTACATCGGCGGAACAAAGACTCTTACACTTGCACAGATGCTTGAGAAGCATCCTGAGCAGGTAATCGAGCATGCAGTTAAGGGAATGCTTCCTACCGGAGCACTCGGAAATGCAATGTACAAGAAGTTATTTGTTTACTGCGGACCGGATCATAAGCATCAGGCACAGAAGCCGGAAGAGCTTACATTTTAATCGGTGGGAGGAAGTATAAATGGCATCAACACAGTATTACGGCACAGGTCGTAGAAAAAAGTCAATCGCAAGAGTATATGTTACTCCGGGAACCGGAAAGATCACAATAAACGGTAAGGATATCGAGGAGTACTTCGGACTTGAGACACTCAAGGTTATCGTTCGTCAGCCATTCGCTGCTATCGGCGCTGAGGGTAAGTTCGATGTTAAGGCTAATGTTCACGGCGGCGGAATCGCAGGTCAGGCAGGCGCTATCAGACACGGTATCTCACGTGCTCTTCTTCACGAGGATGAGGAGAACAGACCGGTACTCAAGAAGGAAGGATTCCTTACAAGAGATTCACGTATGAAGGAGCGTAAGAAGTACGGTCTCAAGAAGGCTCGTAAGGCTCCGCAGTTCTCAAAGAGATAATCATATATATTATTTGTATATA
>JAUNWP010000007.1:5131-12067 GCA_030540255.1 Eubacteriales bacterium | reverse complement strand
GCTCGTAAGGCTCCGCAGTTCTCAAAGAGATAATCATATATATTATTTGTATATACCAGGAGATCGCCGTTTCGGCGGTCTCTTGCTGTATTATACGAAATAATAAATTTTTAGGTACAACATGGGATGTTATCACAAAAAAGTTAATAAACATCCGAGTTTGTATACAAAAGTATCACAAGATGGTATAATCCAATGCACAAAACAAAATGCAATGATTTTTCGCATATGAAAGCGTATAGACGGGGACAAAGGTGAATCTGTTTGTTATAGCCAAGATAATAGGAGTTGCTCTGAATGTGGAAGCGGGACTGATGATGGTACCGCTTTTATTTGCGGCTTATTACGGTGAAAATGTCATGCCCTATCTTATATCCGCTTTTCTTGGATTTTGTATCGGACTGGTGCTGTGGATAGTGTCACAGGGTGAGCATAAGGTCAAAGCCAAGGAGGGATTCGTTTCGGCGGGACTTACATGGATAGTACTCTCGCTTATAGGCATGCTGCCGTTTCTGTTGTTTCAGGTGGTCGACAGCGGCTTTGACGCTTTCTTTGAGACCGTATCCGGTTTTACTACAACAGGAGCCACAATACTTAAGAATATAGAAGCACTGCCGAAGAGTCTTAATATCTGGCGTTGTTTTATGCACTGGATAGGCGGAATGGGAGTATTGGTATTCATGTCCGTATTTGTGCGTTTTTCAAGCGGATCACAGATGAATCTCATTAAGGCGGAGATATCCGGAGCCGTGGTATCCAAGCTTGTTCCGAGAGCAAGAGATACGGCAAAGATACTGTACGGCATTTATATCGGCATGACGGTGATCACCTTTATTGTTCTGCTTATTCTGAAAATGCCTGTGTATGATGCCGTATGCGCAACCTTCAGTGCGGCGGGTACAGGAGGATTTATGCCGCTTAATTCGAGCTGTGCTTCATATACATATGAACAGCAGCTGGCACTGGGCATAGCAATGTTTGCCTTCGGAGCAAACTTTAACTTTTATTTCCTGCTGCTTCTTCGTAAGTTTAAGCAGGCATTCCGTATGGAAGAGATATGGCTCTATACACTTATTGCCCTTGGTGCCGCCGGCATCATTTCCATAGATCTGATGCTTAATATAGATCATAGTAAGCCAATTTTGACTGTACATAATGCACTCTTTAATGTAGTATCCATCATGACCAGTACCGGCTTTGCGGTGGATGACATTAATTACTGGCCCGGCATTTCCAAGGCTGTTATAGTCTTTCTTATGTTTTGCGGAGCATGTGCAGGCTCGACTTCATGTGGTTTTAAGATATCGAGACTGCTTATTATGATCAAGGCAACCTGCAGAGATATTTCGGTACAGCTTCATCCGGATATGATCAAGAAGGTACATATCGACGGCAAGGTCGTTGAAGAAAAGGTGATCCGTGCCGTAGGAGTGTATACCTTCGTCTATTTTATGGTAGTTATTATCTCGACTTTGCTGCTCAGTATCGACGGCAAGGACTGGGGGTCAACATTTACGGCGGTAATGGCAACTTTCAACAATATCGGACCGGGTATAGGAAGCAACGGATCTTTCGGTAATTATTCGGAGTTTTCGAATTTCGGAAAATTGGTCATGAGTGCCGATATGCTGATAGGACGTCTTGAGATATTCCCTATACTGGCGTTATTCAGCAGACAGGCATGGCGCAGGTTCTGACAGATTCGGGATTTATGGTTTGATTTGATATCTGGATCAAAGTGTATAGCGATACGGTATCAGATGCGGCAAAACATTTTTTGATACAACATCTTTGATATATAGGGTGTGTATGCCTAAATAAAACGGAGGTTATTCAATATGAATGCGGTTATAGTCGGCTGCGGCAAGGTCGGAAGTGAGCTTGCAAGGACCTTGGTAAACGACGGACATAATGTATCCATTATAGACAATTCACAGAAATCACTCGATAACATCTCTGAGGATCTCGATGTTATGACCATACTCGGCAACGGAGGAAACCTTGAGCTGCTTAAGGAGGCGGGGGTCGATACCGCTGACATTTTTATTGCGGTAAGTACCTCGGATGAAATCAATCTCCTTTCCTGCCTTATTGCAAAGCAGTTTTCAAAATGTGAGACCATAGCACGTGTAAGAAACCCTCTGTATTCGAGACAGACAGACTTCTTTAAGGCAAAGCTCGGCTTGTCGCGTATAATTAATCCGGAATATATTGCGGCTACCGAGATCTATAATATACTGCAGTTTCCGGCGCTCAGCCGTCTTGATGTATTTGAGGGCACAAACGTTGCCATATCCACAATGCATATCACCAAGGACTACAGGATGGTCGGCAAGAGTCTCCAGCAGATACGTATGGATGAGCCTAATATCAGAGCACTTGTATGTGCTGCCGTAAGAGGTGACCAGGTCATTATTCCGTCAGGTGATTATGTTGTTCAAGAGGGTGACGATATTACAATGGTCGCTACCAGAAGTGATATCAGAGCATTTATCAAGGCAGAGGGTGTACAGAATACTCCGGCCGAAAAGATAATGATAGTAGGCGGCGGTACAATATCGTATTATCTTATCGAGAAGCTGCTCGAGAGAGGCAGAAGTGTAAGACTTATAGAGCAGAATGAACAAAAGTGCATAGAGTTCTCGGAGAGATTCGAAAACTGTGAGGTCATCAAGGGAGACGGAACAGACAGAAAATTCTTAAACAAGCACGGAATATCCGTAACAGATGCTTTTGTGCCGCTTACGGGAATAGATGAGGAAAACATAGTAATCGCAAACTATGCCAGAATGAATACTAAGGCAAAGATAGTGACCAAGGTAACAAGGACCGATATGAGCGATCTTATACAGGTCCTTTCCCTTGATTCCGTAGTATTCCCAAAGGTAATGTGTGCGGATATTATTGCCCAGTATGTAAGAGCAAGAAGTGCGGGAGCAGGCAGAAATGTGGCAACCTTGTTCCGCTATCTTGATAACCGTATTGAGATAGGAGAGTATAAGGCCGGTACGGATTATAAGTATCTCAATGTTCCGTTTGCCAAGTTGAATCTCAAGAAAAACCTTATCATTGCCGGACTTATCAGAGGCGGAGAGTTCGTTATCCCGAGCGGAAATAATATGATAAGGGCAAATGATTCCGTAATAGTGGTAACGACCGATAAATCGGTTCAGTCGCTGGATGATATCGTTGCAAAGAAATAAGAGGAAAGTAGAAGTTTGAATCTGCTGCTGATAGCAAAAATAATAGGAGCTGCACTCTCTTTGGAAGCGGTCTTGCTTATATTACCGCTTCTGTTTGCTGTGCTCTATAATGAGAGTCTTATGCCGTTTACGATACCTATAGCTATATGCTTCGTAGCGGGAAGTCTGCTTATGCGGATCACAGACAAGGAAAACAAGCTCCAATCCAAGGAGGGACTTGTTGCAACCGGACTTACCTGGATAGCCTTGTCTCTGTGCGGTATGCTGCCGTATCTTATAGGCGGAGTGGTAAGCTCGCCAGTGGATGCCTTCTTCGAGACCGTATCGGGCTTTACGACCACAGGGTCTACAATACTTACCGATGTGGAAGCGGTACCTAAGAGCATACTGCTTTGGCGCAGCTTTACGCATTGGATAGGCGGTATGGGTATACTTGTATTTATGTCGGCGATAGTCAAATTCAAGGGCGGCTCTCAGATGAACCTTATGAAGGCGGAGAGCCCCGGTCCCGTTGTGTCAAAGCTTGTTCCAAAGGCGGGAGATACTGCGAGACTGCTTTATTTTATCTATACTTTGCTTACGATCGTGACATTGATAGTATTGCTGATACTGAAAATGCCGTTTTTTGATGCTGTATGCATGACTTTCGGAGCAGCAGGTACCGGAGGCTTCGGTGTGCTGAACGACAGCTGTGCAAGCTATACCATAGCCCAGCAGATCGCAATAACTGTCGCAATGTTTACCTTCGGGATCAATTTCAACTTCTTCTTTTTCATTATGGTCAGGAAGGCGACTCAGGCGTTTAAGATGGAGGAGGTCAGACTCTATTTTGCAATCGCTTTTATTGCCGTCGTAATGATATCGGTAAATCTGATGAAGCAGAGCGGATTCGAACACCCGTTGCTGTCTGTACAAAATGCGGCATTTCACGTAAGCTCTATAATGACAACAACGGGATATGCAACCGATGATATCAATAACTGGCCGAGATTGTCACAATGTGCGATAATCATATTGATGCTGTGCGGAGCATGTGCGGGATCTACGGGAGGCGGATACAAGGTATCGAGAGTCCTGCTTATGGCTAAGGCCTTTGCAAGAGACATATCCGTACAGCTTTGTCCGGACAGAGTAAGAAAAGTGCATATCGACGGCAAGCCTATAGATGAAAATCTTATAAGGAGCACAGGCGTATATACTTTCGCCTATCTTGGAGTCATGATCTTCTCTGTGATCTTGATAATGCCGGAGGGCAAGGATGCCATGTCTACAGTTACCGCAGTTATAGCAACCTTTAACAATATAGGTCCCGGCATAGGCTTTAACGGAAGCATGGGTAATTTTGCACCATTCTCGGATTATTCCAAGCTTATATTGAGTGCGGATATGCTGATAGGAAGACTTGAGATATTGCCTATACTGGGATTGTTCAGCAAAGAGACGTGGAGAAAATTCTGACGGCGCCGTAAGCTTTGCCGGTCGGGAGAAAGTGCCAAGGCGCATTCTTAAGAAAACGGGTAATTTGTGCCGCAGCCGGATGTATAAGTATAGCAAAAGCCGGTGTATGATCGGACGGAGGAACTGATGCGATATATAGAAAGTTTGAATGAGGGTATGCGTGTACATGACGTATATCTGTGCAAGACCAAGAATATGGCGGTTACGCGCAACGGTAAGGAATATGCCAATGTGATACTTCAGGATAAGACAGGACAGATAGATGCGAAGATCTGGGATCCTGACAGTCCGGGCATCGGAGAATTCGAGCCGATGGATTTCGTTACCGTTGACGGTAATGTTACAGTGTTTAACGGCAATAAGCAGCTTAATATCAATATGATATTCAAGGCTGAGGAGGGCAATTACGATCAGAGTGATTATTTCCCGGTGACAGGCTGTAATATCGACGAGATGAAGGCTTCGCTCAATGAGCTTATCGACAGTGTACAAAATCAGTATCTTTCGGAGCTGTTAAAGAGCTTTTTTAAGGACGAAGCATTTATGAAGAGCTTTGCTGCCCACAGTGCGGCAAAATCGATCCATCACGGTTTCATCGGAGGGCTTTTGCAGCACACCTTAAGTGTTGCAGGGATCTGTAATGATGCCGCTAAGCATTATCCGTTTGTAAACAGAGATCTGCTGCTTACAGGAGCCATACTGCATGATATCGGAAAGCTTAACGAGCTTTCTCCTTTCCCGGCAAATGATTATACCGATGCAGGACAGCTTATAGGACATATAGTTATAGGATATCAGATGGTCAGTGGGCGCATAATGAAGATACCGCATTTTCCAAAGAAGCTTGCGGCAGAGCTGCTGCACCTGATACTCTCGCATCACGGAGAGCTTGAGTACGGATCACCAAAGAAGCCTGCTTTGATAGAGGCTATGATACTCAGCTTTGCGGACAATATGGATGCCAAGGTAGAGACTATGTATGAGGCTTTAAACAGCAAGGCAGCTCAGAATGAAGACGGTTGGGTAGGCTATAACAAGCTGCTTGATACCAATATCAGAAAGAGCTCAGAGGAGTGATCTTATGAAGAAATATGCTCTTGCGGCGATTGCTGCTGTGACAGCTTTGGGAATGAGCCTTAATGCTTTTGCGGCAGCCGACAATAAGACAGGAATTATAGTTAACGGAAAGTACGTGACGAGCATCGAAGCAGGAAGTAAGACCGGACCGGGTTCGGCAGATGCCAAGACAGAGGAGAGACATAATGATCTTCCCGGTGATGCCGTTACTGCTGTAGGGAATCTTGAGCTGGATAAGCTTAATGTTCCGGATAATGCTGATACTCTTATTACTCTTGCCGGTGCGGTTGATTCAGATACAGGAACACTTAGTCTGCTTAAGAAGAATAACACTTCGGACGGACGAAGCTATTGGACAAAGAGTCTCGAATGCAGAGCAAAGTACGGAAAAGCAGGACTCGGAAAGACGAGAGAAGGAGATAATAAGACTCCTATAGGAGTCTTTATGATGAATACGCCGTTTGGTAATAAGGCTGCAGAGGAAGGATTTCCTGTCAATTATAAACAAGTCGACGGCACATATTACTGGAACGGAGATTCGGGGTCAAAGCTTTACAATAAGCTTGTTTCAACCGGAACTTATACGGATTTCAGCCGGTCTGCATCTGAGCATATAGTTAATTACGGTGCTTATTACAATTACTGCATAGATACCGGGTATAACTATGAGGGTACGCCTCACAGAGGATCGGCGATATTCATTCATTGCATGGTCAATAATGAGAATACTCACGGCTGTATCGCAGTTGATGAGGAAAATATGAAGACTATAATGAGAGCTTATACCGAGGGCAGCAGTTATATAGCTATATATGATGTCGCTGATGTCGGAAGAGTGTATAAATGAGAAAAAGCGTGGTGAGAGCCACGCTTTTCCCTTCGCTGCGCGAATTGAACAACACGGGCAGAGCCCGTTGTCAAAAATCAGGAATACTTCTTTCCGCGAGCAACAAAAAAGCTAAGCAATCTCCAAACGCTTCGCGTTCGTCGATTTAGCTTAGCTTGCGATCGTCGGATACGCAGTGCAACGCGACAAAACGCTTCGCATTTTATCGCTGAATTGCTTCGCAATTCTATAAGCAACGAACAGGCTTTTTTCTGCAAGCAGAAAGAGCCTGTCCGTATGCTTATACACTGCGTATAATTTGCTTATAAAAAGGGAGAAGCCCCGTGCGATGTTGCGTATCGACGGGGCAAG
>JAUNWP010000007.1:0-5031 GCA_030540255.1 Eubacteriales bacterium | reverse complement strand
ATTTGCTTATAAAAAGGGAGAAGCCCCGTGCGATGTTGCGTATCGACGGGGCAAGCATTATGAAAAAAATTATTTACATGCAGTAACAACTTGTTTTTACTGTTCTCTGCTTTGTATGCTTATAATATAATTGTGATGCGTTACGAAACTGTGTTTTAAAAGTTAAAGATTTTTATATGAGATATGAACAGAATATGAACATGAAGGCTTTTGCAAAAATTAATCTGAGTCTTGATATTATCGGGGTCAGGGATAACGGTTATCATGAGCTTAGGATGCTTATGCAGTCTGTGTCTTTGCATGATGATGTTGAGCTTATTATAAATGATAACGGGAGCGTTGAACTGACTATTGTTGACGAGCGTGGTGAGGCTGCCGGGGAGATACCGGCGGATAGCTCCAATCTTATGTGCAGGGCTGCGGAGCTTATGCGGGAACGTTTCGGTATTAAGCGTGGAGTCAGCATGAAACTGTATAAGCGTATACCTTCGGAAGCGGGGCTTGCGGGTGGCTCTGCAGATGCTGCTGCGGTACTGAAGGGTATGAATGAGCTGTTTGAACTTGGGCTAAGTGCAAAGCAGCTGATGGAACTTGGAGTCAAGCTTGGAGCCGATATACCATACTGCATTATGGGAGGCACAGCACTTGCCGAGGGTATCGGAGATGTGCTTACTCCCATAGACAATAAGTGTTATCTGCATGCTTTACTTGTTAAGCCTAAAGAGGGCATGTCTACGCCTAAGGTATACTCTGCATATGACAGGCTTATTGCCGAAGGCGCAAAAGTGGTACATCCCGATACAAACGGACTTATTGAAGCCTTGGAAAGCGGTGATTGTACTTTAGTGTATGAGAGAGTGGCTAATGTATTGGAGCTTCCGGTACGTGAAGATATAAATATCATTGACAGGATAAAGAAAGACCTGATTATATTCGGTGCGGGAGCGAGTGCAATGACCGGAAGCGGGTCTGTAGTGTACGGATTGTTTGCGGACAGAGAAAAAATGCATGAAGCAAAACTGAAAATTGAAAAAACTGACTATTCGCACAAATTGTTCAACGTCTTAGAAACGGATTTTATATAAGTTGCCAACTTGTGTTTTTGTATTTTTTTCAGTACGATATATACAAAGCGAGGTAAATTTATGAGTTCCGAATTTACAGTAATCAGAGATGAATATATGCCGCTCAGAGAGCTTGTTTTTGTTACACTCAGACAGGCTATACTTAAGGGCGAGCTTAACCCGGGCGAGCGTCTCATGGAGATACAGCTTGCGGAGAAGATGGGCGTCAGCCGTACTCCTATCAGAGAGGCTATCAAGAAGCTTTCCGATGAAGGTCTTGTTACTTTGGTTCCGAGAAAGGGTGCTATAGTTGCGGGTATCTCGCAGAAGATGCTTACAGATGTGCTTCAGGTAAGGATGACACTTGAGAAGATGGCTTATGAGTGCGCATTCAAGAACTTTAAGAATAAAGATAAGGAAGCAATGGAACGTGCCGAGCAGGCATTTGAGGATGCAGTCAAGGAAGGCGATCTGATCAAGATAACAGAGGCAGATGAAGCTTTCCATTTTGCCATATATGATGCTGCAAATAATGATAAGCTTTCTGAGCTTCTTCAGACTCTTAAGGAGAATATGTACAGATATCGTATGGAGTACTCCAAGGATATCTCTACAAGAACATCTTTGATAGAGGAACACAGACAGATATATGATTCTTTTATAAACAGAGATTACGCCGCAGGCCTGAAGGTAGTCGAGAAACATATTAAGAATCAGGAAGAAACTGTTTTGGATAAGATCAATAAGGACTTTTGATATGCCCCGGTTAAGGCGCATAGATAATGAGCGGAACGTATCTAAGGATATGAACCGCTCTTTTTGTTTTTTGAAAAGGAGTATGCTGTGCTTTAGCCAAGTTGTGAGAGTTTGCGGGAATGTATGAATTTTCATATTAACGAAAAATTTACGGAGTTCACGGATCGTTTTCATTTAGCGTTAATGAATAAAGGATATAAATTATTCGCAAAATTGACATAATAGCAGTAATTTGTCGCAAGAGGAACAAGAAAATGAAATTTAGAAAAGAAACCAATATCAACGGAACGGAAGGCAGTGAGTCCGGTGATTCCGAAGCTAAGTCAGCAATGTTAAGTAAGTCCGGAAACGGTAAGAAGCTCACACCGGTTCGCATAGCAATAACGGTACTTCTCGTGATAATTGCTTTGCTTGCTGCAAAGAGGATACTGTTCTCGAAGGAGAAGATAGAGATAGACCCGCTTTCAACCGTATCGGTAGGCCATGCCGAAAAGGGCGACGTAAGTGTTGATACGAGTCTTATAGGAACTGTTATGCCGGGGGATGTTTATTATGTTATGCCTAAGGCATCGGGTGAGATTACAGAGATCTTCGTTTCGGTTGGCGATACTGTAAATGAGGGCGATCCGATCTGCACCATAGATAACAGCAAGGCTGTTGATGCTGCCAAGATACAGCTTGATCAGGCAAATGTTCAGCTGCAGACAACTTCCGATGCCGTTGCGCTTGCCAAGACCAATCTTGACAGAATGTCGGCACTTCTTCAGACGGGGGACATTTCCAGACAGAGCTATGAGCAGACCAAGAATGGCTATGATCAGGCAAGTGCGGCATATGATGCTGCAAAGCTTCAGAAAGAAGGAGCCGAGCTTCAGTACAATACACAGGTGGAATTCTCTACAGTCACGGCACCTGTAACCGGTACTGTAGAATCTTCAAATATGAGCATAAACGGACTTGCCGCAGCCGGTTCGCAAGTTTGTGTTATCTCCTCTGAGGGTGAGAATAAGATACAGTTCAATGTGACAGACAGACTTTTGGCTTCCTTTAAGCCGGGAACTCCGGTAACTGTCAAAAAGCAGGGAAGTGAGTATGCTGCAAATGTTACAAGCGTATCCACACTTCCGTCTGCAGGAACGGGTCTCTATCAGATCGAGGCGGCATTTTCAAAGCATAATGACATTCCAAACGGATCGAGCATAAAGCTTGAGTTTGTGGAGGAGGAGCATAAGGGAGTCATTACGGTAGATACCAATGCCATAGCTTATGACGGCGGAAAGACATATGTATATACCTTAAGCTACAATGATGAGGATGCTGAGCTTGCAGAGGGTAGCACCATAGCCGAAGGAAACAGAGCCGGCACCGTACATAAGACCGAGGTTGAGACAGGACTTTCAAACAGTGAGCTTACGGAGATAGTAAGCGGGATAGATGCAGACAGTCTCATCATTATCACTTGGACCTCGCAGCTTTATGAAGGCGCACAGGTACAGGTTCTTCCGGAGGCGTAAAACAAGATGATCAATTTGACTAAATTTGTCCTTAAGAGACCCGTTACTGCCGTACTCTGTGTAATTTCACTCATTTTCTTCGGGTTAATGAGTATCTTCGGTATGAAGCTTGAGCTTACTCCGGATATCAATATGCCCATGCTTGTTGTTACGACCACATATCCGGGAGCAAGCCCCGAGGATATCGATAAGCTTATTACCAGAGAGATAGAGGATGAGATAAGCACACTTTCGGGTGTGGATACGGTACAGGGTACCTCCAACGAAAACTATTCAATGATCCTGCTGCAGTATGAATACGGCACGGATATGAACAATGCATATACAGAGCTCAGAAAGAAGCTTGATTCCGTAGCATCATCCCTTCCGGAGGATGCAGATGAACCTAATATCATAGAGATGAATGTCAATGAAATGGCATCCATGTATGTATGCATCAATAACCCTGAGATCAACAACCTTTATAACTATGCTGAAAATACAATATCCCCGGAGCTTGAGAAGATAAGCTCAGTCGCTTCCGTAGATATCTACGGAGGTCAGCAGGAATATGTAAGAGTTAAGCTTGATCCGGAGAAGCTCTCGCAGCTTCATCTTGATATGTCAAGTGTGGCTCAGATAGTCGGAGCTGCATCATTTTCAATACCTGCAGGAACAACGGATGTAGGAAACACCGAGATGAATATCTCGCTCGGAGTGGAGTACAAGACAGTTGATGAGCTTAAGCGCATACCTATTAGCTACGGTAACGGCAACATAATATATCTTGAGGATATTGCCGAGGTTTCGAGAACCAATGATGAGCTCACGGATATAGGCCGTTACAACGGAACGGATGCGGTCATCCTTGCCATAAATAAGAATCAGCAGTATTCGGCATCGGCTGTTTCAAAGTCAGCCATTAAGGCTTTTGACAAGATCAAGGCAAAAGATCCTAATTTTGAATACACTATAGTCAATGATTCTGCGGATGAAATAAACAGCTCGCTTACTTCGGTATTCGAGACTATGATCGTTGCCATTATACTTTCGACCATAGTGCTCTATCTCTTCTACGGAGATATGAAGGCATCACTCATTGTCGGAACTTCCATCCCCTTATCTATACTGTCGGCACTGGTCATGATGGGACAGATGGGATATTCGCTCAATGTTATCACTTTAGGATCCATGGTACTTGCCGTCGGAATGATGGTCGATAACTCCATAGTTGTGCTTGAAGCCTGCTTCAGAGCGATGGAGATTGATCCGGACACCTCAAGACAGGGTTATATAAGAAATGCAATAAACGGTACGGCAAGCGTTGCGGGCAGTGTACTGGGTTCGACAATAACGACCTGCGTTGTATTCCTGCCTATAGGCTTCTTGAGCGGATTGTCGGGACAGTTCTTTGCACCGCTCGGCATGACTATCGTATTCAGTATGGTAGCATCCCTGATATCCGCCATGGCTGTAGTTCCTCTTTGCTTTGTATTCTATAAGCCGGAGGAAAAGGAGAAGGCTCCTGTATATAAGCCTATCCGAAGAATGCAGGACGGATACCGCAGCTTAGAGAGGAAGATACTGAGTAATAAGAAGAAGACTGTAGCTGTTACCGCGGGATTGCTTGCTGTTGCTGTGCTTTGTGCATCACAGCTTGGTATGAAGCTTATGCCTGATATAGATCAGGGACAGGTACAGGTAAGCGTTACTCTTAA
>JAUNWP010000006.1:16376-47036 GCA_030540255.1 Eubacteriales bacterium | reverse complement strand
AGGTAAGGCTGAAGGAATAAATGAAGGCCGTGAAGGCTTAATTGTGAACGCTTTAGAGAAACTTCCTGATGCGTTCAAGGTATCTGAAATCCTTGGGCTTTCTGTCGACTACGTTTTAAAGGTGGCTAATGAGCACAAAATAGCATTGAAATGATATTCAACAAAGACTGCTGCCTCAAAAAAGATGATACGGCTGAAGGTGAATCATTTACCATCGCTAAGGTTCTACGCAAAAATCCGCATACCGACATTGCTGTTGCCTTGTTTGATGTGTCTCCGGAATATGTAAGACAAATTGCATCGGAGCATGGAATAACATTGATGGATTAATAATAATATTTTAATAAGAGGCGGTTGTTTCCACCTCTTATTAAATATAATACCGATCGTGCAGTAATGACAGAATCAGAGTTTAATTAATATTAATTTAAAGCATGAAATTTGAAAGCTATAATCCGGAGGATTGGACAATGAAAGCGGTATTCCTTGTGGATAATAACGGAACCGAGACGCTTGAAGGAGAATGGGGCTTAAGTGTGTATATTGAGACTGATGTTCTCAATATTCTCCTGGATACAGGTGCCTCGGCATTATGTATTGAAAATGCAAAAGAGCTCGGAAAGGATCTGAAGAAGATAGATGTGGGTGTTTTGTCTCATGCACATGACGATCACTCTACCGGTATTCCGGACTTTTTTAAAGTTAACGACAAGGCGAAGTTCTATCTTCGTAAGCCAGCTGCCGCAAACTGCTATTCCTATGAGGAAGGTGAGTACCAATATATCGGTATTCCTGAGGAAATCTTGACCGAGTATGCAGACAGAGTGGTACTTGCGGAGGGAGATGTGGAGCTTGCACCGGGCATCTATCTGATTCCTCATAAGACACCGGGCTTGGAGAGTATCGGAGTCAGAGAGAATATGTTTCTCAAGACAGATGATGGATACAGACCCGATGATTTTGCACATGAGCAGAGCCTTGTTGTTGAGACAGAAAAGGGACTTGTGATATTTAACAGCTGCTGTCATGGCGGAACGATGAATATATTAAGGGAAGTTGAGGAGACTCTGCCGGGTAAGGATATCTATGCCTTGATAGGAGGATTTCATTTATACAATAAGACGGAGGATGAGGTGCGAAGTGTCGGAAGAGCTCTTAAGGAGCACGGACTTCGCTATGTCTGTACAGGACATTGTACGGGAGACGAGGCGTACGCGATCTTAGAGGAGGAGCTTGGAGATATACTTCATCCTATGTACTGCGGCATGGAAATGACGTTTTGAGCAGCAACACAACATGAAAAATGTAATACGCAGCGCTTTGAAAAAGGGCGCTGCGTATTATTGTGCAGCAATGTCAAATTTATATGTCGTAATTTTGAAATAGTGCTTATTGTGAAGTAGCTTAGTAGCAATGAATTATGATAATATCAAATTATTATGACAAAGGATATATTTGCATTGAAGCATTAACGAGATGTTTCAAATTCAAGAGGTAGTTTGCTATGCTGTTCGATATTGTTCCGGATAGTTTTTTTCATCCGCTTGCGGCAAAGAGTAAAATTGTATATTGGGAATGTATATGCATATTGTTTCGTATAACCAATTCGGAACTTAGTTTTGGTATAGAGAGAAATTATCTGGTAGATGAACTACAGTATTATTTCGAATCGGATTTATCTGCTGATATAGGCGATGATTCGGAGGATATTGATGTATCTGATTCTAAGATTTTGAAGACCGGGATAATGTCACCGAGGGATAAGGCTAATTTAATGCTCAGACAGCTGGAGCGTTGGGGCTGGATATATACAGATACCGATATGAGCTATGTACAGCGGGTTAATTTCAGAGACTATGCAATATCAATAATCCGTTCGTTGAGTTCACTTGAAGAAAAAGACCATCCTGAGTACCAAGCATATGTATATACTATCTATAATCTTGTTAAAGCCGGAAGCGAGCAAGCGGGGATAGGGCTGCTTCAGATTGTTGAAAATACTGAAGCGTTGATAGCAGGGCTTAAGAGTCTTAATGCAAATATAAAAAAGTATATAGACTCACTGACTCGGTACAGTAATGTTGCAGAGATTTTGGATGCATTGCTTAATGATTATTATACTAATATCATAGATAAAGCATATCATCGTTTAATGACATCGGATAATGTTGCGAGATTCAGACCGGAAATAATAGAAAAGCTGGAATCATTCTCAAGAAGCGGAAAATACCTTGATAGGGCCACAGAACAGATAGCCGAAATTAAAGAAATACCTCTGCAGGAGGCAAGAGAACTTACACTTACAATGCTTCATAATGTTGTGGATGCATTCAGAAAGATGGATCAGATAATTGAAGACATTAATAAGAAAAATATGAAATATCAACGTGCGGCTATAAACAGAGCAAGATTTCTGTTGTCAAGCAGTGACGACATACGGGGACAGTTAAAGAATATTATCGGATTTATCGGTGAACAGGCACAAGAGCTTAGTATAGATCACAATACGGTGTACGAGTTTGAACAACTTGATCGCTTGATAAAATTGTTTACGGTTAGCTATATAGATTTGAATTCATTGTATTCGCCTGCGGCCGGAAGAAAGGATTTTAAACCCGAGCCAATAGCAGAGATCGTAATAGATGAAGCCGAGAGGAATCTTAAGCACCGGAGTATGATAGAAAAGCTGCGTAATAATATTAATCCGGATAAGATCAACTCGTATGTATTGGCTCAGTTAGGTGACCGAAAAGCTATGAAGGCGTCGGAACTTGATATCAGTAATATCGAAGGATTTATAAAACTGATATATATAAGGCTTTATAGTTTACGTAAAAGTATGTGTTATGACCTTGAATCAGGAGAAATGACAGAAAAATCGGGATACAGATTCAGGGATTACCTTATAAGACGAAAGGATTGATGTCATGGTTTTATTTGAAGATATGCATGATCGTGATATAGAAGAATTTAAACGTGTGTGCAATAGACTTATGAGCATGTGCTTTATTAATAAACAAAATGCATCAACAAAGAGTGATTATTACTTCATAATACGCCATAAGACTGAGTTTATGCAGTATCTTGATGTCCTCGGCTTTTCGCTTGATATAAATGAACACTATGGTGCAGTACAGCTTGTAAACCGAGAAGGCTATAATCATGCAAGGCTTAAGCTGGCGGAATCAATTATCCTATTGATATTGAGGGTAATATATGATGAAAAAAAACGAGAGCTGTCTTTGGGAGATGTTGTTATAAACATAGGCGATATTCAGGAAAAATACATTTCCATGAGGATACGAGACAAACAGATCGATAAGACTACGATGAGTAATACTTTGCAGCTTTTTAAACGTTACAATATATTGGAACTGTTGGATAGAGATCTGACACAGGAAGATGCACGTATAGTTATATATGATTCAATACTTATGGCGGTAAGAGTTGATGACATTAAACGTGTAAATGAGTTATTGGATAAATACAGAAAGGGAGCGGCAGATGAAAATACTGAAGAAGGTGCGCCTGATAAATTGGCACAGATTTCCGAATGAAACAATTGAATTAGGACGTGCTGTGCTGCTCTCGGGTGAAAACGGAGCCGGTAAATCTACAATTCTGGATGCAATACAATTTGTCATAACCTGCTCAAAGTCTAATTTCAATAAGGCGGCTCATGAAAAGGGAAAGCGTAATTTAAATAGTTATATAAGATGCAAGACCGGACAGGAAACCAAGCCTTATGAGCGAACCGGAGAGTTATCGGCTCATATTGCGCTTGAATTTTTTGATGAATCTAGAAAGCGCAGTTTTATTATAGGCGTTGTAATGGATTCACAGACAGAGGAGAAGGAACCAAATACCGCATGGTATTTAATGGAAAACACGATATTATCCGATAAACTGTTCTTTAACGGTAAACAAATAAAAGGAATACAGGCTTTCAGGGCTACAAATAAAGAAATAGGAAATTGGTCTCCTACAGTAGGGGAAGCCAGAAAGATGATATTGTCGAGACTGGGAAGACTTAATGATAAGTTCTTCTCGTTAATACCAAAGGCAATGGCATTTAAGCCTATAAAGGATATCAAAGAATTTGTCTATTCATATGTATTGGATGAAAGGGAAGTTAATATTGACTCCTTAAGAGAAAATGTCAGGAGCTACCGTGAGCTTGAACGCATGTTGGAGGATGTAAGGAAGCGAATATCGGAACTTGAATTGATACGATCAAAGGAAGAAGAGACAGAGCGATATATTAATCTTGATAAGAGCTATGAGTATTATATAGCAAGAGCAACGCAGGACGTGATCAATGAGCAGCATGAGAATGCAGAGAGGATGATGCGGTATGCCGAGCAACTGACAGAGTGTTTAAAGCTGCGGCTCTCAGGACAGAATGAGACAAAGCAAACAAAAGAAGAATTAAGGGATGCGCTGATATCAGAGCTTGGAAGTAGTAGTGAATATCAGGCATTGCATGAATTCGAACGGCGTAGTAATGAACTTAAAAATGCGATAATTCAAGAGAAAAATGATGTCAAAGAGCTGAAAAATAATGCCAAGGAAGCTGTCAGTGTCGGAGATGCTCTTATCGAGGTGGCTTTATATGAGGAAATTGCTGTTGATGCCAATGAAATGGATGCATTTAAAGCATATATCAATAAGCTGCGTAATATTGATGCCTGCGAGTATCTGTCGGAAATTGATATAGGTGCTGACAGCGCCGCAGAATTGAAGACCAAGCTTCGTAATGAAACTACAATAAAGGTGGCTCAGCTTTCGGTTGAAGAAAATAATAAAAAAGAAGAGTTAAGGAGTATCAGACACAAGGCAGATGAATTAAGAGCACACAGATTTGTTTATCCGCGCGGAGTAAATGAACTTAAGCAGCGAATACAAGATGAGTTGATAAAGCTTGGTAAGAAGACGGAGGCTCGTATTCTGTGCGAGTTGCTTGAGATAGTGGATCCTGAATGGCAGAATGCGGCGGAAGGCTATCTTAATACACAGCGCTTCTATATTATAGTCGAACCCGATGATTTTGATCTTGCATTAAGCGTCTATGATAAATTAAGGGAAGCAAAAACTGTATATGGGGTAGGCCTTATCAATACAGCGAAGCTTGAAGAATATGATGAAGTACCAAAGGGCAGTCTTGCAGAGACTGTAAGTTCAAAAAATATCTGGGCAAGGCGCTATATCAATATGATATTGGGCAAGGTACATTGTTGTGACAGCTATCGGGAGCTTAAGAAATATCCGACAGCTATAACAAAGCAATGCATGAGATATCAGAACCATGTTGTATCTGCAATTAAGCCCGAGATATATGAAACACCATATATCGGAGCGGGAGCAATCAAACGTCAGCTTGCTGTTGCAGAAGAAGCATTAAGACTGTCGGAGTCGGAAATCAAAACACTGCATAGTAAGATCGATTCACTTAATCGTATAGTAAAGCTTGCAGATCCTGCAGCAGATATAGCCGTTAAAAATACCTGGAAATTTCTTGAACGTCTGAGGCTGCATGAAAATAATCTTAATGAGTGTAAGCAGCATATTAAAAAGCTTAAAGAAAATGAAACAATTATACAAAAGACCATACAATTGGATACAATCAAGAAAGAGATCATTTGTATAGAGAATAAGATAGCTGAACTGAATATTGATTACGGAAAAGCGGAAGAATCCATCAATCGTGAAAAGCAAAGGGCAGAATTTTTAAGACAAGATTTGATTAGGTATACAGAGTACACAGTGGAACTCGGGGAAAAGCTGTGGGAGGAATACAATGATGCCGAAGCGGAGTATCTGAAGATAAAAAAGGACAGAAGTGCCGCGAAGCTTAAAGAGAATTACGAGAGAACGAGAAAAGCAAACCAGACGCTTCGTGAAAAATCAGAGACGGAAATGATTCGTGCTATGCAGGCTTATAAATCTGCACATGATTTCGGCGCAGCGGACAGTTTGCTCGGATATCCTGAGTTTGCTGCTGAGTATGACAAGCTTAAGAATTCCAAATTACTTGAATACGAGGACAAGGTATATCGTGCGCGAAATGCTGCAGAGGAGGAATTTCGCGAACAGTTTTTGGCAAAGCTGCAGGAGAATATCCGTCAGGCGAGACTTGATTTTAAAGAGCTTAACAGGGCGTTGTCTGAGATATCATTTGCAAGAGAGCATTATGAATTTCTGTATGAACCAAAATTATCTATGAAAAAGTTTTATACAATGATAATGGATGACAGAAACATAGGCGGCGGAGATTCTATATTCGGAACAGTGTTTATGAACGAACACAGGGAAGTAATAGATGAATTGTTTAATAAGCTTACTCTAAATGATGATGACGAAACGGATAAATTGCTTGAACAATACACCGATTATAGGACATATATGGACTATGACATTAAGATCATATTACCTGACGGAAATTATATGCTTTATTCAAAGGTTAGTGCGGAAAAGAGCGGAGGAGAGACCCAGAGCCCGTTTTATATCACTGTTGCCGCGTCATTTATACAGATGTACAAAAGTAGCGTAGGAGGAGATCCTGTCGGGCTTATGATGATGGATGAAGCCTTCAACAATATGGATGATGAGAGAATGGGCAGTGTTTTGGAATTTATGACTAATCCCGATCTGCATCTGCAGCTTATAATAGCTGCGCCTCCGGGCAAGATACAGGACATAGGAAAATATACAGATAAAGTACTGCTTGCTATGCCGGAAGGGAAGTATAGCTTTATCGAGGACTTTACCAATGAAACGTTATGATGACATAATACTGGATCATTTGCTCGATAAATATGAAGCAAGCTGTCTGTATGAGGGGAAAAATCAGCGTAATCTGACTATTGCTGTCAAACTAAACAAAAATGTCATCCCGGAATATTTTGATCAGACAAAAACGACTTACGCAATCATAGACGATCAGCTTAAAGCACTAGAACAAAATGGTTTGATACAGCTTGTTTGGGGAAAATGCAACAAGCATATAATTGAACAATGCAGACTTAATGTTGAGGCAGCAGACAGAGCATATGCAATCTTGGGCAGGATTCCCAAAAGAATAAAGGAACAAGGTCTTGAAGAAACAATTGCAAAAGTGAGAGATTGTTCGGAAGGTACATTGGGAGCCGAGACTGTAAATAACTATCTTAGATATATTGAAGAACGTCTTCATAGTGGAAAAAGTGTAAAGGCTGAGCTTGATATAAATGATCTGCGTGGATTTGAAAATGTCTGCAGCCTGCTTAATGCCATTGAGTGCAATAAAGAGGAATGCTTTTTAAGGGAACTTTCTGTTAAAGCTTTTAGGGATTCTAAGATTGCAGAGAAATACATTGCTAAGGCTGTCGGTGTATTGCGACGATTTTCAAAGACTGTGACCGGGCTTAGCTCGGCTTCGGATATGAGCGATGAGGAAATTCTTGAAGAGTATGGAGTTTTTAGGAACCCTTCATGGATAATGCTTAAAGGTAGCGGGGATTTGAGAGTGGGAAATGCAGATCTAAACCTTGAGAAATTCACTCATGGAATAGGAATGGCAGGCATTGATGCTGCTGAAATAAAGTGGCACAGAGATAATGCTCCCACAAAAGTACTGACAATCGAGAATCTTACTTCGTTTCATCGCTTTATAGGAACTGATATTCTTTGCGTATATCTCGGAGGATTTGCAGACAGATATCAAAGAAGCCTGTTAAAAAACATATACGAAATATATCCTGATTCCGAGTATATTCATTTCGGAGATATTGATTGCGGCGGCTTCTATATTTGGAAAGCATTATGTGAAGAAACAGGGATTCCTTTTGGATTGACTAAAATGGATAGTGATACATATTCGGAAAAGTATACCGAAGGAAAACCGTTAAGTGAGAATGATAGAAAAAGGCTGGAAAAAATGAAGACAGATCCTTTTTTCAGACAGCAATGGGGATTATTTGATATAATGCTTGAGAAAGGCTTTAAGATAGAGCAAGAGTGCATTGAGTTAGCCTTGATATAAGAATTGAGTGAGTTTTGGTGATGTGCAGGCAGTTATGCATGTACTTACAGAAAGGGAATAATATGGATAGAAAACAGAAGGCAATAGAGCTTCACAATAACGGAAGCAACTGTGCGCAGGCAGTATTGCTTGCATTTGCGGATAAGGTGGATATTGATGAGGAGACTCTGCATAAGATATCAGAGGGCTTCGGAGCAGGTATGGGAACCATGAACGGTACCTGCGGAGCACTCTCAGGGGCAGTAATGCTTGCAGGACTTATGAATAGTGACGGAGATGTGGATCATCCTGCAACCAAGAGTTCAACTTACGGAATAGACCGCAAGCTGTATCTTGGCTTTGTCGAGAAATCGGGTGCATCTATCTGTCGTGAGCTTAAGGGTGTAGATACAGGTAAGGTGCTCTGTTCATGTTCCGATTGCATAAGGAATGCGGTCGATACGATCGAGGAAGTATTGTTCAACGGCAACGCAGACTGATCATATTATCCACAGCGGCAGCTTATAAATGCTGTCGGAATTAACGTTTATATTGCTGCACATGCAGATAAGGGCTCCCGCGTCATGCGGGAGTCTTGCTTTATCTATAAGATGGAAGTTCTCACAGAGCCCGGCAGCAGGTTCTTCCGAAGCATTTTTATTGACAGATATAACCAATTAGGATACATTTATATAAAAAGTACCCAAATAGGTTAGTAATATGAGTAAAGACGTTAGAGAATTAAGAAAAGTGACCGGATTGACACAGAAGGCATTTGCAGACCTGTATGAGATACCTGTAAGTACACTGCGCAAATGGGAACAGCATGAAGCTACGCCTCCGGATTATGTTATAAGGCTTATAGCGATGAGTTTGCCAAGTGTTGATGATAATTTATTACGAATAAGTGACGGCAAGAATGATTACTATTATGATGAAACCAAGCGTGAAGTTATGGATAGATATGGTAATCATATTAAGGTCAAATTTGAACTTGGCAAAATAAAGAAGCACAATCTTCCTATATATCTGAGAGATTTATTTGAAGCGTTTTATGATGCACAAAATAGATTCGACAGGGACTGTGAATACGATATCAAAGAAGATATCCTGTGGAGCTGACAGAGGAGAGGAGCTTTTATGAGAAAGAAAGCAAAAGAGTATTACCTGATGCATAAGGATATTCCTGTATGTCTTATGGAAATATCCGAGGATGGTTCGCTTGGTACTGTCAGGAGAAATGAGTCGGCTGAGAAACATTTTCCGATCGGCGGACAGATGAATAACATGAAATTCCATGAGTGGTGGAGAGACAGAGCCATTCCGAAGACAAGACACGGAGCGAAGAATGCTCTTCAGAAATTAGGATATATCTCAACAGACAGTGCATTGGTCAATAATCTTGCCTTGAGTCTGTCCGATTGCTATTGGATAAAGCCGAGAGGAGAAGACCTCAGATGGCAAGATGTCAGTTTGTTTACAAATGACTTTGTGGATACCTTCGGAGAGATAACGATTAACAAAGATAAAGCTGTAGATATCAGAAACAAGACAAGATTCGATTGTGCTACATCGCAGGGAGAATTACAGAAAAAATGGTGTATAGATGATGCCGGAAGGCGTTATATGATCAAAGGTAATTACGGACAGTCATATCAGCAGAGTATAAATGAATTGTTTGCAACAAAGCTCCATGAACAGCAGGGCTTTACAAATTATACGAGATATTATCCGGTCAAGCTGGTAGTAGATGGCGGAATCGAGGGACTTGGGTGCATGTCTTATGATTTTTGCGGAGAAGAGATAGAGAGCATAAGTGCATGGGAATTATTGCAGACAGTCAAGTTAAGACAGAATGAATCATATTACTATCCATTGAAAAGCGTATGCATCAATATGGGCATCAGTGAACAGGATTTTACTGACTTTATTGATTATCAGATAATGACTGATTTTCTTATGAGTAATACAGACAGGCATATGAATAATATTGCTGTTATGAGAAATCCGGATACACTTGAAATACTTGGGTTTGCACCGATATATGATTCCGGCAATTCGATGTTTTATAACGTTCCGTTTACTGAGCTGGATAATTATAATACCGATAATATAAGGACACATTCCTTCATAGAAAAGGAGATCCGGCTGCTTCAGTATGTGCAGAACAGGCATGTGGTCGATATAGACAAAGCGGAGCCGGATTTCTCTATTTACAATATGGACGTAACCGAACGTCAGATACGCATTCCTTACCTAAAATCACTTTACGAGCGGAAAATGTATAAGCTTAAGCGCTTTCAATCCGGTAAGGATATTTGGAAATCCGATAGGTACGGCAACGCAGACTGATCATATTATCCACAGCGGCAGCTTATAAATGCCGTTAGAATCAACATCAATATTGCTGCACATGCAGATAAGGGCTCCCGCATCGTGCGGGAGTCTTGCTTTATCGATAAGAGAAAAGTTCTCACAGAGCCCGGCAGCAGGTATTTCGGTATCATTTATATTGATCGGAATGAGTCTGTCGGCTTCTTCGATAATGACATTGATCTCCTTAGCATCCTTGTTGCGATAATAATACAGTCGGGGCTCAACACCGCCGGCAAGGAAGCTTTTTGCAAGCTCCGATACAGTATAGTTGTTAAACAGCTGTTCCGAATAAGGAGCTATTGCATTGGCATCCTTTATCCCAAGCAGAAAAGCTGCGAGACCTGTGTCATAAAAATAAAGCTTTGGAGTTTTAACAAGACGCGTAAGCTTGCCGTCGGAATACGGATACAGCATAAAAGCGATACCGAGATACTCTAACACTGCGTACAGATCCTTGGTCTGCTTTTGATTCAGACCGGTTTCCTCTGCTGTTTTGGAAATGTTGAGCATCATACCGCATTGTTTTGCGGCAGACTTAATAAAGCTATAGAAGCTCAGCGGCTCTATAGCCTCAGATATTAACCTCAGATCCTGTTCGGTAATACGAGTAAGGAGTTCGTTATATACAGCCGCCCTATCGTTGGAGTCTCCGCATACCAAGACAGGCATTGAGCCTCGGTACATGCGCTTTGTAATGCCTCTTGCGTCAAAACTCTTGCGAGAAGCTGCACGGCGTCTGAGTTTGGATTCGTCTAGGGAAAACGTAGTAAGTCTTCCGCCGCTGATTTCGCACTGGGTAAGTGTGTTCATGCATATACAAGGAATTGCGAGTGATTCGGTGTTGCCGGTCTGTTTGACAGAGTCTGAATCCTCACCTTGGAGGGCGGTTTTGCCGACTTTGAAATTGTTATCCTCAGTGTTTTCTGTAAATGTGAAGTAAGCTTGTTTTACAGATGTATCAGTGTCCGCATAGCCTTTGGCGTAATAAAATGCCGGTGTCATGGAGCTTACCAATATATACGGACCGCGAAGCTTATCGGATGAAATAAGCTTTGCGAGCTCACTTATAAGCGTTGGAACATACTGTATATCATCAATAATAAGCGGGGCACGCTTTGACAGAAGAAAGGCAGCCGCATCTTGTGCAGCCTCCGCTCTGTCGGAAATCTCTCTAAGCGATACATAATTGTATCTTGAGACGGAGCCGGTATTCTTAAGCAAAGTGCTTTTACCGCTCATACGCTGTCCGTAAAGCATGATGACAGGCTGTTTCGTTGCTGCATCTTCTATGATGTCTTCGAGATTTCTGTGTATATAGTTCATAGCGTCCTCCGTATAAAAATATCATAGCACTGTCTCGGCTGAAATGTCCATAAAAATAAATTTAGCCAGCATCTCGAAGTTGCGCTGCAACTCCTCGATGAAGCGTACAGAGGCCCGTTGGGCCTTGTCTGCATATGAAATGATTTAAGGATATGGCGGCGAGGGGTCTGATAATTATAATTCAGCACGCATCTCGAAGTTGCGCTGCAACTCCTCGATGAAGCGTACAGAGGCCCGTTGGGCCTTGTCCGCATATGAAATGATTTAAGGATATGGCGGCGAGAGGTCCGATAATTATAATTCAGCACGCATCTCGAAGTTGCGTTGCAACTCCTCGATGAAGCGTACAGAGGCCCGTTGGGCCTTGTCCGCATATAGAAATGATTTATGAATTTGCCCACAAGTGGTCAATTCATAAATCATTTCTATATGTGCTGAATTTATCATTTCAAAAATCGGACGAAAGTGTTATCATAGCTCTTAATGTGCCGACAGGCATATCGAATAATATTATAGGAAACAGCGTCACAGTGGCGTAAAATGTCAAAACGGAGGGATTGGCTGTGATCATCGCAGAGACAATAAATGAAGTAAGAAAGTATGTGAAAGAGCAGAAGATGATGGGGCATACAGTAGGGCTTTGTCCTACTATGGGATATCTGCATGCAGGGCATGCGAGCCTTGTGAGGGAATCGGCAAAGCGTTGTGATTATACGGTTGCTTCTGTATTCCTTAATCCGACACAGTTTGCTCAGAATGAGGATCTTGCCGGATATCCGCGTGATTTCGAGCGTGACTGCAGAATACTTGAGGAGAACGGTTGTGATCTTGTGTTCCATCCGAGCGTTGAGGAGATGTATCCGGAAGGATTTGCTACCTATGTAGAGATACAGTCGGAGATGCCTCGCCAGCTGTGCGGAAAGACAAGACCTACTCACTTCAGAGGAGTTTGTACGGTAGTAAATAAGCTTTTCAATATAGTTACACCGGATATGGCGTTCTTCGGAGAAAAGGATGCGCAGCAGCTTGCGATAGTAAAGCAGATGGCAAGAGACCTGTCTATGGATGTTGAAGTAATCGGCTGTCCTATAGTAAGAGAGGAGGACGGACTTGCGATGTCCTCACGCAACACTTATCTGAATCCGGAAGAGAGAAAGGCTTCGGGCATACTTTCTGATGCGCTTGAGCTTGGTAAGAAGCTTTATAATGATGGGAATGATGACGCCGAAGCTGTCACAAAGGCAATGAGCGAGCTTATAGAGCAGGAACCGCTTGCACGTATAGACTATGTTTCAGCTGTAAATGCCTTTACGATGATGCCGGTAGAAAAGCTTAGCTCAGATGCTCTCTTTGCCCTGGCGGTATATATCGGAAAAACAAGACTGATAGATAATCTGCGTTTGTCATGAAGGCATTCGTTAATGCCTGATCTTTATGAAAGGGCTTGAAATAAGGCTTTTTGAGTGAAAGTCAACATCCTACATTACAAACTTAATATACAGAAAACAAGCTTTTGTTTAATAAAATAGGCATATAGAAATATACGCCTATTATTTTGTGCAAAATTACTATATAAAAACCGAAAAAGCAGTTTTCAACTTCCAAGTAATTCACAAAAAGTTCACAAAAAAAGTAAAAAATCAGACAAAATTCACAAAAATCATCATGGGATTTATGCAATTGCTCCAAGCTAAAGGTAGGATGTTTGAAAATGCTGATTTTTACGTGTTTAACTGCTGAAAATCACGCTATTGCCAATGTTTTCCAATTGTGTTAACCTTCAGACAAGAACGAAAGTCTTAACAAACAATTAACCCAGCATAGGACTTTCTTAACTGTTCTTTAACATTTTTATGGAGGGAAAGCAATGAGAAAAACATTAGCTAAAGTAACAGCAGCTGTACTCGCAGCATCAATGATGCTCTCCGCATGCGGATCATCCACAACAGCAACAACAGCAGCTGCCGAGGCAGAGACAGAGGCAACTGAGGCTGCAGCAGAAGCAGAGACAGAAGCAGCTGCGTCAGGCGACTCTATCGACATGAGCGGCGTAACACTGAACTTCTGGTCAGATAAGGTTGGTTCAGGTTCATACAACATGATCGTTGCAATGAGTAAGGTTCTTGAGGATAAGGGCGGATTCGCTACAGTAAACGTTGATCCTTCTTATCCGGGTGGAATGGGCGCTCCTTACATCTTCCAGGATCCGAGCGTATCACTTTCATTCGTTAACGGTGCTCCGGCTAAGTGGGCTATGGAAGAGGGAACTCTCGGCAAGGAGCCTACAGACGGTTATGCAGCAGTAATCGGCGGACTTACAGCCGTTGCTTACATCAACTGCGTATCTAATGATTTCCTTAACAAGTACGGCGTATCAACAATCGAGGAGATCTTCGAGAAGAAGCTTCCTCTTCGTATCGGATGCTCATCAAAGGGTTCAATGGATGCTGAGGGCGCTTACCTCCTTCTTGATTACTTCGGAGTAACCGAGGATGATCTTAAGAGCTGGGGCGGTTCTATCACCAACCAGGGCGGAGATCAGAACGCAGAGGCACTTGCTGACGGACAGATCGATTTCTACATCGACCACACATCATCAAGCTCATCAACAATGGCTCAGATCGCTTCAACCTGCGATGTTACCTTCCTTCAGTGGGGAGATGATCTTTGCAACTGGTTTGTAAATGAGAAGGGCTTCGATCTCATCACTATCCCGGCTAACAGCTTCAAGGGACAGGATACAGAGCTTAAGCTTCCTGGATCACCTGACTGCCTGTTCGCAAATGCATCACTTGATGAGGACACAGTTTACATGATCACAAAGACACTCAGCGAGAACAGAGATGCACTCGTTAACGAGTATGCTTCACTTTCACCTTGGGATCCTGCAACAGCTTGGGAAGAGTCAAAGCGCGGCGGCGTAGCTCTTCATCCGGGTGCTGAGAGATACTACAAGGAAATGGGTTACATGAACTAATTTGAGTTCAAACAGTCTTGAGTGTAGTTAATTGAAATAAAAAAGAATGTGCCTTGGCACATTCCCGCGCCGAGCGCGGTCGCTTGCGACAGTTTTCTACTTCGCGCGAGTGCGCATCCCGCGGAGCGTTTTTAATCCATAGGGCGCAATTTCCTATGGATTAAAAAACAAACAATGCCGGATGCCGCTTTCGGTGTCCGGCATTTTGAAAATGTGACATTCCCGGAATATATCTATATTATATGAGATAGCTTTTGAACCGGACGAAGCTCACATGAAAGTTAATCGGAAAGACATTTTTAGTATCCAAGGAGTTTTTATGGGATCTGAAAAGACATCAGCTGCATCTCTGGATGAGAAGGCTAAGGCTCTTGCGAATGAGCCGGACGAGGAATCCAAGATAGCAAAGATGCTTCGCACAATGCCGAAGTGGCGTTACGGCGTAATAGTAGCATTATCAATATTCTGGCTTATATTCCAGCTTTATATCAAACTTGTTAAACCTTTTGATCCATGGTTCCAGCTGCCGCTTCATATGGTACTGGCACTTGTAACAGTATTTTTGTTTAACCCGATGGCAGAGAAATACCACAATAAGCTGTGGTGGATCTATGACATCTATCTTATAGCATCGAGCCTCTTCGTTCTGCATTACTTCGTTATTAATGCAGATGCGCTCAACTATCGCTTGTACAGCGTTGATCCATTCACTAATCTGGATATTGCTGTTGCGGTCATGCTCTTAATAGCGATTATGGAAGCTGTACGAAGAGTTGTCAGCCTCTCACTGTTCTTTGTTATTCTGTTCTTCATGGCATATGCATGGTTCGGTCAGTTTGTACCGGGTATCTTCCATTACGACGGAATTACCTTAGACAGATTCTGTGAGACACTTATGCTCGGTGAGAACGGTATCTTCGGATCACCGCTCGGAACATCACTTAACACTTTGTTCTATTTCCTTGTATTCGGATGCTTCTTTGCTAACTGCGGAGGCGGCGGAGTTCTTATCGATTGCGGTATGAAGCTCTCGGATAAGACTGTCGGCGGTCCTGCAAAGGCAGCGGTTATCTCATCCGGACTTATGGGAATGATCTCAGGTTCTGCGGTTGCAAACGTATCAAGTACCGGTGTATTTACAATTCCTCTTATGAAGAAGACCGGATACGCTCCGGAAGAAGCTGCATCCGTTGAGTCTGTTGCATCTACAGGCGGTCAGATCATGCCTCCTATCATGGGTGCCGGTGCATTCATCATGGCAGAGATCATAGGTATACAGTATGTGCAGATCGCCGAGGCGGCAATTATTCCTGCTATAGCATATTTTGGCTCTGCTTTCATGCTTGTGCATCTTATCGCACGTAAGAAGCATATCGGTAAGGACAGCGGAGTTCATTATGAGGGAACACCTGTTGTACCGCGTCTCTACAGACTTATTCCTATCGTAGTGCTTGTTGTTATGATAGTAATGGGCTACTCACTTCCGAGAGCTGCCATTTATTGTACAGTACTTGCAATCGTTGTCAGCATGATCTCCAAGGAGACACGTATGTCAGGCAAGAAGCTGCTTGATACACTTATCGATGGTATACGTCAGTCTGCAAATATCGCTATTCCGACAGCAGCCTGCGGAATCATGATCGGTATCGTAGTAAGATCCGGTATTGCCGTTAAGATCTCCAAGCTTATCGGTAAGACCGGAAACTCAAGCCTCTTCCTTGCACTTATAATTGCAGCTGTAGGATGCCTCCTCTTAGGTATGGCTCTTCCGACTGTTGCAGCTTACCTTATTGCAAATACTTTGTTCATATCGGCTATTCAGGGACTTGGAATTTCAGCACTTGTAGCTAATATGTTCATCTTCTACTTCGGAGTAGTTGCACAGATAACACCTCCGGTTTGCCTTGCTTCCTTCACTGCCGCGGGAATAGCGGGAGCGAGTGCATGGAAAACGGGATGGAAGGCATTCTCATATGCAATCGTTGCGTTTATCGCACCGTTCATGTTCGTATACAGACCGGCACTTCTCCTTGAGGGTACGGTTGCAGAGATCGCTACTTCGGGTATAATGCTTATGCTTGCTACCTGGTGTCTTGCCGGCGGTATCGCAGGATATATGTATAAGACCCTTAACAAGTTTGAGCGTTTGCTCCTCCTTGTTATTGCTGTATTCTTCATACTTCCTTCGGGCATGTCCGACATCATCGGAATGGCAGCAGGACTTGTGATGGTTGTTTACTGCTTTATCAAGGGTAAGCCTGAGCGTGCCGGAGTTGCAGCTGCTAAGCCTGCCTCAGAAGCTTGAGCTCAGCTGAAATAAATAAGATAAATTAAGCCTGTGTTCGTCATTATGTTCATTAATTCACTGTAATTTTTGGTTGACGTGCATAAAACACAGTGATAATATCACAGTACAAAAGGCAAGGGCGCCGCAGTTTAGAAGACTGCGGCGCTTTTTCTATCTTACGTTTCTTACGATAGGATATAAAAGCCGGGGATACGCATGCCGCACATGCAAGGATATAGGAAGAAAGATAAGCAAAGCGGCAGCGTTGGGATGTGCCTTAAGCACATTCATTGTATTATTTCTCGTCGCATGACAGACATCAGCATATCGACAGAAGCAATGGGGCTTACTAAAACTAATTGCTTTTGGATGAAATGCGCCAATATTTACTAAAATGTTTTGGAGGATGTTTTTATGGATGAGATCTTAGAGATCGTGAACGGACAGATCTTCGGAGTCTGGTTCCTTATAGGTGCCGCGCTTGTATTCTGGATGCAGGCAGGCTTTGCTATGTGTGAGGCGGGATTTACCCGTGCCAAGAACACAGGCAATATACTGATGAAGAATCTGATGGATTTCTGTATAGGAACCATAGTATTTATTCTGATCGGTTTCGGTCTTCTCCTCGGAGAGGACATACTCGGTATTATCGGTAAGCCGGGATTTGATATTTTTACCGATTACGCAAATTTTGATTTCTCAAACTTTGTATTTAACCTCGTATTCTGCGCTACGACAGCTACTATCGTATCAGGTTCAATGGCAGAACGTACAAAGTTCATTTCTTACTGTGTTTATTCAGCAATAATCTCAGCAATCATATATCCGGTCGAGGCTCACTGGACATGGGGCGGCGGCTGGCTCAGTCAGCTTGGTTTCCATGATTTTGCAGGATCCAACTGCATACATATGGTAGGCGGTATCTGCGCCTTCATCGGAGCCGCAATGCTCGGACCTCGTATCGGAAAGTTCGTTAAGGATAAGGAAGGCAAGATCGTTAAGGTAAATGCTTTTCCGGGACATAACCTTCCTATCGCCTGCCTCGGTGTATTCATACTCTGGCTCGGTTGGTACGGTTTCAACGGAGCTGCCTGCACCTCGGTAGAACAGCTCGGATCGGTATTCCTTACAACTACTGTAGCACCGGCAGTTGCAACTGTAGTGTGCATGGTGCTTACCTGGGTCAAGTACGGCAAGCCTGATGTATCAATGTGTCTTAACGCTTCACTTGCAGGTCTTGTTGCTATCACTGCACCTTGTGATGTTACCGATTGCTTCGGTGCAATCGTTATCGGAGCAGTAGCCGGAGTGCTTGTAGTATTCGGAGTATGGTTCTGCGATAACGTCGTTCATGTAGACGATCCTGTAGGTGCTGTTGCGGTACATATGCTTAACGGTATCTGGGGAACTATAGCTGTAGGACTTTTCGCAACAAGCTCAGCTCCGATGAGTGAGATAGACGGTCTCTTTTACGGAGGCGGCTTCACACAGCTTGGCAAGCAGCTTATAGGCTGTGGCGCAACTATTGCATGGACAGCAATTACGATCTTTATCGCATTTTCAATAATCAAGGCAATATTCGGGCTCAGAGTTTCTGAGGAAGAGGAGATAACAGGACTTGATGCAACAGAGCATGGTCTTGCTTCCGCTTATGCAGGCTTCAGCCTTATGGATATATCCAACACTATGACCATGGAGGTCAACGAGAACACAAGTCTCGGAGTCGAGGATTATGATCAGGCATCGGAGGCTATGCGTAATGCGGCTGTTAAGGTAGTCAGACCTGAGCAGGAGCCGGCTGATGATACGGCAACAGGTATTCATAAGGTGGTTATTATCACAAAGCTTACGAGATTTGAGTTGATCAAGGAAGCTATGAATGCAATTGGTGTTACAGGTATGACTGTTACTCAGGTAATGGGCTGCGGCATACAGAAGGGCGCAGGCGAGAAGTACCGTGGTGTCGAGATGGATGCAACGCTTCTTCCGCAGGTCAAGCTTGAGATAGTTGTAAGTAAGATTCCTGTAGATACGGTTATAGAAACTGCCAAGAAGACTCTTTATACAGGTCATATCGGTGACGGAAAGATCTTTGTATACAGAGTAAGCCGTGTCGTAAAGGTAAGAACAGGTGAAGAAAACTATGATGCACTTCAGGATGTAGAGTAAGACATAGTTTTTAACACTTTAATATAGAAGAAATTTAACAGCTTCGGCGGTGATCTACGGATAATTAACGGGGATCACTGTCGGAGCAAATGAAGTATAGGGGGATTTTTTTGATGAGTATACCGGAAAGGAAGCTTGAGCCTGAGATAAGCTTGGACGGGATGGAGCACGATGCCTGCGGCATCGGTGCAGTCGTAAGCATCAACGGCGTCAAGGATTATGAAACGCTTGATAAGGCGCTTCACATTGTTGAAAAACTTGAACACAGAGCAGGAAAGGATGCGACGGGAACAGTCGGAGACGGAGTCGGTATACTTTCTCAGATACCGCATAAGCTGTATAAAAAAGCAGCTGCCAAGCTTGGCATCGAGCTTGGGGGAGAACGTGATTACGGAGTAGGCATGTTCTTCTTTCCGCAGGACAAGGTCAAGCGTAATTTCTCACAGGAGATGTTTGAGATAATTGCGCAGAAAAACGGAGTTAAGGTATTAGGATGGCGAGATGTGCCTATCCACCCAGAGATACTCGGACGTGCTGCTTTGGATTGCATGCCCTTCATAAGACAGTGTTTTCTTGAGAGACCCGAGGATGTTGAAAAGGGAATAGAGTTCGACAGAAAGCTCTATGTACTGCGCCGTGAGTTTGAGCAGTCTAATGACGAGACCTTTGTAGTATCATGTTCATCCAGAACTGTTGTTTATAAGGGAATGTTTCTTGTAGGACAGCTCAGACGCTTCTACGAGGATCTGCAGGACAAGGATTTCAAGACTGCGATTGCCATGGTGCATTCCCGTTTCTCTACTAATACAACGCCTTCTTGGGAGCGAGCTCATCCGTATCGTTTCATACTTCATAACGGTGAGATCAATACCATCCGCGGCAATGTGGACAGAATGGTAGCAAGAGAAGAGACCATGAGTGCCGGATGTCTCGGTAAGGATATAGACAAGGTACTTCCTGTCATCAGACAGAGCGGCTCGGATTCAGCGATGCTGGATAATACTCTTGAATTTTTGTACATGAGCGGCATGGAGCTTCCGTTGGCGGTAATGATCACCATACCTGAGCCTTGGCGCCACATGGAGTATATGGACAGGGAAAAGCAGGATTTCTATCATTATTACGCGACTATGATGGAACCATGGGACGGCCCTGCCTCAATACTGTTTTCAGACGGAGATCTTGTAGGTGCCATACTTGACAGAAACGGACTCAGACCGTCGAGATACTATATAACGGATGATGATCACCTTATACTTTCGTCGGAAGTAGGTGCGGTAGAGATACCTGAGGAGCATATAGTCAAGAAGTCAAGACTTATGCCGGGCAAGATACTGCTTATCGACACGGTTGGCAAGAGGATCATTTCCGATGAGGAGTGTAAGCGTCATTACAGCACACTTCATCCGTACGGTGAATGGCTGGATATGAATCTGCTGCACCTTGCCGATCTTCCGGTACCGAATAAAAAGGTAGAGGTGCATGACCAGACTCGCAGAGATCAGCTGTACAAGGCCTTCGGTTATACCTATGAGGATGTTAAGGATCTGATAATACCTATGGCGAGAAACGGTGCAGAGCCTACGGCATCTATGGGTATAGATATACCTCTTGCTGTGCTTTCTGAGAAGCATCAGTCACTGTTCAGCTATTTTAAGCAGATGTTTGCTCAGGTTACAAATCCGCCGATAGACTCACTCAGAGAGAAGGTCGTAACAGATACGACGGTATTTATAGGTTCCGACGGAAATCTCTTAAAGGAGGGCGCTGAGAACTGTACGGAGATAGAGGTACATAATCCTATACTTACCGGAGTGGATCTCTTAAAGATCAAGGCTCTTGACCGTCCGGGCTTTAAGAGCAAGACGGTATCGCTTTTGTATTACAAGTATACTTCCCTTGAGAGAGCGCTTGAGCAGCTTGCCATCAAGGTAGATGCCGCCTACAGAGACGGCTGCAATATCATAATACTTTCGGACAGAGGCGTGGATGAGAACCATTTGGCTATCCCTTCCTTGCTTGCGGTCTCCTCTATCGAGCATCATCTTGTAAGGACACGTAAGAGGACTGCCGTATCTATTATTATAGAAAGTGCGGAGCCCAGAGATGTGCATCAGTTTGCCATGCTCTTGGGATACGGAGCACGTGCCATCAATCCGTATCTTGCACATGAGTGCATAGAGGAAGTTATTGAGCGAGGCATGCTGGACAAGGAGCCGCATATTGCCATAAATGACTATAATAAGGCTGTTTTGGACGGAATAGTAAAAATAGCCTCAAAGATGGGAATATCCACACTCCAGTCATACCAGTCGGCACAGATATTTGAGGCTGTCGGAATCCGTAAGGATGTTATAGATAAATACTTTACCAATACCATAAGCCGTGTAGGCGGCATAGGTCTCGATGAGATAAATGATTCTGTTATTTACCTGCATAATCAGGCCTTTGATCCATTGAGACTCGGTCTTGATACGACTCTTGAGAGCTACGGCTTCCATAAGAGGAGAGAGGGAGGAGATAAGGAAGATCATCTCTATGACACGATGACTATACTTACACTCCAGCAGGCCGTAAGGACCGGAAGCTATGAGAAATTCAAGGAGTATACAAGCAGAGTTGATGCAGAGAACAGGCCGCATACACTGCGTTCACTGCTGGACTTTAATTATCCCGAGGACGGAGGTTTAGACATATCGGAGGTAGAGCCTGCGAGCGAGATCGTTAAGCGCTTTAAGACAGGTGCGATGAGCTACGGCTCGATCTCTATCGAAGCACATGAGTGTATGGCTATAGCTATGAACAGACTCGGAGGAAAATCCAATTCCGGAGAGGGAGGAGAAAATCCTGAGCGTTACGGCACTGAGAGAAACTCTGCCATTAAGCAGGTCGCTTCGGGACGTTTCGGAGTAACGAGCGAGTACCTGAACAGTGCCAAGGAGATACAGATCAAGCTTGCACAGGGTGCAAAGCCGGGCGAGGGCGGACATCTGCCGGCATCCAAGGTATATCCGTGGATAGCGCATTGCAGATATTCCACACCGGGAGTTGCACTAATATCACCCCCGCCGCATCATGATATTTATTCCATAGAGGATCTTGCGCAGCTGATATTTGACTGTAAGAATGCCAATCGTTATGCAAGAATATCCGTTAAGCTTGTATCGGAGGCAGGTGTAGGTACCATTGCTTCGGGCGTTGCCAAGGCGGGAGCACAGGTAATACTTATATCCGGCTTTGACGGAGGAACCGGTGCGGCACCGCGTAATTCCATACACAATGCAGGACTTCCGTGGGAGCTTGGTGTTGCCGAGGCACATCAGTCCCTGATCGATTCCGGACTTCGAAGCCGAGTTATCATAGAAGCGGACGGTAAGCTTATGAGCGGACGTGATGTTGCCATAGCGGCACTCCTCGGAGCAGAGGAATTCGGTTTCGCAACCGCACCGCTGGTTGCTATGGGCTGCATGATGATGAGAGTCTGCAATCTTGATACCTGTCCGGCAGGAATAGCGACCCAGAATGAGGAACTCAGAAAGCGTTTTGCAGCTAAGCCTGAGTATGTCATGAATTTCATGCTCTATATAGCTGAGGAGCTCAGAGAGATCATGGCTAAGCTTGGTATACGTACACTTGATGAGATGGTCGGACGCTGTGATCTGCTTAAGAAGAGAAACAAACTCAAAACAGAGAGAGCTATGTCCGTAAGTGTCGACAAAATAGTTGATACAAGTTATGCAAATGCAGACAAGAAGCATTTTGAGCCGGAGGATGTATATGACTTTGAGCTTGAGAAAACAGTGGATGAGCGCATACTGCTTCCTAAGTTCAAGAATGCCATCAAGAGGGGAACTCCGCATACAGAAGAGCTTAATGTCAGCAGTACGGACAGGACCTTCGGAACGCTCCTTGGATCGGAGATAACACGAAGATGCGGTACCAAGCTTCCGACGGATACATTTACGGTAAAATGTCACGGAAGCGGAGGACAGTCCTTCGGTGCGTTCATACCGGCCGGACTTACGATAAGACTTGAGGGAGACGCCAACGATTACTTCGGCAAGGGACTTTCCGGCGGCAAGCTGGTAGTTGTTCCGCCTAAGACGAGCCGTATCAAGGCATCCGAGAACATTATTATAGGAAATGTTGCGCTCTACGGTGCGACAAGCGGTACAGCTTATGTGTGCGGAGTAGCCGGAGAAAGATTCTGTGTCAGAAATTCCGGAGCTGTAGCGGTTGCCGAGGGCTGCGGAGACCACGGACTTGAATATATGACAGGCGGTCGTGCGGTCATATTGGGAGAGACCGGCAAAAACCTTGCGGCAGGTATGAGCGGCGGTATTGCTTATGTGCTTGATGAGGATCATTCTCTGTATAAAAGACTTAATAAAGAGATGATCAATGTAAGCACAGTAAGCGAAAAACAGGATATAGCCGAGCTTCATGACATAATCACGGATTATTACAAGGAGACAGGTTCGGAGCTTGCGGCAAGGATACTTAAAGACTTTAAGGCGCATATACCGAGCTTCAAAAAGATAATACCTAAGGATTATCAGAAGATGCTGCATGTGATCGCAGAATTTGAAGAAAAAGGCATGAAGCATGAGGATGCGGTTTTGGAAGCGTTCTTAAGCATCAAGAAAGGAGGCAGATAAAGATGGGAAAGCCGACAGGATTTTTGGAATATGACAGATCGGACAACACAGTCTGTGCTCCGAGCGAAAGAATAAATAATTTTGACGAGTTTAAACAGCAGCTTAACGAGGAGGAAAGACGCAGACAGGGTGCAAGATGCATGAACTGCGGAGTTCCGTTCTGCCAATCGGCTATAAGATTTAACGGCAGACTGATCGGCTGTCCGCTGCATAATCTCATTCCGGAATGGAATGATGAGGTATATAACGGCAACTACAGTCACGCATTGGACAGGCTCCTGAAAACCAACAATTTTCCGGAGTTTACCGGCAGAGTATGTCCGGCACTTTGTGAAAGAGCCTGCATAAACGGAAAATATGACAGTCCTGTAACGGTTCATGAAAATGAACTGTTTATAATTGAGAAGGCATTTGAAGAGGGTCTTGTAAAAGCAAGGATCCCGGCGATACGTTCCGGAAAGAGGGTTGCGGTCGTAGGAAGCGGCCCGGCAGGGCTTGCCTGTGCGGATCAGCTTAACCACAGAGGACACAGCATTACTGTGTATGAGAAGTCAGATCGTGCAGGCGGTCTGCTTATGTACGGTATTCCTAACATGAAGCTTGAAAAGTCGGTCATTGAGCGCCGTATTAAGCTTATGGAGCAGGAGGGTGTCAAATTCGTATGTAACACAGCCGTAGCACAGACTCCTGCGGATGATGCAAATGTATCGGAAACAGCTGTGATCTCTGCGGCAGAACTTATGAATAAGTATGATGCTGTTGTGCTTTGCTGCGGTGCGGAGGTTCCGAGAAAGCTGGAAGCCTGGGAAGAACTCAAGACCAAACAAAAGGATATAAGCGGAGTATACTACGCAATGGATTATCTGAAGGCTGAAACAAAGCATCTGTTGGATGGAATTCCGGAGATAAGTGCCAAGGGACTTAATGTGGTCGTGGTCGGAGCCGGAGATACCGCAAATGACTGTATTGCTACAGCTGTAAGACAGAAGGCTGCTTCGGTGACTCAGCTTATCAGACGTTCGGAAGGCGGAAAACGTAAGCTGACATGGCCTGATTATGATGAGAGCGAGGGTCTCGGCTACGGACAGGAGGAAGCAATATCGGTATACGGCAAAGATATCCGTGTATTTGAGACCGGAGTAAAGAGTATCGTTACGGATGATAAGTCCAAGCTTAAAGAGATACAGACAGTAGGACTTAAGAGAAAAGACGGAGCGTATACTGAAATTGCAGGCAGCGAACAACTTATACCGGCCGATCTCCTTATTGTCGCTTCGGGATTTTCGGGATGTGATGAGGCGGTTATCAATGCATTTGCCGGAGAAAAATCAGAGGATGAAGTGTTTTTTGAGAAGCTTAGCTCCGAGCACAAAACCAAGGTACAGGGACTCTTTATTGCAGGAGATATGCGTATAGGAGCTTCGCTGGTAGTAAGGGCTATAGCCGAGGGACGTGACTGTGCAAGTCAGGTCGATGAATACCTTGTGGGATACAGGGTCATGGAGAGATTGTGAGGCTGAGTATATCAGAGTTTGTAATAATTATCAGACCATGCAGATTTCAGCTCAGCTGACTGAAATTATAGAATATAACTACAGTCATTCTGATATAAAAGCGTAAAGCCTAAGAAACAGTTTATAGAAAACAAGACTAAGCTCAATGGATGGATTAAAAACCATCCAAGACAGAAAAATGCCGCTGATGATGCGCAGGAGACATACCTAAGATGGTATGCGGCGCATTATCGGCGGCATCTGAAGTTTTATCTATAAATAGATACTATTCGGTAAATGTTTTATTATTTTATGTTCATTTCTGTATAGCTTTATTATCTGTCTTTCATGTCGATAAAATTTCATCATTTACCGTTCATAAGATGAACGAGTTCTATACGTGCCGATATCTCAAGTTTTTCAAATATGCTGTGCATATGACGCTTAACCGTGTGTTCGGATATGAAGAGCTTCTCGGCAATCTCAGGATTGGTCATTCCGGAATAGGCAAGCATAGCGACCTCGCGTTCTCTGTTGGTTAGGTGCTTTATGTTAAATAATTCCTCTATAGTCATAGTCATGACATCGTCTGCAGCGGCTTTGCCATCTTCGGACATATACTTGTTGCTTTCGGCAGCCGAGTCTGTCTGAGTAGCTTTATTCATAGCCGTAGAAGTATCCTCTACAGCTATTTCGGTGATAGGCTCTTTGCCTGAGTCTGCTTCAGCCGAAGGCTTTGCTTCGCTTATGTATATATCAGGAACAGCTTCAACGGACGGCTTGTTATCGGAGCCGATGTCATTGTCAGGCAGCAGATCGTTTTCTGCGGCAGCATCATTGCCTTCGACAACTTTGTCTTCTACAG
Source organism: Eubacteriales bacterium (assembly GCA_030540255.1). GTDB lineage: Bacteria > Bacillota > Clostridia > Lachnospirales > Lachnospiraceae > Avilachnospira. The sequence goes on along the minus strand of JAUNWP010000006.1, from coordinate 20,889 downwards.
ATACAGTATTTTCAAATGTCTTATATGCCTGATCGCTGCCGGAGCTTCCGGACTTGTTCAGTCTGGATAGGATCTCTTCCTTAAGAGTACGACCGGAATAATCGGTCTTATATACATATATAGCAAATGCCAGGATGATCAGCATTTGCTGAAGCGATCCGGTCATGTACTCATGAGCTTCGAAAGGAAGTCCCAGATAAGTCTCGATTACCATGGTTATACTTGTCCACCATTGAATCAGTATCAGCATACCTGTAATGAAAAGATTGAATTGCTTAAAGTATCTGATATGCACGGCGTTTCTGCGTGAGAAAGCTGTATAGATAAGTATCATACTAAGTAGTGTCGAGTTCAGCATCTCAAGAACTATTCCGTACTTACTAATGAAAAGAAATTTATCATCGACAAAGAAGCCGTAGTTGAACAGACCTATAAGCAGGATAAGTGCGGATATGCAGGTGCAGACCCTACCGCTGTGAACGGAAGTCTTGTCGGAGTGGAAAAACAAAAGATATCTGCACCATGAATATGTCTGCAAGGTATAAAGACAGGAGTCTGTCAGTCTTATGAATAAATTGTAATGATAGTAATGCAGCAGGCTGTCCTGTATAGTCATCCACAGGTAGAGAGTTTCGACACAGAAATTACTTGCACAGAATACCATCAGGAAAAAAGCTGGCGTCGTCTGCTGACCTCATTGGCAACTGTAAGCAACACAACAAAAGTCATCGCCGAGATAGCGATGATTATGGAGAAAAAGTATATCAACATGGAACTGAATATAAACATGGATATAACCTCTGAAGGAGATAAAGCGTTAGTTATTCGGTAGAAAGCTGCGCCCTATGAAATAAAAAACGCTCCGTGGGATGTGCACTCACATCCTTCTTAGTAAAGTTTAACATATAAAGCATGGAAAAGGCAGATTATTTTTGTTTATTCTTTAAAATGGAATGGGCTTTATATTGTATCTGAATAAATACAAATGTCAAGACTCATTTTAACAGTATCATAACATGTTTGTGCAAAATAGACAAAAACTACTGGTGGTCTATTGACATTTGCTGATTAAAATCTACAAAATATAGCACTGTGGTACTATATCTTTTCGACTCTTTTTAGGTGACAATGCGGGTATGAAGTTGAGCGGGTTACTGAAAGGACTGTTCTTTATCTCTCAATGCAGGCACTCACGATCGGCTATACTTCGGAAACCTTCAATATGAAAGGAGTTTAAAACTGATATGAGTGAAAAAAGTACGGCTACACTCAAAAAGAATAAAATGTCTACCATCGGCGTGGTTGCATTGATATTCTCATTTATAGCAGCCGGCGCTTTCGGTATTGAGGAAGCGATAGCGGCCAGCGGCCCCGGCGTAACCATAGCAATGCTTATTATCTTTCCGTTTGTATGGTCATTCCCATTATGTGAGATGGTAAGTGAGCTTGGATCTATCTATCCTACAGAGGGCGGTGTTTATTCCTGGGCTAGAGAAGCCTTCGGCGAGTTCTGGGGATGGCAGGCAGGTCTCTGGGGAGCACTTACTACATGGCTTTGCCAGGCACAGTACGTTGTACTTGTAGTAGGATATCTTGCAAAGATCCTGGAGATGTCAACTGCTACCGAATATGTATTTAAGGTAGGAATCGTTGCAGTATTTACCATCATTAATATTATCGGTCTTGACTGGATGGAGAAGTTTGAGACAGTCATCATGATCCTTATCGTTGCTGCCTTCGGTGCTGTAACAGTTGTAGGATTTATGAACTGGAACTACAACCCGATAATGCCTATCTTCAATCCTGAAGAGGGACTCTTCCATTCGATCGGTGACGGAATCGCTATCATCATCTGGATGTATCTGGGATATGAATGTATGTCCAATATGGCGGAGGAGATAGAAGATCCGCAGGTTATTCCTAAGGCAATGCGTATCGCTAACCCGATCATCGCATTCAGCTATGTACTTCCTACACTTGCTGCACTTGCTGCAATCGGAAACTGGAGTGCATGGTCAACAGAGCAGGGACACGGTGCCATAGGTTATGCCGATGTACTTATTCAGTATGTAGGCAGCTGGGCAGGAACAGCATTCGTTATAGTTGCTATACTTGCTAACTGCGCTATCTTCTGTTCATATATAGCACATGGATCAAGAGCATTCTTCGTAATGGCTGACGATCACATGTTCCCTAAGTTCATGAGTAAGGTTGACAAGCGTGGTGTTCCTACAATATCAATACTTCTGCTTGCAGCATTTACAATATTCACCTGCCAGTTCGACTTTAAGACACTGGTAATGGCTACAAACCCGATTCAGCTCTACCTGTATCTGCTCATGGTTGCATGTGTAATAAAGATTCGTAAGCGTTATCCGGCAGAGGTGAGAAAGAAGTATGGTCTTGCTGTTATGGCAGGCGGAAATACCGGATTGATCATCTACGGTGTACTCGTTATAGCAATATGTACCTTTGCAATATATGTTAACGGTTTGGATTACTTCCTTACAGGCTTCCTTGTAGTATTGGGCGGCATGGTGGTTTATGTGATCTTCAAGCTTATGTACAAGGGACGTTATCTGGATGATCCGGAGCTCTTCCCACTTAATAAGAAGACCCATCTTGGTGTAGGAGACCTTCAGGATATAGGAACATATCTCATGTTTGCCGGCCTGATGGCATTCGTAGGAAGCGCATTTATCGGTTTCTATGAGTTTGAGTTCGGTGTTGAGTATTATCTTGAAGAGTATGAGACAGGATTGCTCTCCAACTTCTACGGAATGCTCGGCGCAACTCTTGCACTCGGTGTTGCAATGCTTATAGCAGGCTTTGCGGCTTATAAGATAGGCAAGAAGCAGGACGGTGCCCAGCTTAAGGAGCTTGCGGCTAAGCGTAACGAAGAGCTTGACAACAGGATACTTGAGATCCACGGTTTCTTACCGGTTGCTGATGCCGATAAGGACAATAAGTAATATATCAATCAGTAACATATAAGAATTTTTAATCAATAATTGTGACTGTTCGGATGATACGAGATCCGATAGATGAATCTTTGATATCATCCGGATGGTTTCAAAAATAAATCGTAAAAAATAATTTTTAATCTGATAACAAAGGAGACCACACAATGAAAAAGGTAATGGTATGCGGATGCGGCGCTCAGGGTTCTACAATTTGCAGAAAGCTTGACGAAGAAGCTTGTATCGAAGAGGTAGTTTGCGCCGATTATAACCTTGCGGCAGCTGAGGCAGTTTGCAAGCTCATGAAGAAGGGTACACCTAAGAAGGTTAATGCAGCTAACATCGACGAGATCGTTGCAGCAGCAGAGGGATGTGAGCTTCTTGTAAACGTTATGCCGCTTGAGTTTGGTGTAAACATGCTTCACGCAGCTATTAAGCTTGGATGCTGCTATCAGGATCTTTCAGCTTGCGAGAACATCACAGAGGTTATGGATGTTGATGAGTACGATCGTTGGATCGAGGGCATCAAGTGCATGTATGATGTATACGGCAAGGAGTTTGCTGCCAACAATACAACAGCCATTATCGGAACAGGTTCGGCTCCGGGAGTTATGTGCGTAATGGCAAGAAAGGCTGTTAACGAGCTCGACGAGTGCGATACTATCGCTATGATGGTATACGAGGGTGTTGAGGCTAAGCGTTTCTTACCTTTCTGGTGGTCACCTGATGTTGCACTTGCAGATATGGAAGAGGATGCATTCGCATTCGAGAACGGCGAGATCATCAGAACAAAGCCTTTCAGCCGTCCTATCTACAGAAAGTGGCCTGAGATGGATAACGAAGAGGTAGTTCTCGTTGAGCATGCTCATGACGAGCCTGTATACGTTGGATTCAACAGAGAGAAGTACTTCAAGGGCTGCAAGAACTCATACCTCAAGTACGGCGGAGTTGGTATCAAGTTCTCAGAGCCGCTCTATCGCGCAGGTCTCCTTTCATACGAGGAGGAGGATATCAACGGAGTTATGGTATCTCCGCATGATGTAGTTCGTAAGCACGTTCCGAACCCACCGAAGGATCCTGAAGTAATCAAGGAGATCATCGACGAGGGTCTTGTAGCTGATACAGGAGCATTCGTAGTTGAGGCTTATGGTAAGAAGGACGGCAAGGACGTTATGGTTGACCTTCACCTCTCAGCACCGGGACTTGTTGATTCCTACAAGAAGGCTAAGATGACAGGTGAGATGTACCTTACAGGACAGGGCGCATTCCTCTACACCAAGCTTCTTGTTAACGATATGATCGATCAGAAGGGTCTTATCTCATCTGATATGCTTAACGACAAGCAGGTTGAGCAGTACATCAAGTGGGCTAACGATCTTGACATCACATACACCATCGATGTTAAGGAAGGTGTAAAGCCGGCTAAGTTCTGATAAATTCAGTCACCCTTTTACGGCTGTGAAAGCAGCTGTAATAAAAAATATACATACTACCTAAACGACACTTAAGGAGACCCGATTCATGCGAAAGCGTGAGTCGGGTTTTCCTTTTGT
>JAUNWP010000006.1:0-16276 GCA_030540255.1 Eubacteriales bacterium | reverse complement strand
ATGTTATTTTAACTCCACAATATTTAACTAAATAAATTTAGCTAAATATATAAGCAACAAAAAAATCAGCTGTTGTACCTCAGGCGAACATTATGGGCGGGATGCCGGAAATCAATTTAAGGTGTTTGCTCAAAGCTTCACCGGGCGGCAGGCAGGATCGGGCAGAAGCTTCGGTCACGGGATAAGAAAACAAAAAAGGAGAACACATCATGACATTCGATAAGGTTAAGGAAGTAATTGCAGACACAGTAAACATCGACGAGGCAGATATCACACTTGAGTCTTCACTCAAGGAGGATCTCGGAATCGATTCTCTTGATGCGGTAGAGATCAGCATAGCACTTGAGGATGCGTTTGAGACAAGCATCCCGCAGGAGGAGCTTGCAAACTTCGTAACGGTTCAGAATATCGTTGATTACATCGACGCAAATAAGGGCTGATAAGAAATAAGGCTTACTAAGTACAGAGTGTTAAGGACAAAGTATTATGGATGAGAAACTGATACACAGTCTGTGGGATCGCTTTGACAGATCGGATGTGTCAGAGCTGATCTATGAGACAAGCGAAGGCAAGTTCAGCTTAAAGAAGGCGGAGCCGCAAAAAGAGATAGTTATCGCAGGCGGTATGCCTGTGCAGAATGCAATGCCTGCATCAATGCCGCAGGCAGGGCTTTCCGTAAATGCAACCGCTGCCGGGGCTGCTGCCGGAAATGCCGCAAAGGCAGCCGTTGCAGCCGATGACGGTATCTATGTAAGATCACCTCTTCCGGGTACCTTCTACCGTGCCGCATCACCGGATGATGAGCCTTTCGTAATGATAGGCAAGAAGATAAAGCAGGGTGATGTTATCGGAATAGTAGAGTCTATGAAGATGATGAATGAGATAGTTGCCGGAGAAGACGGAACCGTAGCCGAGATATATGCCGAGGACGGCACTATGGTAGGCTACGACGAAAAGCTCATCCGACTGGAGAAATAAGATGTTTAAGCGTGTATTGATCGCAAACAGAGGAGAGATCGCACTTCGCATCATAAGGGCTCTCAGAGAGATGAATATAGAGTCGGTAGCGGTATATTCAACGGCAGATAAGGATTCACTTCCGGCGATGACTGCAACAAAAAGCATTTGTATCGGACCTGCCAAGCCTGCCGAAAGCTACCTTAATCAGGATCTGCTCATAGATGTGGCTCAGCAGATGGGCTGCGATGCCATACATCCCGGTTACGGATTTCTCTCGGAAAATGCCGAATTTGCAAGAAAATGCGAAGAAAACGGTATCTGCTTTATAGGACCCTCATGGCAGCTTATCGAAAAGATGGGCGATAAGCAGTCGGCAAAAAAGCTGATGCTGGAAAACAATGTCCCTGTAGTAATGGGATCCGATGACATAGTAAGGAGCAGCGAAGAAGCTGTTAAGGTCGCTGCGAAGATAGGCTATCCTGTCATTATCAAGGCCACAGCGGGCGGCGGCGGAAAAGGCATGCGTATAGCAAGAGATGAAGATGAGCTGCTTAAGGAGCTGACATCGGCACAGGCCGAGGCTGCGGCAGCTTTCGGAAACGGTGACTGCTATATAGAAAAATATATAGAGCAGCCTAAGCATATCGAGATACAGCTGCTTGCCGATAAGTACGGTAACGTAGTGCATCTCGGAGAACGTAACTGCTCGGTACAGAGACATCATCAGAAGCTCCTTGAGGAGTCACCGTCATGGGGACTCAGCAGTGAGCTGAGAGCCGAGATGGGCGAAACAGCGGTAAGAGCCGCAAAGGCGGCAGGCTATAATTCGGTAGGTACGGTCGAGTTTATCATGGATGCGAGCGGAAACTATTATTTCATGGAGATGAATACCCGTATCCAGGTAGAGCATCCGGTAACGGAGATGCTGACAGACATCGATCTTGTGAGGGAACAGATATATATTGCATCGGGACGTAAGATGGAGCTTCGTCAGGAGGATATCGAGTTTAGAGGTAATGTTATCGAGTGCAGGATCAATGCCAAGGGGCCGGGAACTGTCAAGGTATTGCATTTTCCGGAGGGACTCGGCGTAAGAACCGAAAGCAGCTTATTTGAGGGCTGTACCATAACTCCGTTCTATGATTCGATGATAGCTAAGATAATCGTGCATGACAGAAGCCGTATCGAGGCAATAAGGCGCATGAGACGCTGTCTGGAGGAACTTGTGATCTCGGGAGTTCCGACAAACATCGGTGAGATGTATATGATCATGAATCATCCGGAATTTGTATCGGGTAATTACGATACTTCGTTCTGGGAGAAAAACAAGGAATCCATCGGAGCTGTTGATATCTAAGCATAGTTCAAGTCTCATTGTTAATAAATGCGGATGCCTGAATGCATGAATGCAGGAGGGCATGCATTTGCATAACGACAGGAAGCTTGCCGAATATGACAAGTCCGAAGTACGGTTCAGTGTATATTAGGAGATTTGTGTAAATGAAGATCGGTGATATATTCGATCACAGAAAAGATTATCTCGATCTGATGCTCAAGAAGAGACGCAACAGTCCCGAAGCTGAGCAGGAGATCGAATGTAAGGGCTGCAAGAGCAGATTCAATACGGAAACACTTCGCAAGAATATGTATATCTGTCCTGATTGCGGCAGATATATGACCATGCCTCCGGCAGAGCGCATAGCTCTTATTGCGGATGACGGAAACTTCAGGGAAATGTGGAGTGATGCCGAGACTGTAGATCCGATCTCATTTCCGGACTACAGAGATAAGCTTGCTCGTACAAAGAAAAAATCAGGCGCAAAGGAGTCGGTAGTAACCGGAACCGTAAGGATATACGGACAGAGAGCGGCTGTTGCGGTGCTTGATACAAGCTTTTTTATGGGAAGCATGGGCACGGTGCTCGGAGAAAAGATAACAAGACTTACCGAGTATGCCGACAGACACAGAATGCCTCTTATCATATTCTCGGCAAGCGGCGGAGCACGTATGCAGGAGGGATTGTTCTCTCTTATGCAGATGGCAAAGACCTCGGCTGCTATAGAGAATTTCAAGGAAAACGGCGGCTTGTATATATCTGTGCTCTGTCATCCGACAACCGGAGGCGTAAGTGCAAGCTTTGCCATGCTCGGAGATATCATACTTGCGGAGCCTAAGGCACTTATAGGCTTTGCCGGTTCAAGAGTAATAGAGCAGACGTTAGGCGAAAGCGTACCTGATGAAGTCAGACAGTCCGAAGCTCAGCTTAAAAACGGCATGATAGATGCCATAGTTGAGCGAAGAAAGCTGAAAAAGAGACTCGGCAGACTCATAGTGCTCCATCAGAAGCACTCCATGAATGTAAGTCGTGAGGAAGCGATATGGGAGCCTCTCGGCATAAGTGCGCATACCGACAAGACTGCATATGAGCTTGTCGGAATGGCAAGAGATAAAGACAGACCTAAGATAACAGAGTATATAGATAAGCTCTTTGACGGCTTCACGGAGCTTAAGGGAGACAGACTCGGCAGCGAGGACGGAAGTATACTCGGAGGCATAGCCTTCTTCCACGGCATGCCTGTTACCGTTATAGGACACCGCAAGGGACATGATACAGAGGAAAACAGGGAGCTTCATTTCGGTATGGCTTCGCCTGAGGGATATCGTAAGGCAATGAGACTTGCTAAGGAGGCCGAAAAATTCAACCGTCCGATCATATGCTTTGTAGATACACCGGGAGCATATCCGGGACTGGATGCGGAGCTGCACGGACAGCCGGGAGCCATAGCTGAGAGTCTGGCTATGTTCAGCTCATTGACAGTACCTGTGATCTCGATAGTAACGGGAGAAGGCGGAAGCGGCGGAGCACTTGCTCTCTCAATTGCGGATGAGATATGGATGCTTGAGAATGCCGTGTATTCTATACTCTCTCCGGAAGGCTTTGCGGCTATACTGTGGAAAGATGCAAAAAGAGCCGCAGAAGCAAGCGAGATTATGAGGATGACATCCAGAGAGATACTTAAGACCGGAATTATAGACGGAGTACTCCCTGAAGGTGAGGATATGTACGACGAGATGGACCGTATGCTTGTAAGCGAGCTTAGTAAGCTGACAAGACTGGACAAGCGTACACTTGTATCACGCCGTTATGAAAAATATCGCAGTATAGGCAACTTTTGATACATAAGTAAGATGAAAGGAAGCGAAGGAACGAACAGCACCGGAGGACATCCGGCTGACTCCAAATATCCTTCGCACAAGAAACAGACAGATGGCTGATAAGACCGGTATAAGGATAATAGCTACGGGACGTGCGCTGCCTTTAAGAAGTGTAAGCAACGATGATCTCAAGGCTTATATGGATACCGATGATGAGTGGATATATACAAGAACCGGTATAAGGGAAAGGCGTTTCTGCGATCCTGAGACAGAGGATACCATAAGCATGGCTGTTGAGGCAGCAAGGCTTGCGATAGATAAGGCGCAGACCGAGATACCGGGCTTTGACACGGGTGAGATAGGTGCTGTGATCGCTACAAGCTGTTCGGCATCATATATGCTTCCTTCGATAGCAAGCATGGTGCAGACCGAGCTTGGACTGCACAAGGATATACTTGCCTATGATCTTAACGCCGCATGCTCCGGTTTTGTATTCGGCCTTATAACAGGCAGGGGGCTGCTGCTTGCGGAAGGCTATAAGTATTGCCTTGTTATAAGCAGCGAGCAGCTGTCAAAGGAGCTTGATCTCAGAGAACGTTCGACAGGAATATTGTTCGGTGACGGAGCGGGTGCTGCGATAATCGAGCTGGATAAGACATCGGGGGCGGCTGCATTTGCAGGAAAAGCCTGGTCTGACGGCAATATGGAGGCTCTCAGATGCGCCATATATCCGGGAGGAACTTTGGCTGAGGAATCTCCGGTAAGAGAACGCAAGACAGTGATAGAGATGAACGGACACGAGGTGTTCAGATTTGCAGCGGCGGCGGTACCTCAGACTATAGACACTTTGCTCGAGTCAAGCGGTATGAGTCTTGAAGGCATTGACTACATACTCTGTCATCAGGCAAATGCACGCATCATCGATCATGTTAAGAAGAAATACAAAGGATACGAAGATAAGTTCCTTATGAATATAGCAAGCTACGGCAACACATCTTCGGCAAGTATACCTATACTGCTTGACGAGATGCTTGAGAGCGGCATAGTGAAAAAGAACAGTAAGCTGTTGTGTGTAGGCTTCGGAGCAGGACTTGCATGGGGCGGCGCCATTGTAAATGTTTAATAAGAGTTTGGATGAATATGAAGAAGTTAAATGAGATCTTAGGAATAAAATATCCGATCATTCAGGGCGGAATGGCAAATATAGCTACAGGAGCATTTGCGGCAGCAGCTGCCAATGCCGGGGCTCTCGGAATCATCGGATCGGGCGGAATGAGAGTTGATTCGCTCAGAGAAAACATAAGGATAGCAAAGTCGCTCACAGACAAGCCTTTCGGTGTCAATCTCATGCTTATGCATCCGGATTCACATGATATGGCTCAGGTGGTACTTGACGAAGGGGTAAAGATAGTTACTACCGGAGCAGGTGTTCCGGCTGAATTTATGGATGACTGGAAAAAAGCCGGAGTTATAGTTATGCCGGTAGTATCAAGCGCGGTCCTTGCCAAGAGACTTGAGCAGGACGGAGCAGATCTTATTATCGCAGAGGGTACCGAGAGCGGCGGACATGTCGGTGAGATGACAACCATGACACTTGTTCCTCAGGTCATAGATGCGGTAAGCATACCTGTTGTCGCAGCAGGCGGTATCGCTTCAGGCAGACAGCTTGCGGCAGCTTTCGCACTCGGAGCCTGCGGAGCACAGGTAGGAACCTGCCTGCTTGCTTCAAAGGAATGCCCGATACATGAAAACTATCAGCAGGCAGTGCTTAAGGCTAAGGACAACTCGACTATAGTATTGGGACGAATCAACGGAAGTCCGGTCAGAGTTATCAAGAACAATATGGCAAGAGAGTACGTCAAGCAGGAAAAGGCGGGACTCGATAAGATGGAGCTTGAGAAATATACACTCGGAGCATTAAGAAGAGCTGTATTTGACGGAGATACCAAGACAGGTTCACTCATGGCAGGTCAGGTTGCGGGTCAGCTTAAGGAAGTAAGACCTATGAGCGAGATATTCGAAGAGATGGTATCGGATTGCGAGAAGGTCTATGAAGCTTGGAAATAAAGAATTGAAGCTTCCTGTTATACAGGGAGGCATGGGAGTCGGAGTTTCACTCTCGGGTCTTGCCGGAGCTGTTGCGGCAGAAGGCGGCATGGGAGTCATAAGTTCCGCCAATATAGGCTTTGATGAGCCGGACTTCGAACAGTCACCTCACGAGGCAAATATCCGAGCACTTAAGAAACATATAATAAGGGCCAAGGAGATAGCCGGAGGCAAGGGTCTGATAGGAGTAAATATCATGACAGCGGTAAGCGGTTATGAGGAGGCTGTCAAGGCTTCGATAGAAGCCGGTGCAGATGCAATCATATCGGGAGCAGGACTTCCGCTTAAGCTTGGGGAATATGTAGGAAAGGCCGAGATACTCTTTGCACCTATAGTATCGAGTGCCAAGGCAGCCAAGCTTCTGTGCCGTTCATACAAGAGACACGGCGGCAGACTTCCGGACTTTTTCGTTATGGAGGGCTGCGAGGCGGGTGGACATCTCGGATTTTCCGTAGATGAGCTTGAAAACAATACAGCAGAGAGCAATGAGCAGCTTGTAGCCGAGGTCTGTGCCGAGCTTAAGCCTTACGAGGAAGAGCTTGGACGTGAGATCCCGGTATTTGCGGCAGGCGGAGTGTTCACAGCAGAGGATTGCAGACGCATGCTTAAGGCAGGAGCAAAGGGCGTACAGATAGGTACGAGATTTATCGCAACCAAAGAATGCGATGCCGCGCAGGGCTTCAAGGATGTAATAATAAATGCCAAGAAGGAAGACATAGTTATTATCAAGAGTCCTGTAGGAATGCCTGCAAGAGCGATAATGACTCCGCTTCTTGAACGCCTTAAGAACGGTGAGGATTTCAGCGCAAAGCGCTGCAACAGATGCCTTACTGCATGTCAGGGACCGGGCAAGGCAGTCTATTGCATAAGCAGAGCTCTGATAGCTGCGGTAAGAGGCAATATAGACGAAGGTCTGTTCTTCAGCGGTGAAAACGCATGGAGGGTAGATCATATGACAACAGTCGGAGAGCTGATGGATGAATTCAGAGTGTGCTTTGAATAAGGATGAGCATGAGCTCGCACTTTTTAAGATATTTATATCGTCGATAATGAGGTGTTCGGATTATGAAACAGATATTTCTGTATGCCGGTCAGGGCAGCCAGACAGTAGGAATGGGCAAGGATCTGTACGAGACTTATCCTGAGTTTAAAAATGAGATAGATAAGCTTGAAGCGGTACTTCCTTTCTCTGTCAAAGAGCTTATGTGGCAGGGACCGGAGGAAAAGCTTATGCAGACCGAGTATACTCAGCCCTGCATGGCTGCATTTGCAGTAGGCTTAACAGCTGTGCTTAAGGCACATGGAATAGTACCGGATGCAAGTGCCGGACTCAGCCTCGGAGAATACGGTGCATTATATGCGGCAGGTGTATGGAGCGCAGAAGATTATGTAAAGACCGTAGCCTTCAGAGGACAGGCTATGGCAGATGCGGTAAAGGGGCTTGATACGGCTATGAGCGCAGTACTCGGACTCGACGCAGCAAAGGCAGAGGAGGCCTGCAAAAAGGCTGAAGATTCAGGCAAGGGCTTTGTGACTGTGGCAAATTACAATTGTCCGGGACAGTATGTTATCTGCGGAGAGCAGGCAGCTGTAGAGGCAGCGGAGCAGGCGGCTGCAGAGCTTGGGGCAAAGCGCTGCATAAGACTTAAGGTCAGTGCGCCTTTCCATACAAAATATCTGGAACCGGCCGGAGAAAAGCTCTTCGAGCATTTTAAGAGTGTTGAGTTCAATAAGCCTTCGATCCCGGTTGCCATGAACGTAAGCGGAGATTTACTTAAGGACGGAGAAGACCTTAAGGAGCTTCTTAAGGCACAGGTATCAAACAGCGTCAGATTCGAGTCAGACGCCGAGGCTTTGCTCAAGGCGGGAGCCGAGACATTTATAGAGATAGGACCGGGCAATGCTTTGTCGGGCTTCGTCAAGAAGACTGCAATGAAGCTTGGCATAAAGCCGCAGATAATAAGCCTTACAACGGCAGCAGATGTGGAAAAGCTGCTCGCCATGCAGGCATGATGTGGATAAGTAAGGAGATATAAGACATGGGCGAGAAAAAGCTTGCACTTATAACCGGAGGAAGCAGAGGCATAGGCCGTGCTGTATGCGTAAGGCTTGCAAAGGCCGGTTATGACATTGCATTTACATACTCAAGAGGAGCAGAGGCGGCACAGGAGACACTTAAGCTCTGTGATGCCGAAGGCGCGACAGCCAAGGCTTATCAGGCTGATGTTACAGATTCCGCAGCCTGCACAGCGCTTGTAAAGCAGGTGGCTGAGGAGTTCGGACATATAGATGTGCTTGTCAACAATGCAGGAGTTACCAGAGACGGACTCATCATGCGTATGAGTGACGAGGACTTTGATGTAGTCATGAATACCAATGCAAGAGGCGCATTCTACATGATGCGTGAGGTATCAAGACTCATGATGAGGGCACGCAGCGGACATATTGTAAATATCAGCAGCGTTGTCGGTGTTATGGGTAACGCAGGGCAGGTCAACTATGCGGCAAGTAAGGCAGCTGTGATCGGCATGACAAAGTCACTTGCAAGAGAGCTTGCCGGCAGACATGTCAATGTAAATGCTGTGGCTCCGGGCTTTATCAAGACGGATATGACCATGGTCATGGACGAGAAGATAAGAGAGTCTATATTAAAGACAATTCCGTTCGGAGACATGGGTACAGCTGAGGATGTTGCAAATATGGTTGCCTTCCTCTCAGGAGACGAGAGCAGATATATCACCGGTCAGGTGTTCTGCGTAGACGGCGGAATGGCGATCTGAGCCTAGTTATCTGCGGATGCAGCGAAAATGAAAACATATGTCGAGGCTGATTATTAATAATAAGATAAAATAGCCTAAGAGCATTAAGACGCAATTGACTTTGAAAAGTTATATAAATCAGGAAGGGAAGTTGCTTACATCGGCTGTAAGCAGAAAGTTACATATATGAGAAGAGTAGTCGTAACAGGACTCGGTGTAGTATCACCTATAGGAAATGACGTGGCTTCTGTGTGGGAGTCGGTTAAGCAGGGAAAATGCGGTATAGATAAGATCACTGCATTTGATACGGAGAACTTCAAGATCAAGCTCGCAGGAGAGGTCAAGGACTTTGAGCCTGAGCAGTTCATCGATAAGAGAGAGCTCAGAAAGATGGCACGTTTTACCGTATTCGCACGTTGTGCTGCGGATCAGGCAGTAGCAGATGCCGGACTTCAGTTTGAGGACGAAGATACAGACAGATGCGGAGTGATACTCTCAAGCGGTATCGGCGGTATCGATGTTATCGAAAATGAAGACCATCGCGGTATGGAAAAGGGTTATGAGAGAGTTTCTCCGTACTTCATTCCAAGTGCTATTTCAAATATGGCAGCGGGTCAGATTGCTATAGCCCACGGTCTGCACGGAATGTGCAGCTGCATAGTTACGGCATGTGCGAGCGGAACCAACGCTATCGGTGACAGCTTCCATTATATAAGAGACGGTTATGCAGATATCATGCTTGCAGGAGGTGCAGAGGCAAGCATAACACAGCTTGGCATAGGCGGATTTGCTTCGATGAAGGCACTTCACAGCGGGGATGATCCTATGAGAGCTTCTATTCCTTTTGATGCAGAGAGAAGCGGCTTCGTAATGGGCGAGGGATCGGCTGTACTTGTATTGGAAGAGTATGAGCATGCGGTTAAGCGCGGAGCCAAGATATACTGTGAGGTAGCAGGCTACGGCGCAAACTGTGATGCACATCATATCACAGCACCGCTTCCGGACGGATCCGGAGCAGCAAAATGCATGAGCATGGCTGTAGCAGACGCAGGACTTGAGCCGAAGGATGTTGATTATATCAACGCACACGGAACCTCCACACACCTTAACGACAGCGGAGAGACCAAGGCAGTCAAGCTTGCTTTCGGCGAGCATGCAAAGGAGCTCATGATGAGCTCGACAAAGTCCATGACAGGACACCTCTTAGGTGCAAGCGGAGCAGTAGAGGGCGTGATCACAGCGCTCAGCATTTATAACGGCTTTGTTCCGGCAACCATCAATTACAAGGTACCGGATGAGGAATGTGATCTTGATATTGTTCCAAACGAGGGAAGAAATGCAGATATTAAGGTAGCTATGTCCAATTCACTGGGCTTTGGCGGACACAACGCATCTATACTTTTCAAGAAGGTATGAGGAGATAAAAATGGAGCTTAATTCCAATCAGATACAGGAGATACTTCCGCACAGATATCCTTTCCTGCTCGTAGACAGGATACTTGAGTGTGAGCCGGGAGTAAGCGCACACGGAAGAAAGTGCGTAACAGCCAATGAAATGCAGTTTCTGGGACATTTTCCGGAAAAGCATGTAATGCCGGGTGTACTTATAATAGAAGCACTTGCGCAGACCGGAGCTGTTGCCATACTTTCAGAGGAGGAAAATAAAGGAAAGATCGCACTCTTCGGCGGCATCAAGAATGCACGTTTCAAGAGACAGGTCGTTCCGGGGGATGTACTGGAGCTTTATTGTGAGATAGTGACTCGCAAGGGTCCGGTAGGAATAGGTGAGGCTAAGGCATACGTAGACGGTAAATTGGCTGTGACTGCCGAATTAACATTTGCAGTAGAGGGCTAATGATGCTACATTAGAGCAGATGGGGGTTCGGGTTTATGATCTACAATGCTTTTTCCAATGTATATACCAAATTTAAGATGCATTTTTATCAGGAAGTATTCAAAAAATGGGGGAACCGCGAGGTGAGTCTGACTACGGTGGAAACCTTCTGCATGGAGATCATACTGGCACTTAATAAGCCGACTGTGAGCCGCTTTGCGGAATTTACAAGCCTGTCGAGCGCAAATGCCGCCGACAAGGTCAATAAGCTGATCGGTAAGGGCTATCTCATGAAGGTACAATCGGAGAAGGACAGAAGAGTCTATCATCTTGAGGTTACCCAGAAATATATGGATTATTACAATATCAGCTATCAGTACATGAATACCGTCATGAAGCGTGTTGAAGAGCGTTTAAGCCCGGAGGAGCTGAAGATAGCAGCAAAGGTGCTGAATGTCATGGATGAGGAGCTGACAAAGGAAGTTCGTCTTGAGAACACTTCCAAATATGAGACGGGAGATACAGCAGAATAATAAAGGATACTGTGCAGGGATGACTGCATGGATATGATACACCCGGTTTGTCTGTACTTAAGGTACGGATGAGCCGGGTGTTTTAAAACGGCGGAAAACAGGGGAAAATGCTCATTATCAGCCTAAACAGGTTTTGATTGAAAATGTATAAAATAATATAGCTGTCATGTTTAAATTTGTTTGATTATGCGGCGAGCAGGAGGTGGTGTTTAAAAATGAAACTATAGTTAGAAACGCTTGTTTGATTTGTGAACTGTTTAACAAATCACCTCTGTTGAGACAATGTTTTCAAACTGATACAATGTAACATATAACTAACAAGCCTTAATGGCTGATCATTAAGATTATATTTGTTAACATATTATTGGGGGAAATGAAATGAGAAAATTTATTGCAATTGCTACAGCAGCAGTAATGGCTATGTCTCTTGCAGCTTGCGGAAGCTCAAGCACAGCTACAACAACTGCAGCAGCTTCAGGCGAGACACAGGCAGCAGCAGACAACACACAGGCAGCCGCAGGTGCGGTAGAGCTTAAGGTAGCTTATGCAGATGCTGAGGACAGCATTTTCGGTAAGGGCGCAAAGGCATTCGCAGAGAAGCTTGAGGAGGTTTCAGGCGGTACAATGACATGCCAGATGTTCCCGAACGGAACACTCGGAAGCATAAGTGAGGTTGCTTCAATGATTCAGCAGGGAACTTGTGATGTTAGCCCTATCGTAACTTCATCACTTGTTGATTTCTGTCCGGAACTCGGAGTATTTGATCTTCCTTTCCTTTTCACAGATTATGCTGATGCTAAGACAACTATCAACGGTGAGATCGGCGATTATTTCACAGAGCAGCTTGCAGCACAGGGTATGCATGTAGGAAGCTGGATGACAATGGGATTCCGTGAGACAACATCAAACAAGCCAATTGAGTCTGTAGCTGATTTCAAGGGACTTAAGATCCGTACACAGTCAAATGAGGTTCACCAGGCTATTTTCAATACACTTGGAGCAGCTGCAACTGTAATAAGCTTCTCAGAGCTTTACACAGCAATGGAGCAGGGAACAGTTGATGCTGAGGAGAACCCATACGTTAACATCTACAGCAATGCATATTATGAGGTTCAGAAGTATCTCGTAGAGACAAATCACGTATTTCAGTTCGCAAGCCTGCTTGTATCTCAGAGCAAGTACGACAGCCTTACAGATGAGCAGAAGGCTTGGGTTGATGAGGCAGCAGCTTATGCAGCTGATGTTGAGTGGGAAGCTACAGAGACTGATAACGAGACAGCTAAGCAGGGATGCATCGATGCAGGTATGACACTTGTTGAGCTTGATCATGATGAGCTTCGTAACGCTGTTCAGGGCGTATATGATAAGTATCAGGGTCAGTACGGTACTCTTCTTGAGAAGATGGGTAAGTAATGACTCCGACTATAAGATCGGTTTAATTTAATCAGAATGTCAGCGGGACAGCCGCCTATATGAAACATATATAGTGCGGTTGTCCTATTTTCAAAGTGAGGTATCGATGAAAAAAGCTTATGAAGTACTGGTTAAGATAAGCGACGCGATATTCATGGTAGAGAAGTACCTGCTTCTTGCAGCTGTTATTGTTGCTGTAGCGGTCAACTTTTTAAATGTCGTAATGCGCTATATCTTTAATGCAGGATTGTCTTACTGTGAGATGTTAAGTATCGTACTCTTTATGTTCATGGTCGTTATCGGAGCAAATATTTCCGTTAAGACAAATGATGAGATAAAGATAGATGTTTTCAAGTTCAAGAGCGAAAAGTCAGAGGCTCTCTTCAGACTTATTGCAGACGTGGTAGTTATCATAGCATTGGTGTGTGCAATAATCGGATTAGTTGCAACAGTTAAAAGTGTAATGGTATATCCGCAGAGAGTTACACCTCTTCCTATATATACATATCATATCTATATAGCTATGGTAGTAGGGTTCGGTTTGGTTTTACTTGACAGAATAATCATTACTCTTAAGCATATTCTTATTGCAGCGGGAAATGAGATAGAAGGAGGTGCAAAAACGGTATGAGTCCTATAGCAGTATTACTTATTCTGTTCTTTGTAACATTATTTTTAGGTGTACCTTTTGTATGGTCACTTACTATCTCTTGTGTGGCATCACTTTGCTGCATGAGCGGATATCCTCTCATGACTGTTGTACAGAAGATGTATAACGGTGGTGCAAAATACACATTGTTGGCTATTTTCTTCTTCATGCTTGCCGGTGCAATTATGCAGCATGGAGGTATATCTTCAAGACTTGTACATTTTGCCAAGGCACTTTTGGGACATATCAGAGGCGGACTTTCAATTGCGGTTCTTGCTGTTTGTATGATGTTCGCTGCTTTATCAGGTTCTTCTATCGCTACTACAGCAGCTATCGGAGGAATGATGTATCCTGAGCTTGTTAAAGAAAAATATCCGGAAGGATATTCAGCAGCACTTCCTGTTGCCGGAGGTACACTCGGTATCGTTATTCCGCCTTCAATAGTATTTGTAGTATATGGAGCTACAACAGGTACATCTGTATCAAAGCTTCTTATGTCAGGAGTTATACCTGGAGTTATGGCCGGAGTATTTATGTGCATTTATGCTTACTTCTATGCGAGAAAGCACAATATTCCTAAGTCAGATAAATTTGATCTTAAGAGACTTTTGAAAGCTATTAAGGAATCTGTATGGGCTCTTTTAATGCCGGTACTTATTCTCGGAGGCATTTACTCAGGAATATTCACTCCGACAGAGTCGGCAGCCGTTGCCGTTGTCTACGGTTTATTCGTAGCAACATTCATACATAGAGAGATGACTCCGGATAAGCTCTTTAAGATCGTTATTGATGCGGTTAAGGGCACAGCAAACATCCTTATGCTTATTATGGCAGCATCCATATTTGGTTATGTACTTACTGTATATCAGTTCCCGACGATTTTCACAAATCTCATGAGCACATTTATAACAGGACGTATAAGCTTCCTGCTCTTCCTTAATGTATTGCTTATTTTGCTCGGAATGCTCATGGATTCAGGTGCTATTATCCTTATAATCGCGCCGCTTGTATATCCTATGGCTGTTTCGTTCGGAATCGACCCGGTACAGCTCGGATGTATAATTGTATTCAACCTTGCGGTAGGTCAGGCAACACCGCCTTTCGGAAACTGCCTGTTTGCAGCTATTCCTGCAACAAAGCAGGATATCGTTACACTTTCAAAGAATGTTGCACCGTTCGTAGTGATCTTGTTTGCAACAGTATTCCTTGTATCTTATGTACCGATATTCTCAATGCTGATTCCAAATATGATGAAGTAAATTTGACTATATGCAGCCTGTCTGTACCGGACTTAAGTCTGTATGGACAGGTTGTTTGTTTTCATAGATTAAGGCAAAGTGCGTTGTTTTGCGCAAATCATCAAATGACAGTGTGAAACACGTTTTGATGAGCCGATTGCTCAGGAACATGAGCGGAGGATAGAAAATGTTTGATTTTTGGTATAAAAACGGAAAAGTATTTAATTCCGAGGCCGGAATTTTTGAAGAAAAAGATCTTTTCGTTAAGGATGGAATTATTACCGAAGCTGCAGTCGGAGAAAAAATTGAAGCTAAGACTGTAATTGATGCAAAAGGAAAATATGTGGTTCCGGGATTGATTGATGAACATCTTCATCTTGATCTAAACGGAAGCATGATAGGTGTTAACGGAGACACAGTCTGCGTACCGAATGGCATTACGACTGCCTGTGACGGCGGGACATGCGGAGCATCAAATTTTCCGCAGTTCTATAATTCCAATATCATCAGATATGAAGCTCACACATATTCATACATAAATGTGTCAACCTTCGGTAATAAGAGTCTTTGTATACATGAGGAAGATCATGATCCTAAGGACTTCAGAGAGGATCTTATAGAGCAGAGATTTAAAAAGTATCCTGAGACACTCAGAGGCCTTAAGGTAAGAATGTGCAAGGGTACATTAGGTGATCATGGCATGGCTCCGCTCTACAGAGCTATAGAGATAAGTGAGAATCTTAAGAAGAAGGGATATCATTGTCCTATAGTTGTTCACTACGATAATCTTCCTTCAAATGTAACTGTAGAGGAACTTTTTGATGCTCTTAGACCGGGAGATATAATTGCACACATATATCAGACTAAGGAGGAGACAATCTTCCTTCCGGACGGTTCGATTCACCCTGCTGTGCTCAGAGCACGTGAAAGAGGCGTGATAATGGATGATTGCCATGGCAGAGTTCATTGGAGCATAGAGCATCTGAAGCAGGCTGTTAAGGATGATTTTCTTCCGGATATAATCAGCAGTGACAGCGTAAGAATCAGTGAATATGTCAGACCGGGATTTTCACTTATATATGCAATGAGTATGCTTAGTGCAGTCGGAATGCCTACTGAGAAGATCTTGCAGTGTGTTACGATCAATCCGGCAAGAGCGTTGGGTATCACAGATAAGGCAGGTTCCCTTAAAGCAGGTGCACCGGCAGATGTGACAGTGCTTGATATTTCTGATTCAGATATGATCCTTCCGGATTTCTGGGGAGATGAAATAAAAGCAAATAAACTCTTTATTCCGCTTCTTACAATGATAGACGGCAGAGTTGCTTACAGACAGATCTTCTTCTAAACAAGTTATTACGAAACCTTTTAATAAATCATATGAATATATTCGGGAGGCAGTTTCAAGCTGCCTCCACCTGCTTTTATATCAGAAAAGACTGTTGTCACGGAGTTTATTACTTCTCTGTAGGCAGCAGTCTTTGTTTTATACTTTCTATTAGTGGGGATATCATTTCAATAATATGTTGTGATCATTAGCCACCTTTAAAACATAGTCTACAGAAAGTCCCAAGATTTCAGATACCTTGAATGCATCCGGAAGTTTTTCTAAAGCATTCACAATTAAG
>JAUNWP010000059.1 GCA_030540255.1 Eubacteriales bacterium | reverse complement strand
CGAATTTTCGAAGGATTGCGAGAGTACGGAGTACGAAGCAATCCGTAATTAATCGGTAATAGGATTTTTTTGATCCGGTGAACGTATTCACAGACCGAATGTGCGCGAGCTTGTCTCGGGACAGGCGGAGCCTGCGCACGCTGAGTGTCTGTGGATATGTTTCACCGGATTAAGAACAACGATACAGTGAAATAAAGTATTTCATTATAAACATCTACAATACTTATTGACACGATAGGTATTGTAGGGTATACTCTCGTCAACACTCAGACAAGAGGAGACAGTAAATGTATCGTAAGCTTTATTTTGAAAAACTTATACGATCTAATTTCAGATTTGGGCGAATGTGAGACATGATTTATTCCAAATGACAGACTTATGGAAGAGCATAGCTTTCCGGACTGTCAGCCAAGGTTCAGGAAATCGGCTGATGATTAACCAAGATGAACCTCACACATTTTAATAAGATCTGCCAAGGCAGATGATTCGATTTAAGAAAGGAATTAATATCATGTCAGAATATAGATTTGAAACACTTCAGCTTCACGTAGGTCAGGAGAACCCGGATCCGGCATCGGATGCACGCGCTGTACCGATTTATCAGACAACTTCTTATGTATTCCGCAACAGCCAGCATGCGGCAGACCGTTTCGGACTTGCAGATGCAGGTAATATCTACGGAAGACTTACAAACTCAACACAGGGAGTATTCGAGGACAGAATAGCAGCACTTGAAGGCGGAGTAGCAGGACTTGCACTTGCTTCGGGAGCAGCCGCAATTACCTATACTATCCAGGCACTTGCCAAGCAGGGAGAGCATATCGTAGCGCAGAAGACTATCTACGGAGGCACAGCCAATCTGCTTGCACATACCTTGCCGCTGTACGGTATAACAGCAAGCTTCGTAGATGTACATGATCTTGCAGAGGTTGAAGCAGCAATCAAGGATAATACCAAGGCTATCTATATAGAGACTCTCGGCAATCCGAATTCGGATATTCCGGATATCGATGCACTTGCAGAGCTTGCTCATAAGCACGGTCTTCCGCTGGTTATCGATAATACCTTCGGAACTCCTTATCTCATCAGACCTATCGAGCACGGTGCAGATATCGTGGTTCATTCTGCTACCAAGTTTATCGGCGGTCACGGAACCACACTCGGAGGCGTTATAGTTGACGGAGGAACATTTGACTGGGCAGCATCAGGCAAGTATCCTTGGATCTCAGAGCCTAACCCGAGCTATCACGGTGTTAAGTTTACCGAGGCTGCAGGAAAGGCTGCATTTGTAACTTATGTAAGAGCAATACTTCTTCGTGATGAGGGAGCTACGATCTCGCCGTTCAATGCATTCCTGCTCTTACAGGGAACAGAGACCCTGTCCTTAAGACTTGAGCGTCATGCAGAGAATACCAAGAAGATAGTTGAGTACCTCTCCAAGCATCCGCTTGTTGAGAAGGTCAACCATCCGTCACTTCCTGATCATCCGGATCATGCTCTCTATGAGAAGTATTTCCCGAACGGCGGAGCATCGATCTTTACATTTGAGATCAAGGGAGGCAGAGAGGAAGCATTCAAGTTCATCGACAATTTAAAGCTTTTCTCACTTCTTGCAAATGTTGCGGATGTTAAGAGCCTTGTTATACACCCGGCTTCGACTACACATTCACAGCTCAGTGACGCAGAGCTTGAAGCAGTTGATATTCATCAGAATACTATCCGTCTCTCTATCGGAACAGAGCATATAGATGATATCGTTGCAGACCTTGAGAGAGGTTTTGCAGCTATCAATAAATAATTACCACAAACTTTAATATGTCGGACTCCCCTTATGTCAGACATGAGAAAAGACTCGCTTATTTCAAGCGGGTCTTTTCATATACATAAAAGATGTGCTATTTTTATATAGTGTCTAAAAAATATAAAAAACAGGAAATAATATGACCTTACAGCAATTAAAATATCTTGTGACCGTAGCGGACTGCGGTAATATAACCGAGGCAGCGGAGAGGCTGTTCATATCTCAGCCGTCGCTTAGTCTTGCCATACATAACCTTGAGACGGAAATGGGTGTTACCGCATTTTCCAGGACCAATAAGGGAGTGCGTATAACAAGAGAAGGCGAAGAGCTTCTTTCATATGCCAGACAGCTTCTTGAGCAGGCAGACATAATGCAGGAGCATTTCGGCAAGATCACGGACAGGCAGCCTAAGTTTTCGGTATCCTGTCAGCATTATTCCTTTGCTGTAAATGCATTTGTGGAGCTTGTTAAGCAGTTTGATGCAGACAGCTATGATTTTATCCTCAGAGAAACACAGACCGGAGAGATCATCGAGGATGTGGCACAGGGCTTAAGTGAGATAGGAGTTATATACTTAAGCGAGCATAACGAAGAATTTCTTACGAAGCTTATACGCAGGAACGGACTGGTATTTACAGAATTATATAAGGCAGATCCGCATGTGTTTATAAGTTCTGTGCATCCGCTTGCAGCAAAGGATGTAATAGAACTGGATGATCTTAAGGCGTATCCCTATCTGACCTATGAGCAGGGCAATCATAATTCATTCTATTTTTCAGAGGAGTTCTTAAGTACTCTTGATATGCCTAAAAACATACAGGTTAGGGACAGGGCTACCTTGTTTAATCTGGTCATAGGTCTTAACGGATTTACCGTGAGTTCAGGTGTCATAGACCGTGATCTCAACTCGGAGCAGATCATAGCAAAACCGTTGAAAATGGATGTGAGCATGCATATAGGAACGGTGATACAAAAGAATATACTGCTCAGCCGTTATGCCGAACAATACAGAGAAAATCTGAAGAATTGCCTTAACGCGGCAGAGAAATAATATGAAAAAGATGCACAAGAACAGCATTTGTAAGTGCTGCAAGCTTGTGCATCTTTGTGTTTTCATTCAAAAAATTTATTAAATGTGTTAAAAAACTTTATCAAACAAAGTGAAAAACTGTTTATTTTTCCGTATTTTACCGGCTTGATCGAAAACCGATAGACATAAGCATCGAGTTATAAAAGAACTTGATGATAGTGATTGAATCTATAAAGTATCTTTTTGCGTACAATGAGTATACAATACAGTTGTACAGAGAAAAAAACAATCAACTCACTCAAGTTCAACGGTCTTTGCGACCGATATAAACTCTTGTACAGCCGGAGTTATATGTTCGTCGGAGCTGACCAGTACCCCCTGAGTCCTGCTTAGATCTTCGGCGAACTCTCTTGACTCGACCTTGCAGCGAAGGTATTTGGTCATTTCCTTCGACATGATGGAGATACCGAGATTGTTCTCGACCATACCGAATATGGCAAGATCGCTGGCTGCCTTGTAGCGTATGTTTGGATTCATACGCGAGAGGACATCGGAGAATTCACTGACATTGTCGGTACCGGGAACTATAGGCAGGATGAAATCACAGCCTTTGATCCTATCCGAAGGAACCTTGTCAAGCGCAGTGAGAGGATGATTCGGAGGAAGTATCACGCATAGCGGATCCTTATACAGCGGAGTAAAATACTTCTTTAGTTCATCTGGCACGGCTTCTTCTTCAATGAAGGCCACATCGATGTTGCCGGACTTAAGTTCACGGACAACATTCTCGGCACCCAATTCACGGGGTAAGAGCTCAATGCCGGAGTATGAGGTCGTGAAGCGATGAATGACCTTGGGAACAAAGTCGATCATGTTGCTGTTTGTGGCACCGATACGAATGCTGCCGGTAAGCAGACCATAGATGCCCTGTACCGAAGCATGGAGCAGATCATCATTCTTTACAATCTGAGAACAATAGTAAAGGATGGATTCACCGTTCTTGGTGAGAGTACAGCTGTCCTTGCTGCGGATGAAGAGTGAGAATCCAAACTCATTCTCAAGCGTCTTGATCATATGACTGACATTTGGTTGTGAATAGCCGAGAGCCTGAGCCGCTTTTGTAAGGCTGCCGAGCTCAGCGACCTTGAGGAACGCTTTGTACTTGGTAATTGACATAGCAATACTCCTGTGTGGTGTCGAAAATATCAGAGTAATCTAACAAGATTTTAACATCCGGCAGGGCTAAATTCAACATGTTTGCATCGAATCGTTAATACATCGGTTCGTTATAATAAAAAACTTTTATATCTTAACATATTTTCAAGGAGGAACTAAGATGGCACTCACAATTGATGAGATGATCGTAAAGGCTAAGGCAGCGGTTGACGCAATCAAGGACTACGATCAGGCACAGGTAGATAAGCTTGTTTATGAGGCTGCTAAGACAATTTATAAGCATGCCGAGGAGCTTGCAAGAGAGGCAGTTGACGAGACAGGTCTTGGATTCTATGCAGATAAGGTTTGCAAGAATACAGATACACCTGCTACATTCTGGGATTACCTCAAGGATAAGAAGTCTGTTGGCATCATCAAAGAGGATAAGGCTACAGGAACAATCGAGATAGCTCATCCTATCGGAGTTATTGCTGCTATCACACCGGCTACAAACCCTAACGTTACTCCGCTCGGAAACTTCATGCATGCTATGAAGGGTAAGAATGCTACTATCATTTGCCCGGCACCGAGAGCAAAGAACAGCTCAACACATACAGTTAATCTTATTCGTGAGGCACTCACAAAGTGCGGCGCTCCGGCTGACCTTCTTCAGATCGTTGAGGATCCGACAATTCCGCATTCGGCAGAGCTTATGAGCAAGGCTGACCTTGTTCTTGCTACAGGATCATTCGGTCTTACAAAGGCTGCATACAGCAGCGGAACACCGGCTTACGGCGTAGGCCCTGGTAACCCGCCTGTAATCCTTGACAGAGACTATGACATCAAGGATTGCGCAGAGAAGTCTGTAGTAGCTGTAGGATCAGATAACGGCATCCTTTGCGACGGTCAGAACCTCTTCCTCTATCCTGAAGAGAAGGAAGCTGAGGTTATCGACGCATTCAGAGGTGCAGGCATGATCGTATACGAGGACGAGGCAGATGTTGCTAAGTTCAGAGATGTTCTCTTCCTTGAGACAGGAAAGCCGAACCCGGTACTTGTTGGTAAGGATGCACCTGTTATCGCTAAGGCAGCAGGCTTCGATATCCCGGCAGATACAAAGGTTATCGCACTTAAGGTTAAGACAGTAGGAGCTTCCGATCCGCTTAATGAGGAGGTTCTCGGACCTATCGTTTCAATGACAGGTTATGACACATTTGAGAACGCTGTTGATATGGCTATCAGAAACATGGAAGAGTCAGGCGGAATCGGACATACAGCGGGTATCTACTCTCACAACGAGGATCACATCAAGTACTATGCTGAGAGAGTTCCGGTAGCACGTGTACTTATCAACCAGCCTACACCTGATGCATGGGGACCGAAGAGCAACAATCTTTCACCTGCAGTATCAGAGGGATGCGGAACATGGGGCAACAATATCCTTGCAGGAAACGTTGACTATGTAAACCTCATCAATGTTTCAAAGGCAGTTTATCCGTTAGACGTAGAGCTTCCGGATGCAGCTAAATTGTTCGCCGACTAAGCGAATTGTTCATACAAAACCAGGAATTACGGTTTGTGCCTGCGGTATTCGTACCGCATGGCGCAAGCCGTGATTCTGTCTGCAAAGGTGCACTAATATGAAAGAAGAACTTTTAAAGAAAATCGATGAGATAGTAGCCGGAGAAAAGCTGGCTATGGACAGTTATTTCTTCTGCGGATCGGGATCATCGCTGCCCGATGATGAGCTGATAAGGGCAGGAGAGGCATATCTTGCAGCTGAGAAGAACGGGATTCCGGACTTAGAAGCCAAGGTTAAACTGATTGAGAGATTGGAAGCAGCGGCAAACAAAGGACAGGAAGTATTGAAGGTAAGAGTTCTTATAGATGCAGAGGATCCTAAGACAGTCGTAATTAAGGAAATTCTCGCAAATAAAGATTTGCTTTGATCAAATATATATTTTATAATTAAACAGACAAACGCCTTGACAGACCATAATGTGGAAAGTCAGGGCATTTTTTCATTTTCATAGGACGCAAGCTTCTATGAAAGGAAAAAACGCTCAGCAGTTTGCGCACTCGCGCAAAGCAGAAAATTGTCGTAAGCAAGCGTATTCTGCGTGATAGTGTATCAAGGCACATTCTTTTATTATGTAAGAAGGAGAAAATATATGGAACTTCAATCAGGAATCAAAAATGAGAAGAGTATAGTTGTAACTGAGGAGCTTACGGCAAGTAAGGTCGGAAGCGGCCTGCTTCCGGTCTATGCAACACCAAGCATGATCGCATTGATGGAGAATACCTGCGCGGACTGCGTACAGCCTTATATGCAGGAGGGAGACGGAACTGTAGGAACCTCTGTTGATATAAAGCATGTATCGGCAACTCCTGTCGGCAAGACAGTTAGATGCGAGTGTACTTTGACGGAAGTTAACGGCAAGAAGCTTGTATTCGAGGTAAATGCTTATGATGACAAGGGCCTTATAGGAACCGGTACACACAAAAGGGCAATTATCAACAACGAAGCATTTATGGCAAGACTGGCTTAACTTAAGGATATGAATAAATTATCATTCGCATGTGACTATATGGAGGGAGCACATCCAGAGATACTTAAGAGGCTGGCAGAGACCAATTTTATAAAGTCTGCCGGATACGGCATGGATGAGTATTCGGAAGCTGCCGGGTCAAAGATACGCAAAGCCTGCAATGCACCGGATGCCGATGTTTTCTTTCTTGTCGGAGGAACTCAGACCAATGCAACGGTGATAGATGCTTTGCTGAGGAGCTACCAAGGCGTTATATCGGCAGAGACAGGACATGTCAATGTACATGAGGCAGGTGCCATAGAATTCGGCGGACATAAGGTCATGGCACTTTCACATACCGACGGTAAGCTGAGTGCCGAAGTAATAGCAAAGTGTCTTAAGGACTATCAGGATGATGCCAATCACGATCATATGGTCATGCCGGGCATGGTATACATATCACAGCCTACGGAATACGGCACCTTATATACACTTAAGGAACTTGAAGCAATAAGCAAGGTGTGCAGAGAGCATAAGATCCCGCTGTATCTTGACGGAGCAAGGCTTGCTTATGCACTTGCCTGCCCTGTAAATGATGTTGAGCTTGAGGATATAGCAAGGCTTTGTGATGTGTTTTATATAGGAGGAACCAAGTGCGGAGCCTTGTTCGGAGAGGCAGTGGTCATTCCTAAGCAAGGGTATATACCTCACTTTTTTACTATGATCAAGCAGCACGGAGCCTTACTTGCAAAGGGAAGATTGCTTGGTATTCAGTTTGACACGCTCTTTACAGACGGTCTATATAAGCTTATCGGTGAAAATGCAATGCAGGCTGCCGACAGGATCAGAGCCAAGATGCGTGAGTGTGGGTTAGAACTCTGCTTTAATTCCCCTACCAATCAGATATTTTGTATTGCTGAAAATGCTCTTGCCGAGAAGCTTATGCAGGAAGCAGAGTTCAGCTTCTGGGAAAAGCCTGATGATACTCATACGATCGTCCGCTGTGTTACAGACTGGGCAACTGCCGAGGAGGATGTTGATGCACTGTGCGAACTTCTTGAAAGTCTGACACGCAAATAGATCTATCTGTCCGGAGCCTGATTTTTAATCAATCAAGGTTACGAAGATAAGAGATCGGAAAACTATAATAATACTGTTAATTGAGTAGGAGGCGGTGACTAACCGCCTCCTACTCAATTGACGTAAATGTTAAGGGTCATAATGCATATATACATATCTATCTGTAAATAAGAAAACATTTACATTTGACATAAACTTCATGACAAAAGCCTCCTCCTTCGTGTTAAAATGAATCGATAGTTTATGAAGGTATTTATAAAGGGTAGAGAGACAGATGCCGTAGTCGGCGTCACGGAGGAAGATATAAATGAGGAAAACCAAGATAGTCTGTACGATGGGCCCGGCAACAGCCTCGGATGAGGTACTGAAGGAGCTGATGCTGAGCGGGATGAATGTAGCCCGTCTCAATTTTTCTCACGGAACACATGAATCACATCTTGAGACTATTAAGAGAGTCAAGGCAATGCGCGAGGAGCTGGGGCTTCCTGTTGCCATAATGCTTGATACAAGCGGCCCTGAGATAAGACTTAAGGATTTTGAGGAGGGTAAGGTCTGTCTTGAGGCAGGACAGGATTTTGTGCTCACTTCGGGCGACTTTTTGGGAACCAGGGATAAGGCTGCCATTAGCTATCCGGGTTTGTATAAGGATGTTAAGAGCGGATGCACCATACTCATAGATGACGGTGCTGTAGCACTTAAGGTCAAGGCAATATCCGGACAGGATATAGTATGTACCGTTGTTAACGGCGGAGAGATATCAAACCATAAGGGAGTAAATGTTCCGGATATAAGCATCGGACTTCCTTTTGTAAGTGAAAAGGATCGCAGCGATTTGCTCTTCGGTATTGAGAATGATGTTGATTATATTGCGGCTTCCTTTGTGCGCTGTGCAGATGATGTCAAGGAACTTAGGTTCCTCCTTAAAGAGCATCACGGAGAAAAGATAGCTATTATATCCAAGATAGAGAACCGTGAGGGTGTTAATAATATAGACGAGATACTTGCGGTATCGGACGGTGTAATGATAGCAAGAGGAGATCTCGGTGTTGAGATACCTATAAGAGAGATACCGGCGATACAGAAGCTCATAATCAAGAAGGCAACATTTACAGGCAAGATAGTAATAACGGCTACTCAGATGCTGGAGTCCATGGTGCGTAATCCGAGACCGACAAGAGCCGAGGTTACGGACGTTGCCAATGCGATATATGACGGAACCGGTGCAATCATGCTTTCGGGTGAAACAGCCGCAGGAAAATATCCGATAGAGGCTGTAAGGACTATGTCGGATATTGCCGAATATACGGAAAAGGATATCAATTATGACAATCGTTTCCGTGAGCAAAAGCTTCCGGATACTGCAAATGTTACCAATGCTATATCTCATGCGAGCGGACTTACGGCTATAGATATAGATGCCGATGCGATAATAACGGTCACACAGGCAGGATATACCGCAAGGATGCTCTCAAAGTACAGACCTCCGTGCAGCATCATAGGATTCACACCCACTATCAAGACCTATTATCAGTTAGGACTTGTATGGGGAGTCACGCCTATGCAGCTTGAATTTATAAATGATTCAAGTATGCTGTTTAAGACCGCATTTGATAAGGCGATAGAAGCGGGCTTTATTAAGGAAAAGGGTTCGGCTGTGCTTACGGCGGGACTTCCGCTCGGAAACAGCGTACAGACAAATACAATAAGAATAATGAGCAGAGACGAAGCTTAAGCTTAAGCAGTTTGTTATAGAAGATAACTATAGCAAACTGCTTTTCTTTGATATTTTACGATAACAGGCTGTTTTGATATAACTTCATCAACATCTTTTTTAAGGCGGTGAAGTTGTCATGAACAGTACAAAAACATATATCCATTTCGGAATAGCATTGGCAGTCGGTCTGCTTATCAAAGCAGGGATACCTCCGGAAAACGGATTGACTTTGCTCGGTGTAAATGTCCTTGCTGTAACCATACCTACACTGTATCTGTGGCTTACGGTCAATACAAGCTGGTGCGCACTTTTGTTTCTTGGGCTACTTGTCATGACGGGAGCAATGTCTGCAAATGCGGTATGGGCAGGATCCATGGGACATTTTGCGGTAATTACGATGATCGTATTTTCTCTGCTTAATTATGCCCTTAAGGAGACAGGTGTCATCGATAAGATCGCAGCCTGGTTCATTACAAGGAAGATAGCCCGCAAACGTCCGTATGTATTTCTTGGACTGTTCTTTTTATCTAATCTTGTTATAGGCATGTTTGTGGATAATCTTTCACTTGCCGTAATATATGTGGGTCT
>JAUNWP010000058.1 GCA_030540255.1 Eubacteriales bacterium | reverse complement strand
GTGGATACCGTAGATCAGCTCAGAAAAGAGATGGACTTTATGGATGCTGTTGTAGAGGGCGGTGCAATAAGACTTCGTCCTATTATGATGACAACACTTACGACTGTTTTGTCTATGCTTCCTATGGGTATAGGTATCGGAAATTCCGCAGAGCTCATGCAGGGACTTGCACTTGTAAATATAGGCGGATTGATAACATCTACCATACTTGCTCTGCTGGTACTGCCGGTATACTATTGTCTCATTAACGGCAGGAGAAGAAGACAGAACGCATGATATCCGGCTTGATCATATAAGAAGGAGATCCAGATGCAAAACAGAAATTTCTCAAAATTAAATAAGACAAAGCTAACGGCATTTGTACTCGGAATAGGTCTTGCAGGCAGCGCACTCAGCTGCACGGCTTATGCCGAGGCAGTGCCGGGAGCACTGCATACAGCCGAGGAGATGGCTCATTTAAGTGATGATGATCTGGAATGGGACGAGATAGACGGGCTTATCTCCGAATATAATGCCACGGTAGTCAAGAACCGCACGGAATGGGGAAATGATGAGAGACGAAGCTATAATTCGAAGCAGGTAAGCGATTATCTGATAGAAAAGGCTGATGAGTATGATGCTCTCTATGATGAGTATGCTGATGTAAGTGCAATGGTGGCTGCAAATTACAAGACAAATGCCGACAAGATGCGGCTTCAGGCGGAGAGCAATGTATCGGACTTTGAAGTAATAAAGCTGTCCTATGATCTTGTCGAGAAGCAGACGGCCGAAAGTGCTAGAAAAGCATTCCTTAATTACTATCAGTCCATGTATGAAAAGGAATATGATGATGCAAATGCGGCATACCTTGAGAAGCTGTATGCATCAACCGTCAATAGGCATAATGTCGGAATGGCAACAGATATGGATGTCCTTACCGCAAAAGAGAATCTTGATACGGCTAAGGCTGCCGTGCTTACGGCGCAGAGCAATATTGGAAGCAGCAGAAATGCCCTCCTTGTGATGTGCGGCTGGAAATATGATTCCGCAACAGCAGTTATAGGAGCACTTCCGAGTGTAAGTGCCGATGAGGTATCCGCCATATCCTACGAAGCGGATATGCAGAAGGCAAAAGCAGCGAATATCATGCTTAAGTCAGATGAGATCAAACTCAGAAACGCCAAGAGCGGGTCATATTCCTCTCTTGTTGTGGAGCAGAATCAGAATCAGCTTAAGGATGATACCGAGAGCTTCGGAATCAATTTTAAATCTGTTTATGACAGCTATGTAAATGCCGCAGAGGGCTATACCAATGCAGTGAATGATAAAGCAAACGCGGAGCGCAATATGGCAGCGGCTGATAAACAGCTTAGTCTGGGCATGCTCAGTAATATCGAGTACGAGGGTAAAAAGAACAGTCTCAAGGCTGCCGAGCTTGCGGAACGCAAAGCGTATATAGCACTTATAAGCGCAAAGTCGGCATATGAATCGGCACTCGGCGGTAATGTCTGATCGGATCGAACGGAGAGATAAGTGAAGCTAATTGGAAAAAAGAATAATTTAATAAGGATCACGGCGGCGGCATTTGCGGTATCCTTGGGATTATTTCCTATGGTGAATGCCCGGGCGGAAAGCATCGAAAAGGATGAGTTCGGAGTGGCGTATGTGCTTAAGGACGACGGCAGCAGGGACTATAACAATGTGCCTGCATTGCCTACTGATGACGGCAATTCAATATCTCAGAATACCATCATAGATTCCGATCGGCACGAGATAGGAGTTAACGGACCTACAAGGGATCAAAGTACAATCGGAATACCTGACGGAATGAGCAAGGAAACTTATGCTGCGCTCAGCGATAATGTTATAAACTGGTCGGAGATACCGGATCTCGTTGAGTACCGTAATCCGACCTATGTGAAATACTACAGGCAGGCAGATCAGTCGATTGAGACCATGCGTACGGCATATGACGAATTCAGCTCACAGATGCATGAACAGCTTACAAGTCTTGACGAAACCATAGACGGACTTAAGGCAAGCGAACAGCTTATAGCCAAGGTCCCGGGGGATACCGTGAATATGAACGGTACGGAGGTGTCAAAAGACACAGCTCTTGAAGGACTGAAGTCTGGACTTGCGAGTGCAAAAGCAGGAAAGAACAGCATTATTTCGGCAATAACAAGTACAAGAAGTTCGATATACTACGCAGGCAATACGGTGAACAATGCGTTAAGTCCTGTAAGAAACCAGCTTGTATCGACAGTCGAGACCCTTGTGATAAGCTATAAGACACTTGAGGTCAACCGTTCGCTTGTATCTGAGCAGACTGAGCTATATAAGTCACTCTACAATATGAATCAGGGACTTGAGCAGCAGTCATTGTCAACAGCTGCGGTGACACAGAGCTATTACAATCAGCTGAAGACAGCGGAGAAGACTCTCAGCGATTTGGATGCCGGCATGGCAAAGCTTAAGAAAAATATTGCTTTGCAGTGCGGCTATGATGCTTCGGCAGATATAACGATAGCCGATATTCCGGATCCGGATGTACATTATCTGGATGGCAGAAATTACGAAGCCGATAAAAAACTCGCGGTAGACGGCAATTCAAGTGT
The DNA here is from genome assembly GCA_030540255.1 of Eubacteriales bacterium. GTDB lineage: Bacteria > Bacillota > Clostridia > Lachnospirales > Lachnospiraceae > Avilachnospira. The sequence goes on along the minus strand of JAUNWP010000058.1, from coordinate 7,597 downwards.
CATAGCTGCAGGCAAGCTCAGTAATTACACTTATTCCAGCGACGGCATGAAGAACCGTGCTCTCGGTGAAAATGAAGCCCGCGGCAAGGCTTCGGCGGCAATGGACGCTCTTCATAATGAGCTTAAGAGACAGCTTATACTTGCAGATCAGTCGGAAACGGCACTGAAGAAAGCAGAGCTTTCGGAAAATTCGGCAAAGATCAAGCTCGATATGGGTATGGTCGGAAATTCGGAATATGCCGGACTTAAGATGCAGGCACTAAGCTATAAGGCAACAGCAAAGATAAACAGACTTAATCTCATGCAGGCTGTAAACAATTATAAGTGGGCTATGTCAGGTGTGATGAGTATCACTTAAAAATTAAATATTTTATTTCATAGGAAATTGCGTCCTATGAAATAAAAAAACGCTCCGCGGGATGCGCACTCGCGCGAAGTAGAAAACTGTCGCAAGCGACCGCGCTCGGCGCGAGAATGCGCTAAAGCACATTCTTTCTTATCAAAAAAGGACTGTAAATCGAGTCGGATATACCCTCATTGCCTGATAAAAGGTAACGAGGGTATTTTTCTTTAGACTGAAAACAAAAAGTTTTGACTTTGACATGGAAAAATTGTAGAATGTATTCGTGTTTTTCTGTATTCTGACAAAAAAGTTTACATTAATCGCAGATATATAATATTCCAAATAATATGGGGGAGGGTACAAGATGACGATTGGGATCGTGCTTGTGCTTATTGTGGTTTCTATTATAGCCGCGGTCGCGGGCTTTGCCATAGGTAAGAATAAAGGCATAAGCGAGTATGAGCAGAAGGTAGGTTCTGCGGAAACGCGTGCGCGCTCAATAATAGATGACGCAGTAAAAACAGCAGAAACAAAGAAGAGAGAGGCTCTGCTCGAAGCAAAGGAAGAGTCTATCAGAAACAAAGCGGAATTTGAGAAGGAACAGAGGGAGCGCCGCAAGGAGCTTCAGCAGCAGGAGCAGAGGCTTGTAAAGCGTGAGGAAAATGCCGAGCGTCTTCAGGCAGAGCTTAGCAAAAAGGACAAGGAACTTAATACCAAGGACAACACACTTAACCGCAAGGCCGAGGAGATAAGACAGAAACACCTTGAGGTGGTTGCCGAGCTTGAGAGGATATCCGGTCTTACCGCCGATCAGGCCAAGGAGGAATTGCTTAACTCCGTAAGAGAAGATATTAAGCTCGATACGGCACGTATCATCAAGGAATACGATAATATCGCCAAGGAAGAGGCGGATAAGAAGGCTAAGGATTATATAGTAACGGCAATACAGAGATGCGCTGCCGATCATGTTGCGGAATCTACCGTATCGGTCGTACAGCTGCCTAACGATGATATGAAGGGCAGGATCATCGGACGTGAGGGACGTAATATCAGAACTCTGGAGACACTTACCGGAGTTGAGCTTATTATCGACGATACGCCGGAGGCTGTTGTTCTCTCGGGCTTCGATCCGGTAAGAAGAGAGATCGCAAGAGTTGCTCTTGAGAAACTTATAGTAGACGGACGTATCCATCCGTCACGTATAGAAGAGACTGTAGAGAAGGCAAGAAAGGAAGTTGACAACACCATCCGTGAGGAGGGTGAGTCTGCGGTACTTGAGGTCGGAGTTCACGGACTTAATCCGGAGCTGGTAAAGCTCCTCGGACGTATGAAGTTCAGGACCTCTTACGGGCAGAACGGACTCAAGCACAGTATTGAGGTTGCACAGCTTTCGGGACTTCTTGCTTCGGAGCTCGGATATGATGTCAGACTTGCGAAGCGTGCCGGACTTTTGCATGATATAGGAAAGTCTGTGGATCATGAGCAGGAAGGAACACATGTGAGCCTCGGTGCAGAGATCTGCCGCAAATACAAGGAGTCACCGGTCGTTATCAATGCAGTCGAATCGCACCACGGAGATGTGCCTGCCAACAATCCGATATCATTTATCGTGGCAGCAGCCGATGCTATCTCGGCATCTCGTCCGGGCGCAAGAAGAGAGTCGCTTGAGACTTACACACAGAGACTCAGACAGCTTGAGGAAATCACAAATTCATATAAGGGAGTTGAAAAATCGTTTGCCGTTCAGGCAGGCCGTGAAGTCCGCATAATGGTAGTGCCTCAGGAGATAAGCGAGGCCGATATGGTCATCCTTTCCAGAGACATTGCAAAGAGGATAGAAAATGAGATGACATATCCGGGTCAGATCAAGGTCAATGTCATCCGTGAGACAAGAGTAACGGCTACGGCAAAATAAGCATATGTACCAGATAGATTTCAGTAAACCGATTAAGGTTCATTTTATAGGAATAGGCGGGATCAGCATGTCAGGACTTGCAGAGATCCTGCATGAGGCAGGCTTTAGCGTCAGCGGTTCCGATATGAAGCAGTCTGCTTTGACAGACAAGCTGACATCAAATGGTGTCAAAATAACTGTAGGACAAAGTGCCGATAATATCGTCGATCCGGATCTTGTTGTGTATACGGCAGCCATACATCCGGATAATCCGGAATATGCCGAAGCTGTAAAACGCGGTATACCTATGCTCTCAAGGGCTGAACTCCTCGGAGAGATCATGACTAACTACAAGACCGCCATCAATATTGCGGGTACTCACGGCAAGACTACCACTACATCAATGCTCAGTGAGATATTGATCAAGGCAAAGAAGGATCCGACTGTAAGCGTGGGCGGCCTGCTTGATGCTATCGGCGGCAATCTGCGAAACGGAGCAAGGGATTATTTTGTTGCGGAGGCTTGTGAATATACCAACAGCTTTTTGAGTTTCCACCCGACAGTTGCCGTAATTCTTAATGTTGAGGCAGATCATCTTGATTTCTTTAAGGACATAGATGATATAAGGAACAGCTTCAGGAGATTCGTACTTACTCTTCCTCAGGATGAGAGCGGTTTTCTCGTTATTAACGGAGATATTAAGAACAGAGAGTTCTTTACCGATGCCATAGGATGCGGATATACTACCTTCGGACTTTCCGATGGATGTGATTACACAGCAAAGGATATCAGCTTCGATGAGTACGCGAGACCGAGCTATACACTTATCAGAAAGGGTGAGTCACTCGGAACAGTCAAGCTTAAGGTACACGGTAAGCATAATGTTCTTGATTCACTTGCGGCTATTGCGGCTGCCGAGCATGTGGGAGTTAAGATCGGGGATATAATAGAGGCACTCGGTGAGTTTGAAGGCGTTAAGCGTCGTTTTGAACACAAGGGCGTTGTAAACGGCTGTGAGATACTTGACGACTATGCACATCATCCGCAGGAGATAGAGGCGACACTTAAGGCTGCACAGCAGTGTAAGCATAACAAACTTTATGTTGTATTCCAGCCTCATACCTATACAAGGACCAAGGCACTTCTTAAGGATTTTGCTTTGGCTTTGCAAAATGCAGATGAGGTGATACTTGCGGATATTTATGCCGCAAGAGAGGTCAATACAATAGGCGTAAGCTCTGCCGATATTGCCGAACTTATTAACGCTGCCGGCGGACATGCTGTCCACATTCCGGATTTTGAAAAAATAAAAAAATATATACTTGATAACGTCAAAGAAGGCGATTTGTTGATAACTATGGGCGCGGGAAACGTTGTAGATATAGCGGATCAGCTTACAAGATAAAAGTTATCAACATTATCCACACGGATTTGCACATTTATGTAAATCATCCGTGTGGATTCTTTTTTTCACAAAAATGGCTTAAAAAGGGAGTTTCAAAATATTATTCACTTTATCCACAACATAATTATGACAACCCCTGCAGTGTTCAAATGAACGGAATTCTATGTTAATATATCTACGAATGAAGGGTAGGTTTGAGCTATGAGTTGCAGTGATTTATTTCAGGTGGACGCGACCTTGGTTGCGAATGAATTTTTAGATAAATATATGCCGCAGGCAAACGGAGATTACGTTAAGGTTTATCTTTACCTGCTCAGAAACGGCAAAGACGGAGTGGATATAGAGACCGCAGCGGAGAGCCTCGAGCTTACCGAAGGTGACGTAAGAAGAGCGATAAAGTATTGGGAAAAGTGTGGTATAGTGACTCTCGGAGGCGATCCGGGCAGAAAGTCATCCGGCAGCGCACGCAGGTCACCGGTAATTAAGGAAGAGCCGGATACAGCAGTCAGGAAATCCGATGATTCAGAGATGTATAGTGAAGCGGTAGTGGATAAAAAGTCAGATACCGCAGATTCCGGATCTATAGATGCCGACGGAGCTATACGCAATCGCTATAAGCGTGTTGAGGGCAGAAACGCACTTAACAGACTTGCGGAGGATCTCGAATACAAGCAGCTTCTGTTCATGGTTCAGAGATACCGCAGCAAGATACTTACAGAGCAGGATGAGCAGGTGCTGGCATATCTCTACGACGGACTTAAGCTTCCGGCGGATGTTCTTGATTATCTGGTTCAGTATTGTGTGGAGACAAAACACAGCAGCATGAGATATATCGAGAAGACCGGACTGGATTGGGCAAGCCTCGGAATCCGCACAGTGAATGATGCAAAGAGACGTACCAAGCAGTTTGAAAAGCTTAAGACCGGATCCGCAGCGAAGACAACGGACAGTAAGCTTAAGAATGGTATGTCCGGTGCTGATGAGGATCTGGACAGCTGGCTTAATGAATATGCACAGAGGAATATCAGATAATGTCTTTAAGCAGGGAACAGTATAATGAAATAATGCGAGTTATAAGTCAGAGACACAGCAATGCTTATAACAGGCTGAGATCAAAGCAGGAAGAGGTCGAAGGACAGCTTCCTGCTATTCGCGTGTACAACGAACAGATATCGGAGCTGTCGGTAAGGAGACTTAAGGCGGGATTGGGAAGAGGAACGGACGATGCTGCCGAGCTTGATGCAAGGATAGGAGAGTTAAAAGAGAAAAAACGCAGACTTATGACGGATGCCGGATATGCCGAGGATGAGCTTGAATTGCATTTCTATTGTGATAAATGTAAGGATACAGGTTATGTCGGCAACGAAAAATGCAGCTGCTTCAAACGTCTTGAGACAGAACTGCTTAACCGTGAATCGGGTCTTCCCGCATTACTTGCAAGAGATAATTTCGGAAGCTTCAGATTTGATATCTTTGATAACAGCAGAGAGATAGAGGAACTTAAGCCGAAACGTGTTACCCAGCTTGATTATATGCGGAGTACGGTAATGCAGAGCGTTAAGGATTTTATTGACGGCTTCGATCATAAAAAGGGGTCGAATATACTGATGATAGGCGCTCCGGGAACAGGCAAGACATTTTTAAGCAACTGTATAGCAAAAGCCCTGATAGACAGCAGGCATACCGTGCTCTATGAACGTGCAAACGATCTTGTAGATGCATTTTCATCAAGAGATTTTAAACGAGGCGATTATGACAAGGCGGCAGGCAGGATAGACAGGGTCAATGACTGTGAGCTGCTTATAATAGATGATCTCGGCACTGAGTTTACAAACGATTATTCGAAATCAAGACTCTTTGAGGTTATTGAGGGTAGACTTTCACGAGGCTTATCTACTATAATATCTACGAATCTATCTTTAAATCAGCTCAGGGCAGTATACGGAGCGCGTATCACATCTAGATTCATCGGGGGATATACACTGTTGCCGTTCTACGGAACGGATCTGAGAAGTAAGAAAAACGGGAGGGGATACGAATGAGTAAACCTGCAGGACAATTTACAAGAAAAAGCGATATAGAGAACGAGGTCGTTCCTTACGGACCGATAGGCATAGTCGCACTTAAGGGTATGGATGAGATGGCCAAGACCGTTGATTCATTCCTTGTAGAGTGGAGACATGAGAGAAGTGTTGCCGAGCAGAACAGCATACTTTTCCAGGGCTATGATAAGGATTCATTTATAGTAGATTCCGACTGTCCTCGTTTCGGATCGGGAGAAGGTAAGGGTGTTATCAAGAGCACTACCAGAGGACATGATATTTATTTCTTTGTAGATGTCACGAATTATTCCATAACTTACGGTGTAGGAGATCAGATCAACCATTATTCACCGGATGATCATTATCAGGATCTTAAGCGTCTTATAGCTGCCGCGGCAGGCCGCTCTAAGCGTATGACGGTCATCATGCCTTTCTTATACGAAGGCAGAGTTCATAACAGAGAGGGCAGAGAGTCTCTTGACTGCGCACAGATGCTCAAGGAACTCGTGTCAATGGGCGTCACCAATATAGTTACCTTCGATGCCAATGATCCGAGAGTCCAGAATGCTATTCCGCTTCACGGATTTGACAATTTTACTCCGACTTATCAGTATATCAAGGCTCTTTGCCGTGAATATAAGGATCTGCAGTTTGACAGCAGCAATATGCTCGTTGTAAGCCCTGATGAACCGGGCATGCACAGAGCAATATACTTTGCGTCTGTTTTGGGCGTTGATATGGGTATGTTCTATGCGAGAAAAGATTATTCTGTCAAGATAGACGGCAGGAATCCGGTAGTTGCGAACGAGTTCCTCGGACCTGAGGTTGAGGGTAAGGATGTTATCATAGTTGATGATATGATCTCATCAGGCTACAGTGTACTGGATGTGGCACGTACTCTCAAGGCCAAGAAGGCAAAGCGTGTATTTGTATGTGTATCCTTCGGACTTTTCACCAACGGCCTGGAGGAGTTTGACAAGGCGTATGAGGAGGGTGTTATCGACAGAGTGTTCACTACCAACCTCGTATATCAGTCAGAAGAGTTACAGAAGAGAAAGTGGCATGCGGACGTAAGAATGGGTAAATTCCTTGCGCTTATTATTGATTCGCTTAATCATGATTATACAATAAGCGATCTGCTCAATCCTATTGACCGTATAAATAAGCTTCTTAAGAAATACAAAGAGCGTACTATGGGCAATGTTCAGTAATATGGCACCGTTTAGTTTAAGAGCATCTTTATACAGCTTTATACTGACGGTAACGGTCATATGGATACATGCGGTCGATCCGGGCTTCGCAGCAGGCTTAGCCGATCAGACCGGAGATGTTTTTACCGCAGTCGAGAGGCTGCTCGGAAGCGGCCTGGGACAGTTAGCTGTCCCGGGCTTCTTTTGTCTGAGCGGATATTTATTCTTCAGGAATATGCCGGAGAATATACGGACGATATCGGCTGATAACGGCAAGAATCTTCTGTTGTTTTTCGGGAATAAACTGAGGAAACGTGTTTCGAGCCTGCTTGTACCGTATCTGATATGGAACGGCATCTACTATCTGATATATATGGCAGCCGGAAGAGCCTCATTTGGCATGACGGAGGCTGTACGGTCGGTCTTATTCTACAGATACAATCCTGTTTTCTGGTATCTCTATGAACTTGTTCTGATCACGATCATTACGCCGCTTATATATATGCTTATCGGTGACAGACGCCTTGCCTTGCCTGTACTGTCTGCAATATTTGCCGCAGCATGCTGCTATGACAGACTTCCTTTTCATTATGTAAATGAAGATGCTTTATTTTACTATATGACGGGAAGCTTCCTTGCGCTTCATTTTAAGAACTGTGAGAACAACAAAGACAAGATAAAGCGCATGGGTGCGGTATGCTTTTTTATCTTTGTTATATGTGA
>JAUNWP010000057.1 GCA_030540255.1 Eubacteriales bacterium | reverse complement strand
TCAAAACGCTCCTTGCTGCAGAAATGTAGCAAGGGGCTTGTAGTTCAATAAATTCCTGTTTGTCTCTATGCCTGTTCTTTCAACCTCCATCAACTCAAGTGGAAGCTCATCAATTTCTATGGTATATTGGACGAGGTGCTTCTGAATCGAATACGGGAAATCTGTAAGCACAGAGCGTTTTTGGCCCTGTGCTTATTTTTATAAAGACCAATCGTTAAAAATGCACCCCCTTGGAGCGATTTTGCACCCCCCTAGGGTAAAAATATGGAAATCTACCTTATAACGATAGAAAATGCGAAAAATGCGCGGTATTCCTGCACCATCTGGGAGACTACGATTTGACTACTATCAACTTCAACATTTTGCTCGTTTACGCCATTTTATGCAATTTCTGTAAAAGTAAGCGGATGTCGAGCGAATTCAGATACTGCGCAAAAACCGCCAAAATACGTCGTTTTAAGGCATAGAAGGAGAAAAAATATTATGGTTCGTATACTTTTCGTTTGCCACGGCAACATTTGCCGCAGTCCGATGGCGGAGTTTGTAATGAAGGATCTGGTTGAGAAGGCCGGAGTAGCTTCGCATTTTCATATAGAGTCTGCTGCCACAAGCAGGGAAGAGATAGGCAATCCTGTCTATCCTCCGGCACGAGCTAAGCTTGCGGAGCACGGCATAGGGTGTTCCGGGCATGCGGCAAGACAGCTTACGAGAGCCGATTATGACAAATATGATCTGCTTATCGGCATGGACTGTGCCAATCTGCGTAATATGCAGCGTATCTGCGGAGGTGATCCGGAAGGTAAAATATCGCTACTTATGGATCACAGTAATCGTCCCGGAGATGTTGCAGATCCATGGTATACAGGCGATTTTGAATCTACATGGAGAGATGTGCTGGAAGGCTGCCGCGGTATGTTAACAGAATTGACAGATGATTTATGCTGAAGCAATAATTATTTGATATTGCCTCATTTGATGAAAAATTAATAGCTTGATCCAAACTGATAAAAGCCACACCAACAAATTTGGTTAATCAAATAATCTGCATATGTCATTCTTATCAGACAACATTAAACACAAGCAAAAACAAAGCTGTAATATAAGCATAAGCTTAGCCGGAAATCCGGAGTGAAAAATTAGCTTTATAACAGTTTTACTAATCTAAACAGAATCAGTTTTATAATACTGTCACAAAACTGAAAAAACCATTCTAAAGAACAGGAACAAAATAATATTTATATGAATATAGTTGAGAAGATAAGTACAGAGCTTGAGATTAAGACATGGCAGGCAGAGGCTGTAATCAAGCTTATTGACGAAGGAAATACCATCCCTTTTATTGCACGTTACCGTAAGGAAGCCACCGGGGCAATGCATGATGATGTGCTGAGGCGTTTTGATGAAAGATTGCGTTATCTTAGGAATCTTGAGGAACGTAAAACTACCATTCTTGCTTCCATAGAGGAGCAGGGCAAGCTTACGGATGAGCTTCGCAAGGAGATAGAAGAGGCGGAAACCGCTGTTAGGCTTGAGGATATCTACCGCCCGTACAAGCCTAAGCGCCGCACCAGAGGCATGATAGCGAGGGAGCGAGGGCTTGAGCCGCTTGCTGTATATATATTTACGGGGAAGGGCAAGGATCCGGTTCCTGTCGAGGCTGCCAAGTATGTTTCGGCTGAAAATGAAGTTCCGGATGTTCAGACCGCAATAGCCGGTGCCGAGGATATAATTGCCGAGACTTTGTCTGACAGTGCAGAGCTTCGTGAATGGATACGCCGCAAGACTTACCGTGAGGGCAGTATAGTTTCCGCTGCCAAGACCAAACAGCAGGCAGAGGAACGCTCCGTTTATGATAATTATTATGATTATTCGGAGTCGCTTAAGTCCATTCCGGGACACCGTATACTTGCGCTTAACCGCGGTGAAAAGGAGAAGATACTTAATGTCAGGCTGGAAGCTCCGGATGAAGAGATCTTGCAGTACATGGAGAAAAGGCTCGGAACGGATAAGCATCCTCAGACATCGGAATATCTTAAGGCGGCTTGTGCGTATGCATACAAGCGTCTTATCGCTCCGTCAATAGAAACCGAGCTTCGCAATGAGCTTAGTGATAAGGCTGAGGACGGTGCAATCGTATTATTCCGTGAAAACCTTCGTCAGCTCCTTATGCAGCCGCCCATTACAGGCAAGACTGTACTCGGCTGGGATCCGGCCTTCCGTACAGGCTGCAAGATCGCGGTCGTAGATCCTACGGGTAAGGTGCTGGATACAACAGTGGTGTTTCCTACGGCTCCGCAGAACCGTGTTGAGGAAGCTATGCGCACTATCGAGGCTCTTATACGTAAGCATAAGGTCGATATCATTTCACTCGGTAACGGAACTGCCTCGCGTGAGTCCGAGCAGATAATTGCTTCCTATATAAAAAAGGATTCCCTGCCTATTCAATATATTATTGTAAATGAAGCAGGCGCTTCGGTTTACTCGGCTTCCGAGCTTGCGACCGAGGAATTTCCAAACTTTGATGTGGGACAGCGTTCCGCAGTCTCCATGGCAAGACGTCTTCAGGATCCGCTTGCGGAGCTTGTCAAGATAGATCCAAAGTCAATAGGAGTAGGTCAGTATCAGCATGACATGAATCAGAGTAAGCTCAGCGAGCAGCTTACAAGCGTAGTTGAGGATTGCGTAAATAGTGTAGGAGTTGATGTAAATACTGCCAGCTACTCGCTTTTATCCTGTGTATCTGGCATCAATAAGACTATAGCAAAGAATATAGTGGCATATCGTGAGCAAAACGGAGCCTTTACTTCGCGTAAGGAGCTGCTGAAGGTATCCAAGCTCGGACCTAAGGCATATGAGCAGTGTGCCGGATTTTTGCGTATCAGAGACGGAAAGGAAGCACTTGATGCGACTTCGGTCCATCCCGAGAGCTATGCGGCCGCAAAGGAATTACTTAAGCTTAGCGGATACAAGGAAGAGGATATTAAAAATGGAAACTCATCAAGGCTTGCGGCTAAGCTTAAGGAAGCTGAGAAAGATATCACTGCGCTTGCGGAGCGTATGAATGTTGGTGTTTATACACTTAAAGACATAATAAATGAGCTGATGAAGCCGGGACGTGATCCGAGAGAGGATGTGCCCGCTCCGGTGCTTCGCTCGGATGTACTTGATTTTGATGATCTTAAGGCAGATATGGAGCTGCAGGGAACAGTCAGAAATATAGTGGACTTCGGTGCCTTTGTAGATATCGGTGTTCATCAGGACGGGCTGGTGCATATTTCTCAGCTGTCTGAGCGTTTTATCAAGCACCCTCTGGATGCGGTTCATCTTGGGGATGTGGTGCGTGTCAGAGTGCTTAGTGTCGATAAGGAGAGGAAGAAGATCGCCCTTACCATGAAGGGCGTGCCACAGAAGTGAGTTAAGCCTGCAACTCCTCGATGAAGGCGTCCGGAGGCCTTACAGGCCTTGCCCGCAAAAGAACACAAATTGTATATTTGTCCGAAAACAGTCAATATACAATTGTGTTCTTTTTATGTTAAATGGTTGCCATAAATTATTTTTATAAAACATAAGACATAAATTTATTGTGTTTATAATTATACATGCTATAATCATTTGGGTTATTTTTATTTATTGGGAGGGTTATCAAATGGATAACGAAAAACAGTTTAAGCCATTTATCCCTGCAGAGAAGATCATGCCTGAGATGACAGCGTTCTCTATCATCATGGGTGCTATCCTTTCTGTAGTGTTTGGCGCAGCTAATGCTTATCTCGGTTTACGTGTAGGTATGACTGTATCTGCTTCAATTCCTGCAGCCGTTATTTCGATGGGTGTCATTCGTAAGATTCTTCATCGTGATTCGATTCTGGAGAACAACTTTGTTCAGACAGTAGGTTCTGCCGGTGAGTCCGTGGCAGCAGGTGCTATCTTTACACTTCCGGCTATGTTCCTTTGGGCTAAGGACGGAATCATGGATAAGCCGGATCTCTTTGAGATCATGATCATCTGTATTGTAGGCGGTCTTCTCGGCGTATTCTTCATGGTGCCGCTTCGCAATGCTCTTATCGTTAAGGAGCATGGTACACTTCCTTATCCTGAAGGACAGGCTTGTGCAGAGGTACTTCTTGCAGGAGAGGAAGGCGGAGATTCGGCATCTGTAGTATTTGCAGGTCTTGGTATTTCGGCTGCATTTAAATTTATCATCGACGGCTTAAAGCTTGTTCCGAGTGAGATCAATACACCGGGTACAGGTATCTCAAGCTTTAAGGGACAGATCGGAACTCAGATCTATCCGGCAGTATTCTCGGTAGGATATATCTGCGGACCTAAGATTTCTTCTTATATGTTCTGCGGAGGTGTTATCTCCTGGATGATGCTCATTCCGCTTATTGTTATGTTTGGTCCCGAGACTATCATGTATCCGGGAACAGCACCTATCGGTGAGATTTTCGCCGAGAACGGTGTAGGCGGTATCTGGGGCAGCTATATCCGTTACATCGGAGCAGGTGCGCTTGCTACAGGAGGTATGATCTCCCTTATTAAGTCACTTCCTATGATCGTTACTACCTTCCGTGATTCCATGAAGGCGCTTGCAGGCGGTCAGGGCGACAGTACTCTTCGTACAGACAAGAACCTCAGCATGAAGGTGGTTGTTATCTGTCTTGCTGTTCTTATCGTTCTTACAGCTGTACTTCCTCAGATCCCGGTAGGTATCGGAGGAGCCGTTCTTATCGCTGTGTTCGGTTTCTTTTTTGCAGCTGTTTCCTCACGTATGGTAGGTATCGTAGGTTCTTCCAACAACCCGGTATCGGGAATGGCTATCGCAACACTTCTTTTCTCTACTATCGTGCTTAAGGCTACAGGCACCATAGGCGCAACCGGAATGAAGACAGCTATTGCTATCGGTACCGTTATCTGTATCGTGGCAGCTATCGCAGGTGATACTTCGCAGGATCTTAAGACCGGTTATCTCGTAGGAGCTACACCGCTTAAGCAGCAGTATGGTGAGGTTATCGGTGTTATTGTTTCTGCAATAGCTATCGGCGGCGTTCTCTATCTTCTTGATTCTGCATGGGGCTTCGGCTCAGAGCAGCTCGGTGCTCCTCAGGCAACTCTTATGAAGATGATCATAGAGGGCGTTATGGGCGGACAGCTTCCTTGGGGTCTTGTTATCACAGGTGTTGTTCTTGCATTTGTTGTTGAGATGCTCGGTATTCCGGTACTTCCTTTCGCTATCGGTGTTTACCTTCCGATCCAGCTTAGTGCATGCATCATGGTAGGCGGACTCGTTCGTCTTTACTTCGATCGCAAGAAGTTTGCTTCGGAGCAGGAGAAGACAGCTACTGCAAATCGTGGTGTGCTTTACTGCTCGGGTATGATCGCAGGTGAGGGTCTTGTAGGTATCCTTCTTGCAGTACTTGCTGTTCTCGGCGTTGACGGCAAGATCGACCTTTCCGGAGTTCTTAACCTCAGCGCTTCGGCAGGCACAATTGCTTCTATCGTTGTATTTGCGGTTATGATACTTCTTGTATTCAAGTTTGCACTTAGCGGCAAGAAGAAGGCATAAGGACGGCTTATGGCTAAAAAAGCTAAGCTTTCGCGTGATGAGGCTATTGCACTGTATAACAGCTATGTTCCGGTAATTTCCGAGAAGATCATTGACTGGAATACGGATGATGAAGGAATAGTGACGCTCAGTATCGAAAATAAGGGCTTTATGAATACCCTTATGCAGAAATGCTTCAAAAAGCCGAGGATATCATATATTCATCTTGATGAGACCGGAAGCTTTATCTGGCAGCTGCTGGACGGCAGGAGAAATGTTGCCGCAATTGCGGATTCTGTGAGAGAGCATTTCGGAAAAAAGGCGGAGCCTCTGTATGAACGTCTCCTGAAGTTCTTTGAGATAGTGGAGAGCTATGACTTTATTATCTGGAAGAAGCCGGATGATGAGATACGAAAGCATAAATAAGCGGCATATGCATATATTTTTGCAAATTTAACTTGCATCAAGCGTATAATTATGATATAAATTATGGCAGTGCAATTATACCCCGCACTGAGTGGCATGTAATTAATTACATAATCGGCCACCGGAGGGAGGTAAGGGGTCTTTGTCAAACGTTATCGTTAAAGAGAACGAGTCACTTGATTCAGCTCTTCGCAGATTTAAGAGAAACTGCGCAAAAGCCGGAATCCAGCAGGAGATTCGTAAGAGAGAACATTACGAGAAGCCAAGCGTAAGACGCAAGAAGAAGTCTGAAGCGGCAAGAAAGCGTAAGTATAACTAATGAGAGATAGCCTCAATTCCTGTGGAGTTGAGGCTATATTAATTGTAAGAGATGTTTGAGATTCATAAGGAAATTCCCACAGAACATGAAATTAACATCTTCGGCAGCTGTGATGTATATCTTAAGAAGATAGAGCGCAGCTTCGGAGTTGATATAACAGAACACAACGGTTCCTTGAGCATACTCGGTACCGAGGGACAGGCAAAGCGTGCCGGAGCAGTCATAGACTCTCTTTTAGAGCTCAGTAAGCGCAACAATTCCATCAATGAGCAGCAGGTAGATTATGCAATATCGCTCTCAATGGAGGGCGAGGACAGGACCAAGGATATATCCGAGATAGATAAGGATATAATCTGCCGTACCGTAAGCGGAAGACCTGTCAAGCCCAAGACTCTCGGCCAGAAGCAGTATGTGGACAATATACGATCCAAGATGATCACCTTCGGTGTAGGACCTGCCGGAACAGGTAAGACCTATCTTGCCATGGCTCTTGCAATCAAGGCATTTAAGGAGCAGGAGGTACAGCGTATAATCCTTACGAGACCTGCAATAGAGGCCGGAGAGAAGTTAGGCTTCCTGCCGGGTGATCTGCAGCAGAAGATCGATCCGTATCTGCGTCCTTTGTATGATGCTCTTTATTCGATAATGGGAGCGGATTCATTTATAGCAAATCAGGAGAAGGGACTTATAGAGGTCGCTCCGCTTGCTTATATGAGAGGACGTACCCTGGATAATGCCTTTATCATACTTGATGAGGCTCAGAATACGACGCCTGCGCAGATGAAGATGTTTCTGACACGTATAGGCTTCGGATCCAAGGTTATAGTTACGGGAGACCTTACCCAGAAGGACCTTGAGAAGGATCAGGTATCCGGTCTCGAGATAGCAATGAGAGTGCTTAAGAATATTGATGACATAGGCTTTTCCGAGCTTACCGCAAGTGATGTTGTAAGACATCCGCTTGTTCAGAAGATCGTTATGGCTTATGACAATTATGAGGCTAAGCTAAATGACCGTAAACATAGAAAATGAATATAACGGCAGTTTAAAGAAGCTTTCAGAGGATAATTTTGAAGGCTTTTTGACGCCTGAGGAATATACAAAGATCGCACATAAGGTTATAAATGCGGCGCTTGATCATGAGGAGTGTCCTTATGATATAGATGTGAGCCTGCTGCTTACCGATGATGCATCTATCGAGGAGATCAACACCGAGTACAGGGATATGGCGAAGAGCACGGATGTCTTAAGCTTTCCGCTCGTGGATTATGAAAGCCCTGCCTGCTTTGACGGTTTTGATGATATGGAGGATCTCTTCAATCCGGACACCGGAGAGCTTATGCTCGGCGACATAATCATTTCCATTGATCATTGTATCGCACAGGCCGCGGAATACGGTCACGGTGTGGTGCGTGAATTTGCCTTTCTTATTGCGCACAGCATGCTGCATCTTATGGGCTACGATCATATGACCGAGCCTGAGGCAGCCGAGATGGAACGAAGACAGGAAGAAATATTAGGCTCCTTAGGTATTAACAGATAATATGATAAATAACTCTAAGTCCAGAAATTTCATAGCACAGGGCAGTATACTTGCCATAACAGGTATCGTCTGCCGTATCATAGGAATGCTTTACCGCATTCCTCTTGTTGACATTATAGGTACTATCGGTAACGGCTATTACACTTCGGCGTACAGCATTTACAATATTTTGCTTATCTTAAGCTCTTATTCGCTGCCGACGGCTGTTTCAAAGGTAGTATCCACCAGACTTGCCAAGGAACGTTATGATGACGTAAGAACGACTCTCAGAGTTGCTTTTGTTTATGCGACTCTCATGGGTGCCTTTGCATGCGGGCTTATGTATTTCGGATCGGATATGATAGCAGGCTTCCTTGAGAAGCCTTTTTGTCGTTATGCGATGCGTACACTTGCGCCGACCATATGGGTAATGGCATATCTCGGCATTATGCGAGGCTATTTCCAGGGCTCGGGTAATATGGTTCCGACTGCGGTATCGCAGGTCATTGAGCAGATCATAAATGCCGCAGTCTCGATAATAATGGCGATATTGCTGTTTAACTACGGAGCAAAGGCCAATCTTATCTATGCCGAGACCGATTACAGCTATGCCTACGGAGCTGCGGGTGCAACTATAGGAACGGGCATGGGTGCTCTTATCGCCCTGCTTTTCTTTATACTTTTGTTCCTGCTCTACGGCAGGATGCCTTCCGGCAACGGATACGTCCGTGCAAGAAATGCTGACGGCTCTCTCGGTCGTGCGAGATCGAGACGCAGAGAGTCCTCGGGTCAGCTTGCAAAGGTATTGCTTGTAACCCTTATTCCTATACTTTTAAGTTCTACTGTTTATAACATCAGCACTGTGCTTGATGACTTTATATTCAGCCGCAGTATGAATGCTCTGGGTGTTGGTGCCTCCTGCGTATTTTTGTGGGGAGTCTTCGGAGAATACAGGATACTGTTCAATATCCCGGTTGCCATATCCAACAGCTTAAGCTCTTCGGTTATTCCTTCTCTTACAAATGCCGTTGCCGACAGGGATAAGAGGCTTATAGTTCAGAAGCTTAAGCTAAGCATGCAGTTCGTCATGCTTATATCCATTCCGGCAGCAATGGGACTGTTTGCGCTTGCGGAGCCGATATGCAATCTGCTGTTTGCCTCTGAAGATAACACTCTGCTTATATCGGTCTTAAGACACGGCTCGATAACCATCATACTTTATGCCTTGTCTACCATTACAAACGGACTGCTGCAGGGACTCGGTCACCTTTCCGAGCCTCTTAAGAATGCAGTGATCGCACTTGTGATACATGTGATTTCGCTTGTGGTACTTGTATTTGTGACTCACAGCATAATTGCTGTCATTTATGCCAATTCGATTTTCGCACTTGTCGTATGCGTGCTGAATATAGCTAATCTGCATTCGCATGTGCATTTTCGTATAAATATGCGAAATACCTTCGTTATTCCGTTTATATCCTCAGCTGTAATGGGAGCTGCGGTATACGGAATATCGAGATTACTGCAAATGCTGCTGCCGGCGGCATTTGCATCCGGACGTGCGGGACTTTCTGTTATCGTAGTCATATGCATGTGTATAGCACTATTTGTCTATGCTGTATTACTGGCTGTCTTAAGAGCCTTCACGAAGGAAGAACTGCTTGAGATGCCTATGGGACTCAGGATATACAGACTGCTTAACGCAATGAGGCTTATGTAATGAGCAGGGTACTTGTCATCGGAGCAGGCGCTTCGGGGCTTATGGCTGCACTTACTGCAGCACGCAACAATGCCGAGGTCACGGTGTTTGAGCATAAGTCGGAGGCAGGAATCAAGCTTGCCCTTACAGGAAACGGAAGGTGCAATTATACCAATACCGATGCAGCGGCAGATAAGTACCACGGGGATGAGTTTGCCGAGGCTTTTGTGTCCAAGGTGCTGGAGCACTTCGGAAGCGAGGATACTGTTAGATTCTTTCGTGAACTTGGGATAGAACCGCTTATCAGGCATTACGCCTATGATGAGAGTGGTTATGTATACCCAAAGGACATGAATGCTGTAGGTTTCAGGGATATTTTGCTTAAGGCTGCGCTTGATGCAGGAGTTAAGATATATTACGGTGTTGAGCCGGATACGCTGAGGACTGCGGTAAGAACCGTTGTCGAAACCGGAACCGGAGCCGGAGAGAGATGTGGCTGTGTTTCACCAGGCAAAATCGGCTGTGACAAAGTCGGAAATCCTGTTTTTGATGTGCGGGATAGCACACTTAAGACTTCGGTAAATGATGATGAGACTTACCGTGGAGAAGTTGAGTATGACTCCATGATAATAGCCACAGGCTCTAATGCTTATCCTGTGACAGGCAGCGACAGCTCAATATATCCGGCGCTTAAGGAAGCAGGAATTGAGATGCATAGATTTCTGCCCGCTCTGTGTGCGCTTTTTTCCAAGGACGAGTATCTTAAAGTTATGAAGGGGCGCAG
>JAUNWP010000056.1 GCA_030540255.1 Eubacteriales bacterium | reverse complement strand
TATCCTTGATTTTTCAGCCTGTTGCGGCTGTTTAAGTATTATCTGAAGCTCCTCTACAGCAGTGTCATCATTGCCGGAACAGCAACCGTTATCATAACTGTGATAAGTGATATGATAAGCGGAAGCATAAGCTTCGTTCCCGCTTCTTCTCCAAGCTGCCGTGCCGTATTTTTTCTCTGATCAAAGGCTTCTATTGCCTCCTGCAACAGGGCAAGTCTCAGTCTTGAATCGCCTGTCTTCCGGTTTTGTTCAAGTAATGAAACAAGCTTAAGGTAACTGCTTAGCGAGCATCTTCCGGCAAAATCAGAATAAGCCTTCTGCTCCGCCACTCCCTGCCTGAGCTCCCTGCTTGTTTTAACAAGCTCTTCATAAGCCGCTCTCGGCTCTGTGATTCCCTTTGTCAGACTGTCAAGGTAATTATCGCCTATCCTGCACCACGCATTTGACACAGTCATGCCTGCGCCTATGTATATGGCAAGCTTTGAAACTATGTCGGAATAATCAAGCATAAGCTCCCTCTCTCTTTCTTTAATGCGTTTTCGCCTGTCCTGCTCGGGTTTCAGCCCCAGGAGTACTGTTGCAAATATCCCAATGAAGACTATTTTTACCCATCCGGCCGATTTTGGCTCCGAATATGAAACCGCCCTGCCGGCTATTTCCTTTGGAAGTATAATTCTCGAATCATATTTTTGTTCTTCATCGGCGTTGTTTATTGCTTCTCCCAGCAGCTCTTTTAGCTCCTGCGGATCCGAAGAAGCCGCATCCGCGGGATATACGGTCACAGGCAGAGCATATGAGCTTCTGTATTCACCGGCTTTAAGCACTACCGTAATTACGGTATCTACAGCTTCCTCCAGCCCGTAATTGTTCAGCTTTCCGCTGTCCGATATAAGTTCCGGGTCCTCGGGATACCAGCTTATCCTTACTCCGTTATATCCCGGTATGCTCCTTTTCAGTTTAAGATCATATCTAAGCTCATCAAGCCCGGTATTATCCCCGCAAATATACAAGGATAAATTCTCCATCAGCTCCTCGCATATTGCCTCAGCCTCATCTTCTCCAAACTCTCTTGGTGACACATTAACACTTATACGGCTCGTACCCTTATCTATACCGCCGACTATCAGTTCATAGATCTTATCTGCACCTCCCGGTGCAGCTCTGTCTATGCTTCCGTCAGCGCCCAGATAATGTTCCTTGCCCGACACAAATACCGAGAGCAGGCTCATTACCGCAGTAACGCTGATACAGATCAGCTGAGCCTTTGAGAGCTTCGTTTTTCTGCCCCATACTCTTATATACTTTGTTATCCGGAACCTTGTTTTTTTGTTTTTTACAGTCTTCACAGTCTTATATTAAGTATCCTCTGCGACAGATAATAAGAAAGTATCGTTAATCCGAGACATAAGCTCATGACAAACCTTCCGCCCAAAGTCTCATACATGATATCCATAAATCCGCCGGAACTGACATTGATATATATTATTATTCCGAAGGGCAGGAGATTCATGATGCTCTGCTCATAGCGTTTTGCTGCGGTAAGATTCCTTATCTCCTCTCTTACCTCTGTTTCATCTCTGATTATCTTGCCTGTCCTCTCTATTATTTCCTTAAGTGAACCTCCGCTTCTTTTCGCTATTACAAAGACTTCGGCAAAGCTTCGTATTTCTTCAAGTCCGCTGCGCTCCGCAAACCCGAGCAGCAGCGGTTCTATAGCTTTATTAAGCTTGGCACCTCTCACTATCGTGCGGAATTCGTTGACTATCATCGCATCCTCTCCGTAGAGCCTGCCAAGCTCCGGAAGTGTCATCTCAAATGCATTTTCGACGGATATTCCCGCACTTAAGTATCCGCTCAATATCCATATTGCCTCCTTAAACTGCAGCCTTAACTCCCATTGTCTTTTCTCTTTAAGCCTCGGTTTCATAACTACCGGAAACACAAGGATACTTATCGGCAACAGGATAAGAAACACAGGCAAGCTGTGATAAAAGGTATAGGCAACAGCCGCCGAAAGTATGGCTCCTTTTAATCCCTCCCTCTGCCTGTCCCTCATGCTAAGCTCATATTCTCTGTAATCAGGCCCCGTTGATCTCGAGCTTTTCACGGTGGATGAGCTCGTTTTTTTTCTCAAGCCTGCCTGTGGCATTATTGAATTCATAAATCTTATTAAGTGTGATCTCACCGTTTTCCACGCCTCTTATCTCTGATATCTCTGTCACACGTCTGCTGTGATCTCTCATCCTCTGTAAATGCACCAGTATGTCCAGCCCTGCCGCGATCTGCTTCTTGATCGCCGAAAGCGGCAGTTCCACAGCCATTAGCACCATTGATTCAAGTCTTGTAAGCATATCCTCTGTCGAATTGGCATGTCCCGTTGACAAGGAGCCGTCATGTCCTGTATTCATGGCACTAAGCATATCCAGCGCCTCTGCACCTCTTACCTCTCCCACTATGATCCTGTCAGGACGCATACGTAAGGAAGCTTTGATAAGCATTGACATGTTGACCTCTCCGTCTCCTTCCGAATTGGCATCTCTTGTCTCCATACTGACCAGATTTTTCACATGCCTTATCCTAAGCTCTGCCGAATCTTCTATTGTTATTACTCTCTCATCTGATGGGATGTATGCCGTAAGTGCATTAAGAAAT
Organism: Eubacteriales bacterium; assembly: GCA_030540255.1. Taxonomy (GTDB): domain Bacteria; phylum Bacillota; class Clostridia; order Lachnospirales; family Lachnospiraceae; genus Avilachnospira. Next base: position 7,825 of record JAUNWP010000056.1, on the reverse strand, counting down.
GTTGATTTTCCGGAGCTGGTTCCTCCGGAGATAAAGATGTTATAGCCTGTACGTACCATAAGCTTAAGAAACTCGGCAGCTTCGGCACTTATAGTTCCGCTGCGTATCATTCGATCCATATCTATAGGTTCCGGAAATTTTCTGATAGTTACTGTCGGTCCCTTCAAAGCTATTGGCGGAAGCACTATATGAACTCTGGATCCGTCCGGCAGCCTTGCGTCTGCTATGGGATGTGAAGTATTTACACGCCTGTTTATACGGCTCACTATCTGCTGGATAATATTTTCCAGTCTCTCCGAATTTTCAAAGCTGAGCTCCCAGCGCTTGATACAGTTGTTCTTCTCAATAAATATCTCTTTGGGACTGTTTATCATTATCTCGGTAACGCTTTTGTCATCTATCAGCTCCTGCAGTACATCCAGCCTTCGAAAGCTGTTGAAGAGTCTGTTCTTAAGCTCCGTACGTTCCTTTAATCCCATACCGTATTCTGCAGAACTTTTGTCCAATACGAAATCTATACCCCTTATCAGTTCTTCGTCCTTAAGCTCGGAGCCTTGATTAATCTCATTGATCACAGCCTTCCGCAGATCCTTGTAGATGTCATTCCTTCTGTCTGCCATATTCAGACCTCTCCCAGTTCTCTGATAAGATCTCCCATACTTCCATACAGCAGTGCATCCAGATATGCCGTTCCCTGTGCCGTGCTGTCAGGTTTCGGAGTATTGATCTTCACTGTCTTATCCGCAATATTCGTTCTGTCGGAATTGATAAGATATTGAATAAAGCTTTCTGTCCTCATCTTATTCATCACATCATCAAGCACGGGCATGTAAATGACATTACATATTTCTGCGATTTCAGAAGCTTCATCCGAAAAACGCTCCATATCTATCACAATAGCCTCATAAAGAGAATTCCTGATTATTTCGTTGATCAGGCGTACATAATCCTCCCCGCTGACCGCATTACGATCCTCCGCACAGCGCATAGGCGGAAGATATTCCACCCCGCAGAGCGTATGTATCATTGAATACAGTCTCTCTGCCGTAAGCGTTCCCTGCCTCATATGATATATGGCATCAGATAAGGTCATCTCATATCGCTCACCGCTCAATATTCCCAGGCAGGAGAACTCCTCAAGGCTTAAATATAGGGTCTTTCGTTTCTTTGACAGCATGCGGCTTAAGGTTAATGCAAATGAAGTCTTTCCGCAGCGGCTGACAGGACTGTAGACTCCTATAACTCTTACCGGTCTTCCGATATTTGTATTTGCAGTAAATACATCCATACCGTCACACCCGGCCATAACTTCTCTTATCAGCATATCCGCCGGCTGATATTTGCCGACATGCAGATAGCTGCTTTGTTCCGCATCTGCAAAAGCTTTCTCAAAGCTGATCCCGCTGTCAAGTCCTATCACTCTTGCCGCTCTTATATCCGAGAGCTGTCTTCCGAATGCATCATTTTCCAGGTATTTACTGTCTGCCAATAATACCTCTATATCATGCTTTCCGTTGAACTCGGCACATGCCTCTATGCTTTCAAACGGAACCGCAGTGAACATAAAACTCTTCTTTTTATTGCAGTAATCACTGAGTCTCTCGGCATATTTTGTTTCATCACTTAATATTGCAAGTATCTTCTTCATATAACTGCCTCTGTGGGATAACTAACGGGATTTGTTTAGATCAAAAGATAAACTCACGGCCTGATACAAAGTACCGCCGCCGCAAATATGCACACTGCCATAGGTATATGATCGGCTTTATCAACATTTTCCCTATAGCTAAACATAAGCTTATTACCCGATACACAAAGACCGGACAGTTCCTTATGTCTCATCATTTTCTCTGTGAACACAGCTTTAACAACAAGTACCGTAATCGCATATCCCGCAGCAAGCATAATTGATATTACAGTCAGACTAAGCCCAATATTATTAGGATAGGCAAATGCACACAGCGCATAGAGTTTAAAGTCCGCACCGCCGGTAAGTCCGAAACAAAACAGCACGAACATCAGCATCAGATATGCAATCAGATAAAAAAGTGAAAGTGCTTCAAACGAAGGCCGGCTCAACAGATGCACCGCCAGCTCGGCTGCAAAGCCCAACAGAATAATTGAATTATCTACCTGCCTGCTCCTGACATCGGTTATCGCTGCAACCGCAAGCACACTCAGCAAAACCAGGGGACGCAAAATAATGAACATATCCATAGCTTTTCTCCGTTCGGGCTCTCAATTAGATTCGAGAATAAATGAAAAACAGAAATCACAGTTCTTAAATCCTTATAAACAAGATATCTATAGAAAAATTCAGAAAATATAAAAATGAAATGTTAAAACAATAATGAAAAATAAATCTGAATAAGATACGTGATATCTACGATTCGATCTAAGATCTGTTGTTGATACCGATGCTTCGTTCCGCTCGGCTTATTTTTATGTTAATCCCTGAGATAAGAATCGTCAAATAAAATCTTTATAAAATAAATATAAAAATTCCATAAACCGACATGCTTAAAGATATACAGTATTGCGAATAATTTAGAAGACTGCTCATTTTACAGCTTTTATGGTTCAATCAATTTAAGCTATGCTCCAAAAATATGACAGAATTGCAAATTAATATAAAATCACATATACTATTGTGAAAAAAAGATGTGCCTTGGCGCATTCTCGCACCGAGTACGGTCGCTTTCGACAATTCTCGTCTTTGCGCGAGTGCGCATCCGGCTGAGCGTTTTTGTTTTACTATGAGACAAAAATACGGCTGAGTCATTGACGACTCAGCCGCAAATAAATTCAGAAAAGGATATTTTAAAATGATAGCATATTTACTGCAGATACTTGTGCTTGCGGGCTGCATCCTGCTCGCCGTTAAACCTGACATCAGTAACTACAAGCCAAAGGAATGGTGGAATAAACGCCGTCTCATCATGTATCGCATAATCTTCTCGATCTGTGCATTCATCCTTGCCGCACAGCTGATCCAAAGAATATGCGAGGATCTCCGATAAGAACGCTTATTTTAATCGCGGCTTATATCAGCGCAATAACATTTGAACATAATCATCTCAAGCAATCCTTACTAAGCACTCCGGACAGGCAAAGTCATTTCAGACCAGCCCCATCACTCTAAGCAGATATACCCATCCTGTAAGCGTAAAGGCACTCAGCAGCGTCGTAATCATTACGGCGTTTGTTGTGAGTGTTCCTTTGTGCCCCATATTTTTTGCCATTATAAAGCAGCTTACTGTTGTAGGCGAACCGAGCATAACAAGTATCGCAAGGAGCTTTTCATGCGTAAAGCCAAGCATGACAGCAGCGGGAATAAATACCGCACACCAGATGACAAGCTTGCAGCCTGATGCTATAAGAGCAGGCTTAAGTCTGCCCATAACAGATCCTATCTCGAAACTGGCCCCGACAGCCATAAGACCAAGCGGTGTACTTACATTTGCAAGATACTTTACAGTCTTCATCATAATACCGGGTCTCGGCAGTTTCAGTATGCTCCAAAGCATGCCTATTATGATACCGAGTATTATAGGATTGGTAACTATACCCTTTAAGGTCTTGATAAGCGTATCCTTTGAGAGCCGTCCTCCGTTTGGCTTGAAGATGCTCAGGATGACAACAGCCATAACATTATAAAGAGGTACCGCCGCAGCTATCATAAGCGGTGCCATGCCTGCATTGCCGTATATGTTCTCCATAAAGGCAATACCCATTATTCCTGCGCTCGATCTGTACGAAGCCTGTGCGAACTCACCTGTCTCATCTCCCAGTTTCATGCATTTAGCCAAAACTATCGACACAGATATACAGATAAGCGTTACAACAAAGCAAAACAGTACAAATTTGATATCCCAGACCTTAAAAAAATCTTCACCCGCAAGATCGTTGAATAGTGCTGCGGGAAGTGCGACCTTAAATACAAAGGAATTCATTCCGTCCAGGAAGCTGTCGTTAAACAGCTTCATTTTCCTGAACAGAAGTCCCAGTACCATTGTCAAAAACAGCGGTATGGTCGCATTTAATGAAAAAATCAGATCTTCCATGTCTCTAGATTATTTGTTCTTATGTTCCTCATAATACTCTGCAGTAGCGGTGAAGAGTACATCTGTATTCGAGTTGATGGCAGTCTCGACAGAGTCCTGAATAACTCCGATAATAAAGCCTACCGCAACGACCTGCATAGCTATATCGTTGTTGATACCGAAGAGTGAGCATGCCATAGGGATAAGGAGCAGTGATCCTCCCGCAACTCCGGATGCTCCGCAGGCACCCAAAGCCGACAATACGCTGAGCACTATTGCTGTACCGAAGCTTACATTAATACCCAGGGTATGTGCGCATGCCATCGTCATAACCGTAATGGTTACGGCTGCACCTCCCATATTGATGGTTGCTCCGAGCGGAATAGATACCGAATAGAAATCACGATCAAGTCCGAGATCCTCGCAAAGCTGCATATTTACAGGAATATTTGCAGCGGAGCTTCGTGTAAAGAATGCTGTTATTCCGCTCTCACGCATGCAGCGAAGTACGAGCGGATACGGATTCTGCTTAAGCACCAAAGCAACAATGATAGGATAGAATATAAGCTGAACCGCTGCCATGCTGAGCAAAAGTACAACGATAAGCTTGCCGTAGGTAGTGAATATTGCAAGTCCGTTCTCAGAAACAGAACTGAATACAAGTCCCATTACTCCGAAAGGCGCAAACTGGATTATCCATCTTACAACAGTAGATATTCCGTCTGCAAACTCTGAGAGCACCTCGCAGCTTGACTTGGCATTAAGCCCCTTAAGAGCAAAGCCCAACAATATCGCCCAGAACAATATGCCGATATAGTTTGCGCTTGATATAGCTGTGATCGGGTTCACTACCATATTGTTGATAAGGTTCATCAGTACCTCACCGATACCGCTTGGTGCAACCGAATCAGCCGCATCTAAAGCAAGCTGAAGTGTTACCGGCATTGCAAAGCTTGCGGTAACAGCAACCACTGACGATAAAAATGTACCTGCAAGATACAGCATTATAACTGTACGGAAACGACTTCCGATACCTGCATTGGCATTGGCAAGTGAGCTTGCAACCAGGAAAAATACCAATATAGGTGCAGCTCCCTTAAGAGCTCCTACAAATACGCTTCCGAATACGGCAATGATACTTGCATGCGGTGCCGCAACACCGAGAACAGCACCTATGACAAGGCCTACTATGATACGCAGTATCAGACTGATATCAGTCCATTTCTTCATCAAGTTTTTCATAACATAATCCCCCCAAAAAAAGATAGTATTTATAATACCATATTTTTTTCAAATTTCGATATATGATATGAAATTAACAAATTAACGTGACAAAGGAATCTGAGCGTTCGTCTTATTTTCTCTTTTTCTCGCCTATCGAGATCTGTGACAAAACTATGGAGACAAACATCATTCCGCCTCCGAGTATCTCTATCGGAAGCATTGATTCTCCGAGTACCACCCATCCCGATAAAGCGCCTATGACAGCCTCGAGGCTCATTGTCAGAGTTGCAACGGTAGGATTTACTCCGACCTGTCCTATTATCTGTAAAGTATATGCTACTCCGCTTGATAGTACGCCTGCATACAGTATCGCCGGAAGCGCGGACATTATATCCGATATATCTGTGGATGAACTCTCAAACAGCAATGCCATAACTGTAGCCTCTATTGCCACGACCACAAACTGTGCCCGGCTCAGACGCACTCCGTCAAGCTTAGGTGCGAAATAATCCACACTCATTACCTGTCCGGTAAAAAGCAAAGCTCCTATTATCTGGAAAACATCACCCTTCTCGACAGTAAGTGCCTCCCCGTTTAAAAATGATTTACCGAGGCAAAGCAGGGTCATACCAACAAGCGATATAAGCACACAGAACCATATCTTTGCCGGAGGTCTCTTGCCGAGAAAGACGCTGCATATAGGCACAAGCACTACATAAAGTGCTGTCAGGAAACTGGATTTTGCTGTGCTTGTATATGCTATTCCGTATTGCTGCGCCGCACTTGCAAGGAACATAAAGCTTCCGCAGAACAGCGCTGCAATGAGCATAAACTTCTTGTCCTCTTTCGTTACCGGACGACGGCTGACTCCGTTATAGCTTTCATTGATACGATCTATAGCATATATTACCGGAGTAAGCACTACTATCGCGATCCAGCTTCGGCATGCAAGAAATGTTCCCGCCCCTACATGATCGGCTCCTATGCTTTGTGCCGCAAAGGTCGTTCCCCATAACAAAGCACACAAAAATAAAAGAAATATATGAAACTTATTACTCTTCATGATCTACACCCAAAAACACCGCCTCTCCCGAAAATACGGGAAAGACGGAGCATTGCAAACTATGCCGCTTGTTTACTCAACAGGCACGATAAAATTCTTATTTACTACAACATTTACACCGTCAAGTGTGAAGGAAGCAAAGTCCGAACCGTCTATCGGTGTTACAGTACCTATATTGGTATCCTTCGGAAGCTGTGTATATATACGGTTCTGATCATCTGCATAACGTATATTTACGCCGTCGGTATTAGTCTTGTACTCATATACAGGCGCCGCTGTGGTCTCAGGTTCCGTGGTCTCAGGCTCTGTAGTCTCTGCCTCAGTCGTTTCCGCAACGGTCTCTATAACCGGAGTTGTCTGTGCCTCAGTCTCAACAGGCTTCTTTGAGGCCATAAAGCTTCGTATGATAACTATAAGCAATATGATAACTACTACCGGCAGCAATATCCTGAGAAGATCATATACAGAAAACTGTGCCGGCTCTTCCGTACGTCGTTTGGCATTTCTGCCGTTTACCGGTCTTCTGTTTCTGTTATTAGAATTTCCGCTTCGTCTCTGAGTATTATTTTTTCTGTTTCCGCCGTTTCTTGTGCTGCGCGCCGTATCTCCCCGGCGCTCTCTGTCGCGTTCTCCGCCGTTTATTCGTCTCTTGACATCTCTTATAAGCGCTTCGTCATCTTCAAGATCAAATCCGTAATCGTTTTTGTCTCTTCGTCTCTCTGATTTTCCCTGCGCTGTGTAAGCATCCTCGGCTCTGTCCCTGCGTCCGGAAGCTCTGTTATCTCCCGAAGCAGGCATTTCGATCTCAATGCTGCTTATATCCTTCTTTTTATCGGCTCCGTTATCCACTCTTACAGGAGTACGGTCAACATTGACAGTCTTTCTTGACAAGTAGGTGCTGATCTCAGCTTTAAGCAGATAATATGCCTTCTGTGCATTCTCCGGATCATTGTTGCCGTCATGCACTGCCATATTTCCGAAAATGCGGATATTGTGAAATGCATCCCTTGATGTACGATTAATTATGCCCTGCTGATATAAGGCTTCAATTGTATCTGCAAGCGTGGTATATGCTATTCCGCGCTCAGCGGCATAGCTTTTGATAAGAAACTCGGCTGTCTGTCTGGTTCTTACGACGCTTAGATTATATTCTCTCCGGCTGATAAGACCTGCCGCCTCGGCAAGACCGTTATCAACGAGTTCTGCTGTATCTATTCCATATGTATTCATGCTTTATCCCCAAATTATTCAATAAACACTGAACTTTGTGTTTAGTAAGATATTAATGTATATATTTGTTTTTATTCTATACGCAGCAGAGTTTTTTTGCAATATTTCAGCTTAGCCGTCACATTGAATTCATAGATTCTTAAATAATAAGTGCTCATTTCCGTTACGCAATCAAAAACATGAGGATGATTGCAAGCAAACTTGCTCATCCTCATGTTCTAGATTCCGTTTATGCTTAAAAAAGAATGTGCCTTGGCACATTCTC
>JAUNWP010000055.1:8099-10840 GCA_030540255.1 Eubacteriales bacterium | reverse complement strand
GATATGTTAATAAGATGTAACAGTAGCTTGCATTCCACATAGATAAACTGTAAAATAATAGCTAATATATTAGATAAAAACATTGTGATATGACATATATAGATAATATATTATCTATATAACTGCCGGAGGAAACTATGGGTCAGTTTGTATGGGAGACTGCAGAAGAATTAGATCAGAAGCTTGCGCAGAGAGTACGAAATATCAGGAGACGCCGCTCTATTTCTCAGGAGAAGCTTGCATCAATGAGCGGAGTGAGCTTAGGCTCTGTCAAGAGATTTGAAACCTCCGGACAGATTTCATTGATATCGCTCACAAGGATTGCTATTGCATTGGATCTGGCTGATGAACTCAGAAATCTTTTTATGCAGGCTCCCTATAAGGATATTCAGGAGGTCATAAATGAGAGAAGATAATGCTTTGAAAGTGTATTATGCGGATCGCTTTGTGGGAACACTGGCAATGACCCCGGATTATAAGGCAGCATTTCAATACAGCGACGAATGGCTTGAAAATGGATTTTCAATCAGTCCATTCTCACTGCCGTTGAAAAGACAGGTTTTTATTCCGGCAAAAGATTATTTTGACGGACTTTTCGGAGTATTTGCAGATAGTCTTCCGGATAATTGGGGTAGATTATTGCTTAACCGATTGCTTCGTGCACATAAGGAGAATCCGGATGAGTTGACTGTATTAGATAGATTGGCCATCGTCGGTAAGTCCGGAATGGGAGCATTGACTTATTATCCTGAAAAAAACTATTCACAGCAATATGAGCATGTTGATCTCGATGAGCTTGCAGAAGAATGTGAGAAGATTTTAAATACCGAATACTCGAATAAACTGGATGAACTGTATTGTTTAGGTGGTACAAGTGGCGGTGCCAGACCTAAGATCCTGACAGTAATCGATCAGGAAGAGTGGATTATAAAATTTCCTGCAAATGTAGATGGTAAAGATGCGGGAAAGATGGAATATGACTATTCCTGCTGCGCCGGGAAATGCGGGATAATTATGAGTGAAACAAGATTATTTCCGTCAGAGAAATGCAAAGGATATTTCGGAATTCGGCGTTTTGATAGGAAGAGTGGCGGAAAAAGAGTTCATATGCTGACTGCCGCAGCAATGCTGGAACTTGATTTTGAGCAGACGAATTTAGATTATCACGGTCTTATGAAACTTACGAAGATTTTGACAAGAGACAACCATAACGATGTTGAAAATATGTTTCGGCGTATGTGCTTTAATGTGTTTGCTCATAATCGGGATGACCATTTAAAGAACTTTACATATTTGTATGACGAGGCAGATGACAGCTGGCATCTTAGCCCTGCCTACGACCTTACATACAGTAATACATATTATGGTGAGCATACGACAACCGTAGATGGAAATGGACGTAATCCGGGCAGAAAGGAACTGCTTGCAGTAGGAATTCAAGCCGGAATGAAAAAGGACAGCTGTGAGAAAATCATGGAAATGATTGAGGAATGTGTCAGGACGATGCTGGGGAAGTATCTTTAAACTATGCATGTTTGGAGTAATTTTTTGTGGAGAGGTGGGGCTGATAGCCTTAGCTGCCGTTGTAAGCTGCCATTGTTTGTACAAAAAGCAACACACGAACCTGTCACTGTGGTAAAATTATTTAAATAAAAGAAAATCAAATATCAGACAATCAGTTTAAGACATAAGCCATGTTTCCACTGTTTATCCGCTCCGAGGTTTTTATATATTTTCGGGTTCGGCGGTGAAACAGTCCTTTTCGTTAACTTTCATTTACTTCCACGGAGGCAAATTTATGAAACACCGAGCGCTTAGTAAACGTATCATCTCAATTCTTCTGGCACTGCAAATGCTTCTTTTGCAGCCGCTTTGTTCGCTTGCGGACATACCGCAGCACAGACCGACAGTGATCGAGGGCGCAAGGTTAAGTGAAGACCGGCTCACAGATGGTGATCTGGTCTATTTCGGTGTGTCCGGATTAACAGTGAAGGAAGCAAGTGACACCTATGAGATTGCGATTTACCGTGAGGGTGATCTCGACCGTGAAGCCTCGGTGACCGTTCATACGCTTGATATTTCCGCTCTCTATAATAAGGATTATCGTCTTATGGGTGATAATATCAAAGAGCTGGAGAGCAACATGACCCTGCTTGAACGTGCTGCAAAGAGTGACAGCAATGCTGCTGAAAATGATGTGCAGGGAACAGAGTATAACTTTGATGAAGACGGCAATCTGATCGGCAAAACCGATTCTGACGATATCTTTGATGGGGCAGTTGCCACACCGACAGAAGTAAAGAGAACCGAAGATACGAAGAAGACGGGAAGCACAGAAAAAGTAACGAATTCGAAGAAGACAGCAGACAGAATTAAGGATGCAAAGACAACTGAGCATACGGACGTAGTTGAGAATTCTGAGCAGTCCGACAGCGCAGAGAATAGTGAGAATACATCAGAACTTGAGCGTGCAGACGGCCTGAATGGCACAGATAAGCTTGGTGGTACGGGAGATTCTGTCGAGAAAGATAAGCACGATAAGCTCGTCGAAAACAAAGATACAGAAGCTTTGGAAGATGCAAATGAACTTAAAGCTGTTAAAGCGTCGGCATTTTCAGAGAAGTCAGGCAGCACAGATAAAAGCGACAAGACGGAGTCGTTAAAGAACGAAGACGACATTAAGGATGCAGAGCAGTCTGCCGGCACAGATGAAATTAAGGATAAAGCCGCATCCGGAAATA
>JAUNWP010000055.1:5866-7999 GCA_030540255.1 Eubacteriales bacterium | reverse complement strand
ATGAAAATGATGTAATCAAAGACAAGGCTGATACCGAGACTCATAAACTGAAGCAGGATGCAGCCGATAAGGATAAGACCTCATCTTCCGAAGCTTCGAAAAGCACGGCAGATAAGCAGGATACAGATGAAGAGGCTCTGAAAGGGGCAGATGAGCAGGCTACAGGTAAAGAAGCTCTGAAAGATGAAGATGAGCAGGGTACGGATGAAAATGATTTGAAAAAAGAAGATGAAGCCGATGATGCAGAGGAGCCGGATGAAACAGGCAAAATTGAGGACAAGGACAAGTCCGACTCTGTTCTTTCTGTTGTAGGCAGCGATGCGGTAAGCACGGGCAAGAGCCGTCTTGCCATACTTAAGGAGGAAGCAACGGGAGAGCCTACAAGAGAAGAGGGTTCTAGCGGAGTAAGCGGCAGTCTGACCGATGCCATCCTCGCACAGATCATGCCGGAGCAGATCGAAGCTATCCCGCATTCGGCAGAGCAGACTATCACATTTGCACCGGGGGAAAATGTACAGTACCTCAAGTTCCGCATCCATGACGATAAGCTGTCAGAGGGAACGGAAGCATTCTCGGTGATGATCACAGATGCCGAAAATATGGAGCCTTATATGGTGACATCCTTGTCAGTCATAATCACCGATGATGAGGAATCTGAGCAGTCGGAGATATCCTTCGACAGTGACGCCTACGCAGTCGAGGACGGCAAGGCGCTGGTGACATTACAGAGAGAGGGCGCCGAATACTCGATGGCATCCGCAAACATCCGCGGAAAGGATGCGGAAACCGGAGCAAATCAGGTATATGGAACGGTAGTGTTTGCACCATATGAAACAGAGAAGGAGGTAGAGCTTGCCGTCACAAAGGACAGCACGCTTTATCTCAGCGACTATCTTGCCGCACAGGCAGGCAATACGACAGAGGCCGATGCTGTCATGACAGATGGGACAGAGAGGAGCATGCTCTTATCCGGCATATCAATGCTGTCAGACGAGGACGAGGATGCCGCAGTCACATCCTTAGCAGCTGAAAATGCTGCCGAAGAGCTTTCCTTCGACATCGATATTGCCGGTAAAAAGTATAAAGTGAAGTATAAAAAAGGTGATGTCGTAGCAGACATCTATGACGAGGGCTACACTCCTGCACTGGAGGTTGGACAGTATTACTTCTCTGCAAGCACGGATGTCGGCGGCATCTTTTCCTATGGAAAGGATCAGCGCCACGGAAGCAAGCCTAACAAGCTCGGTACGCTCCAAAACTGCTATGTGATCGCAAATGAAGAAAAGGACTTTAGTAAGGGCTACGGTAAGCTGGAATACTTACATACGACCACATGGTGTACCGGTTCTGTATGGAGCTCAAATGAGCATCCGCCTGCCGGAAGTCCTACTATTAACGGACTATATTATCAGTATCTTATTCCGCACTGGGAACAGACCAGCAGCTACGGCGGAGGCAACAAGGTGCGCTTAAAGCTCCATGCCATCGGTGCCGGAAATGACTTTGGACAGAAGGATAAGGATTATAAATTCGGCAAAGAGCTTTCGAGCGGGGCTGCGGTAAAAGTGCAGAACATCGCGGATAATATCGAGGCCATCGTCTATGCAGTTGATGACTGGAAAACAATGACACCGAAGAGCTATATGCGCTTCTACGGTATTGCCGCAATGTATAAAAAGTATCGTGTCAATGTCGAAAATCCTGATAAAAAGGACTTCCTCGGAGCTCCGGCTTCTGTACCGATGCAGGTGAAGATGGAGTGCGGCGCACAGATAATCGAGCCGGGACATACCGATAGTAGGGATATCTATACGAATATAGATACAGATGATGCAAACCTCGTCTTCACTCTTAATAAAAATACGATCAATGGCGTAGACGGCATCTTCGGAACCATTACAGGATATACGATCACAGTTTCTTCTAAGGATCCGGATGATAAAAAAAGGGTCAATGTCAATTATCCGTCCGACTATCTGAAATATCTTGATGGCATGGTAGGAAAGAGCGTCAACAGTGATGCCATAGATCTATCCAAGGAAGCCGTTAAGACGGTAAAGGAGCGTGCGACAGCTCATCTCGATACCATAGTCATGGATAAGTATTTCGTGAACTGGATCGAGAGTATTCAGA
>JAUNWP010000055.1:3007-5766 GCA_030540255.1 Eubacteriales bacterium | reverse complement strand
CGTGATACCAAGACCTTCACTCTGCGAGCAGATAAGAATTATGTGATACGTCCGCTGCTTGCCAAAAATGACAATCATGTGGAGATAGAGTTTGAATCTGAGGAGGCAAGAAAGAATCTCAGTATTGAGAACCTGATCCCGCAGGACAAGCTGAACGGCACGTATCTTAAGGGCAAGAATGTCATCAATCTGAATCCGGAAAAGAGCAGATGGACAGAGATGATGCAGCCGTCGATCGGCACCGCATGTACCGTCCGTGTACTTGTGACAGGTACACCTTCCGATACCAATTATGTATATCGTCCGGTAATCACAGATCGGATGACGGGCAAGAAATATCAGACGCAGGGCTACAGCTTTATTCTGCGCAGTAATACCGCAGATAATGTCCTGAAGATAGGAATCGAGAAGGTTAAGAAGAGCGAGCTTGTGGAATATAGTCTCAGCGGTACAGTGGCGGCACGTGTAAAGACCATACGTGAAACGGGACTGGCTCCGCAGACCAATCCTGCAGAGGGCTATGCCGTATCGCTGGCAAACGGTGAATTTGAGACGAACGGAAGCCGCCATGTACAGCTTCAGTCTGCTACGGCAGATAACAGCGGAATCATCAGTCTGGCAGGACTCAAGGCTAAGGAAGGAGACCGTATCAGTCTGCTGATAGATAACGGCATCGACGATGCACAGGTAGCAGATTTTGTATTCGGCAGCGGTACACTCGATAAAATTACAAATGTTCGCAGCGTAGATGCAGGTATGATAGAGATACACTATCCGATCACTGCGCCGGTGGTGACATCGATTTCCTATGATTACGATAAACCGGAGAGCAGGCAGAAGACAGATCTTCGTAAGAATCAGGTGCGCTGTTTCGATGATAATCTGAAGCTGACGGCAATAGTGGATCAAAAGGAACGCAGCATAGATAAGCTTGTATTTACCGTGAGGACGGTCACCGGTGCCGAAGCAAGCTATGAAGCAAAGGCCACAGCGGCAGGCTCTAATGTATTCACGGCGACTATCCCGTCAATGCTTACGAATCTTCATAACGGAGATCGTATTACGGTGTATATCGTGGATAAGAAAAAGCGCAGTGTGACGGTGGGAGATACAGCACAATCTGTCGCTATCACCTATCCGACGGTTGACACGGGACTTGTAAGCTATGTGGAAAATGAGGTGATCGCTCCTAAGAGTTTTGATATAGATGGGGCTATGGGTGAGGTGAATATTCCTCTTCTCGGTGCGGCTAAGAGTACCGCACAGAGCGGTATCCTTAATTTCTCACGACTTGACTATCCGAATGGAACCGGATTTTCGCTGAATATCAATTTCGATATGATGCTGAAGGACGACGGCTCGATGACACCGAAGCAGAAGGCAGACGCTGTGAAAACCTATCAGAAGTCTGTCCAGAAGACGCAGAAGCTGAAAAAGGAAGCAATCGCAGCAGGTAAGGATGCGGCAGATGCCGGTGCAAGTGCGGATCAGATCCGCATGATGGTTGAGGCAGAAGATCGCGATCTTTCGATGGAGGAGCTGAATAGTGTCATTGCTTACGATGAGAGGCAGGCGCGCAGCAACGAGCTTCGTGAGCGTAAGCTTTCGGAAGCGAAGGACGAACGTGCAAATATGACCAAGACGCAGGGCTACATCAATGTGCGTGTGATCTTCAATATGAGCTTCGAATTCCTGTATGATCCGGTGAAGAAGGAATATGTGCTCGCAACCACAGCTGTTACCGTCGGCGGTGCACTGGATGCATCAAAAACCTTCTATACTATGGTAGGTTATGTGCCTTGCTTCCTTAATCTGTCAGGCGGTGTCGAGGTAGATCTTACCATGGGCGGAGTCTGCCCGGAGGGTAAGAATGCGTACAATGAGGGCGATTTCAATGCCTATAGCGGAAACGTACAGAATATATTCTCGGGTGGTGATTTCCTGATTGAGCTTGATTCTGTCGTTAAGGCTAAGGTACAGGTCGGAGCAGGCCTGTGCGGTGTGCTCAGTGCGCGCGGCTATGTAAGCGTATTGATGAAGCTGCAGCTGGTTAAGGACAATGTCTCTGCCGACCCATACGGTATCATCCTTAATGCGGCAGGAGGCATAGGCTTCGATCTCATCCTGCTCAGCATGGATGTTGATATCGCAAAGATATCTCAGGGCTGGGGCAACTATGCAGGTCGAACTAAGGTTGAGTACTTCAATAATCTGATAACGAAGGAATACGGAGATACACTTGCAGTGAATGCTTCGGCGGAAGGCGCTGAAGGTTCGAATGCTGCTGCATTCTCACTGAATGCAATATCGGAAGAGGATGAAGAAGAGGCGGCAGCATTTTCATTGAATGATGCATATGAAGAGGCATATGCCGAAGGCGGTGGAGACGAGATCACCTTCAGGCGCTACGACATGGGCTCTGATGATATGAGTGGCTTTGAGCGTTCAGGCGGTGCCAATGCACAGCCTGTGCCGGTAAATATGCAGATACTTAAGGATGGTGCGGCGTCACGAACAAGACCGGAGATGGTAAAGCTCAATGACGGACGCTATTTTGCGGTATTTATAGCTGCCTCGAGTGAGGGCGATTCGTCTCGCCTGTACTACACGATCGGCGATAAGACAAGCGGACACTGGAGTGTACCTGTGGCGGTGGATGAGGACGGAAGCTATGATTCCATGCCGGCACTGACTGCTGTGGGCGACAAGGTAGTGATCGCATGGATGGATGCATCAAAGCAAATCGAGGGTACTGATGC
>JAUNWP010000055.1:0-2907 GCA_030540255.1 Eubacteriales bacterium | reverse complement strand
TATGAGGCAATCTATAATGGCGATTTCCGTAATGTAGAAACACGTCTCAAGGAGAACGAGGAGCACAGCAGTTCCATCGATGATTATACCATCACCGGTGACGGAAGAGATCTCTATGTGTTCTATACCGATTTCGGACCGGAGATCGAGGAGCCTACTGTAGAGCTTTACGGCCGCAGATACCGTATGGCAAAGGATACGAGCGGAACCTCCGGCAGTGAAGGCACCGGTCATCATTCTGACAGTGCATGGGGCTTTACCGATGCAGTCTGCATAACAGACCTCAATGCTGTCATTGATGATTTCACACTCACTATGGATACCGATGGCAGCATCACGCTATTGTCTGATTTCTATAAGCAGTGGATAGATGATGACGGGCACATTCAGTTCGGTAAGAATACACTTGTTGAGATCGGCTTCGAGCGCGGCGGATCGCTTGATATTGATGATATCTCTATTGACATGGATAGCCACATGATTGCCGGCGAGACCTCGACAATTACATTTGATGTTGTCAATGCAGGACTGCTGGAAGCAAAGGGCTTCACAGTAAAGGCGGAACTCATGGAAAACGGAGCGAGCTTGGAGCAACTGTATAGTGGAGCCGTTGACCGCATACTCGATACTAACGAGACCACTACAGTTCAGATCCCTTGGACTGTACCAAACGGAGACCTGAACGGAAAATCAATCAAGCTCATTGTTACCGAGAAGGCTACAACGACAGCAGCCGAGACCACGGCGGAAATCGAACTTAAGTCAGAAGCAAGACTTGCACTTGATATGGAAGAGGTGACATTTGACAAAGAGGAGGCAGTCATCCCGTTTGAGATCAGTAATATCGGCAATGCGGCATCGACACCGTGTGAGGTAGTAGCGTATGCACTCGATGGTGCGGATAAGACCCGTCTGCTCGGAAGTATTCAGATCCCGGCGCTGGCATCCGGAGCAGCAATTGAGGAGACGCTTCGCTTCACACCAAAGATCGAGGACTGGAACGGCTTTGGCCGTATAGATCTGGAGCTTGCGGCTGTGCAGGATGGAACGGTAGTCAGAACGACCTACGGAGACATTTACAGCTCAGAACCGGTACTGCTCGATATTGAGGACGGAACGGAGAGCATAGACATGTCGGTGAAGGCACAGCAGACGATTAAAGTTCAGTGTGCACCGTGGGATGGTCTGTGTACAGATCTTCGTTATATCAGTTCTGACAGCAATGTGGCAAGTGTGGATGATAAGGGTACGATCACGGCAGTCGGAAACGGAAGCTGCACGATCGAGGTCTACAGTCCTGATCTGCTGATTAAGGATACCATTACTGTCAATGTCAGCGGAGGCAGTGACGGCGGTTCAAAAACTAAACCGGTACGAAATTCGACATATGACCATAGCTCGAAGCTCGGTGCTTCGGCTTTAGGCCTTCCAAGCTGGGTAGAGCACGGCGGACGCTGGATACAAAATGCCGACGGCTCTTGGAATTACCTGAAAGCTCAGAGCATAATCAAGGATCGTTGGGTATGCATCTATAATCCTTATGCAGATGAAAGAAAGAAACATATGCGATATGGATGGTTTAAGTTTGGACAGGATGGCAAGATGCTGACAGGATGGATAAAGGATGCCGATGGCAGCAGCTACTATCTGAATCCTAACTCCGACGGTACACGAGGCATGATGCTGATCGGCTGGCAGCTGATCGACGGTAAGTGGTATTATTTCTCTGCGGCGGAGGGCAGCGGCAGCATGGGCGCATTGCTTAGAAATACCGTTACGCCGGATGGCTACCGAGTTGACAGTGACGGTGTTTGGACGGGACATTGAAGCAAGGTAATATGAACTGCCGCATATAGCAGCAGCCGGATCGGGTTTAAGCAAACACAAGCAACAATTATACTATTTACTGTAAAAGAGTCGTCGTACCAATGCTTTATACTTGTGGTGCGCGGCTCTTTTGCTTTAAATACCGTCATAATATGCTATAATATTTTCACAAAAATTTCTTATTTTGGAGAGCAGTTTGAAATTATAAGAAACAGTGATTGATAAGCAAAACGGGGGGAGTTTTAAAATGAACGTAGCTGAAATCAGACGTCCGGCAGACATGGAGAGAATTACAACACCGGAGCTTGCAAAGTCGTTCATCGACGAGCAGATCGCATTGATCAAAGAGCAGGTAGGTGACAAGAAGGTACTTCTTGCACTTTCCGGAGGAGTGGATTCATCCGTTGTGGCAGCACTTTTAATCAAGGCAATCGGCAAGCAGTTGGTATGTGTTCATGTTAACCACGGTCTTCTTCGCAAGGGAGAGCCTGAGCAGGTAGTTGAAGTGTTCCGTAATCAGATGAATGCCAATCTGATCTATGTGGATGCAACAGACCGCTTCCTTGATAAGCTTGCAGGAGTTGATGATCCCGAGACAAAGAGAAAGATCATCGGCGGAGAGTTTATCGAGGTATTTGCCGAAGAAGCAAGAAAGCTTGACGGAATAGAGTTCCTTGCACAGGGGACTATCTGGCCGGATATACTTGAGTCTGAGGAAGGCATCAAGGCACATCATAATGCCGGAGGACTTCCGGAGGATATGAAGTTTGAGCTTGTAGAGCCGGTAAGGATACTCTTCAAGGATGAGGTAAGAGTTGTAGGTGAAGAGCTTGGTCTTCCGCACGGCATGGTTTACCGTCAGCCGTTCCCGGGACCGGGACTCGGAGTTCGTTGTCCGGGAGCCATTACTCGTGATCGTCTGGAAGCGGTACGTGAGTCAGATGCTATCCTTCGTGAGGAATTTGACAAGAACGGACTTGCAGAAAAGGTATGGCAGTATTTCACCGTTGTTCCGAATTTCAGATCTACCGGAATCAAGGACGGCAAGCGTGCCTTCGAGTGGTGCTGTATCGTTCGTGC
>JAUNWP010000054.1:8914-11617 GCA_030540255.1 Eubacteriales bacterium | reverse complement strand
AAAAAGGTAAAGGCTTCCGCCTTTACCAGATATTCATAAGATGCTGCATTATTAAACTTACTATGGTTATCCCAGCCCAGCAGGAAGCACCAACGATAAGCGGCTTGCCTCCGGTCTTGATGAGATGAACGATATTGCTGTTTAAGCCTATCGCAGCCATTGCCATAACTATAAAGAACTTTGAAAGCTGCTTGAGCGGTCCGAACACAGATGCTTCAACTCCCATATTCACACATACGGTAGTAATGACTGCAGCTATGATAAAGTACAGTATAAACATCGGAAATGCTCTCTTTAAGCTGAATTCCGCTGATTTCCTGCCTTCCTTTGCTGCACTTTTTGCCCTTATAATTGACAAGACAAGAGTAATCGGAATTATAGCAAGAGTCCTTGTGAGCTTAACCGTAACCGCCTTATTTAAGGTCTCGCTTCCGAGATTCCACATGCTGTCCCAGGTTGCTGCCGCCGCGGTAACCGAAGAGGTATCGTTGATAGCTGTTCCCGCAAATATTCCGAAAGCATCTCCGTGCGTCGTATCAAAGCCTATGGCATTGCCCAATATAGGGAAAAATATCGCCGCAAGTACATTGAAAAAAAATATTACCGATATAGCCTGAGCCACTTCGTTATCATCTGCTTCAATAACCGGAGCTGTTGCCGCTATAGCCGAACCACCGCATATTGACGAACCGACTCCGACAAGTATAGCTGAGTTAGCCGATACCTTTAATGCTTTTCTGCATATCCAAGCTATAACAAGTGAAGTCGTTATAGTGCATATGATGATGGGGAGTGACTGCTTGCCTGTCTCAAATATCACTCCGAGATTCATTCCGAAGCCGAGGAGTACAACGGCTGCCTGAAGTATGTATTTTGAAGTCCACTTGATTCCCGGCGCTGCCTTGCCCTTATCCTTACAAAACATCGTAATTATCATTCCGGCTATGATAGATATGACAGCTCCGCCTACGACCGGAAACATTTTCCCGAGCATCCATGCGGGTACTGCTATAACAAAGCACAGCAGAAGCCCGCTGAAATTCTTTTTTAAAAAATCCACTATTATTTTATTTCCTTAACTTATCCTCTGTATTTGTCCAAAAGCTCCTGCTTAAGATCATAGAGCTTCTGACTGAGATCCACATGCACAGTATGCGGATTGACAAGACGCTTAGACTCATCCCAAAGAGTCTCAAGATCCTTCCTGCAGACAGCCTGAAGCTCCTTCACCGTAGGTCTGTTGTTGTAGATGCATTTACCTTTCTCAAATACATGTACAAGCAAAGGCTTGATGGTGTAACTTCCTCCGCAAAGTCTGGTCTTCTTCCATGTCTCGATAGGATCAAACAGTATGAGCTCATCATTTTCATCAAAATGCTCATCACTGAGCGCAATGAGATCCGCAATGATCTTGCCTGTATCCTTGCCGTATATACGATATATGACCTTATCTCCCGGATTTGTGATTTTCTCGGTGTTCTCCGATATCTTGATCTTAGGTATCATCTCACCTGTTTCAGGATCCTCGATAGCCGCAAGCTTATATACACCTCCGAATGCAGGTGTGTCCTTGGAAGTAATAAGATGCGTTCCCACTCCCCAGCTGTTGATGGTTGCGCCCTGAGCCTTGAGTGACTGGATAAGGAACTCATCAAGATCGTTGGATGCAGATATTACCGCATCTGTGAATCCTTCCGCATCAAGCATCTTCTTGGCCTGCTTTGAAAGGTATGCAAGGTCTCCCGAATCCATACGTATACCGTATTTCTTGGATTTGATTCCGGCATCCCTCATCTCCTTAAATACCTTGATTGCATTAGGTATACCGGATTTAAGAGTATCATAGGTGTCCACAAGCAGCAGGCAGGCATCAGGATAAAGCTTGGCATAGGTCCTGAATGCCTCAAGCTCGCTGTCAAAGGACATGATCCAGCTGTGAGCATGTGTACCCATGACCGGTATATCAAACATCTTGCCTGCAAGTACATTGGAGGTTCCGACGCAGCCGGCTATAACAGCCGCTCTCGCACCGTAAATACCGGCATCCGGTCCCTGTGCCCTGCGAAGTCCGAACTCCATTACACCGTCACCGTTGGCTGCATGTACCACACGCGCCGCCTTGGTAGCTATAAGCGACTGATGATTGATAATATTAAGAAGTGCAGTCTCAATAAGCTGAGCCTGCATGATAGGAGCCTTAACCTTGACTACCGGCTCCCTCGGGAACATGACATTTCCCTCAGGAATGGCATATATATCACCTGTAAATTCAAACTCCCTGAGGTAATTAAGGAAGTCCTCCTCGAAAATGCCGAGCGAATCCAGATAAGCGATATCATCCTCGTTAAATCTGAAGTTCTCTATCAGCTCGATCAACTGCTCAAGTCCGCAGCTTATCGAATATCCGTTTCCGTCGGGATTCATGCGATAAAAGGCATCAAATATAACATCAACGTTCTTATCCTTGCGTTTATAATATCCCTGCATCATGGTAAGCTCATAGAGATCCGTGAGCAGGGTGAGATTTCGTTCACCGGACAAATTTGCAGTATTATTCATAATATTTCCTCCGTGAATTTCCATTATATGCTCATATTTTTTCTATGTCAATCAACAGCAAACGGGCATATGTCATGACACTTGTTTGTTCGGCTTTATGTAAATGCAGCCTGCTTTTAGATATTCACAATGCATAAGTATTCA
>JAUNWP010000054.1:0-8814 GCA_030540255.1 Eubacteriales bacterium | reverse complement strand
GCAAGTGAGCGGTACTCCATGGTGCCTGTACGGCTTGAATGTCCGAGCATCTTCTGCACCGTGCTTACATCCTTGCCATGCTTAAGAGCCGCTACGGCAAAGCTGTGTCGAAGGATCTTCGGTGTCATATTCTCGATACCTGCATTCTTTCCGCACATATGTATGAGCTTCCAAAGTCCCTGTCTGGACATGCGTCCGCCTGCACAGCTTAAGAAAAACGCCTCACACTCTGCTGCATTTCCTGCAAGCTTATGTCTGACATTCATATACTTCTTAAGAACATCACAAAGCTTCTTGCCAAGCTCTATCCTGCGCTTTTCATCACCAAGTAACATTATGCGTGTCCTTAGATCAACATCATCCATATCAAGAGCCAGTACCTCGCTTACCGAAATACCCGTTCCTGCAAGCAACTCAAGTATAGCCCTGTCTCTTATACCCTTTACCGAATCCTGATCCACGGTTCCGATAAGCTTTCGTATATCTTTCTCTGACAAAATATCCGGTGTCTTCCTGATCACCTTTGGAGCCTTGAGCAGCTCCGAAGGATCCGAGAAAGTATAGCCTCTGCTGTGTGTGAACGCAAAAAAACGTCTCATTGAAGCAATATTTCTTGATACCGTGGCTGCCGATCTTCCCTGCTCAAGTATATACTCTATATACTGCATAAGATCTGCCGAACCAATATCAGCAAGCTCACACACTCCGTTATCATCAAGATAACGTTTGGCAATACGCAGGTCTCTTTCATATGCCTGCTTGGTATTGTCCGACACACCGGTTGCACTTATATATTCGATAAATTCACTTATTCTGTCTGTATCTGTCATTAATTACACACCCTTATACCTTATGTAATTTTTTCACACGAGTTTACATATTATACTCTTTACCGGCATAAGACAATACACAAAAAAGACAAAATAAAGCAAATTTCCGCTTATCGAATTGGCGCATATTACACTTGCTTTATGCAAATGTATATTTAACTCATAGAGAATTGCTTCCTATGAGTTAAATATACGCTCCGCGGGATGCGCACTCGCACGAAGGCGAAAACTGTCGCAAGCGACCGCGCTCGGCGCGAGAATGTGCCAAAGCACATTCTTTTTTATCTGAGAAATCCGGCTATTATCTCCAGTTGCTCTCCCATTCCCTGCGGCGCTTCTTATTATCTATGCTGCGCTTAATATCCTTAAATATGTTGCCGCTTCCGCCTCTCGATCTGCTCGTCATATAATAGAAAATGATGACCGGGATAAATGCAGCAATTATAGCAATCTTTGTATAGAGAGGTCCGACAATAAAGTTATATATGTAAACAGCCACCTCAAAGAGTGCAAAATACTTGATCTTTATCGGGATCAGGAACATAAACAGCACCGTAGCATCCGCATACATTATCGCAAGCGCCATAAATACCGCAAAATGTGTATACAGCGGCAGATAAGGGAAATTAACTCCGCTTATAAGATAATAGACTATCGAGCCTATCTCTCCTATTAAAATGCTTCCGAAGAAATAGACATTATACTCAAAGTTTCCCATCATTGCTTCAACATTTGAAGCAAAGCTGTAATAGATCAGTATGCCAAGTACGGCACCCAGTACTCCTCCTCCCAATGAAGGCGGATAAAGGATGGCTGTAAATATCCTCCATATCTGACCGTGCAGTACCTGTCTCGGTGAAAATGCAAGATATCTGAGATAAAATCCCGCACCGACATCCGTGCTTATAAGCAGATATCCGATTGCAAAGCACACGCTGGCATAAACCGCAAGATTAGGTATAGCGAAGCGCTGATACTTAAACTTCATTTTGTTGAAAAAATTTGAATCCATTAAACTTCCTCCGAATTTATCATTTGTCAAGGAATCGGCGTATCTCTCCGACTCTCTTCAATCCTTCTGCATAGCCTATGTCATAGACACGCTGTATTTCCTTTGGATCATGTACTACCTTTTTGATATTAAGTGCAGCCTCGGGGCGTATCACTCTTATCCTGTCGGGCTCACGCTCCGCACAGCTGTCCAGATATTCCATTGTAGCATTATACATTAAATGTCTGTGTGACATTGTATTTATAAGCTCCGGATAAGATTTTAGCAAATGCTTTAATATCGGCATCATGCCGTTTTTCTTCTTGCGATAGCCGTAGGGCTGAGTGCATATGACCACTATTTTGTCACAGCCAAGATCTTCGATAAACTTTATCGGTACCGAATCAGACATGCCTCCGTCAAGGAAGCCGTGTCCGTCACAATCCATCTTATTATATCCGCTCTCCGTTAATAAACGATCCGCTTCAGCCATTATTTCGGTATTATCTGTGCAGCTTCCGCCCTCATACTGCTTAATAGCCTGATTTGTACAAGCCTTATCCCCTGTATACACCGGTCTTTTAAGCTTGATGTATCTGCCTTTCTTTGCAGGC
Source organism: Eubacteriales bacterium (assembly GCA_030540255.1). GTDB lineage: Bacteria > Bacillota > Clostridia > Lachnospirales > Lachnospiraceae > Avilachnospira. Next base: position 6,379 of record JAUNWP010000054.1, on the reverse strand, counting down.
TCCGCTTCGATAAAAGGAAGCTTGCCCTCGTATGCCTCTCCCGTGCAATGCACAACATTGGATACTCCCGGCATAGATGCGGAAGCTCTGAGCCAGGTGATATCCTCTCCGTCTCCTTTATCCAGTCTCTTATATACCGGAAGTCCCGTATCCACATCCGTGGTCACTACCCAAAAGTCCATGGAATTATCTCTGTGTGCCGCAACATCATATGGATCAAGTCTGTTCGGAATATCGTCATAATCAAACTTGGCATTGTAGATATCTCCTGTCTTGATCAGTGACCACAGACCGCCGTAACGCTTATCCTTACAATACTTCTTATTATATCGAAGTGTCCTGCCTATCTGATGAGACTTGAGATTTATTCCGAAGGTCGCTCCGGCAGATACGCCTACCGCCGTATCAAAGCTTATCCCCTGGTCCATCCAGACATCGAGTATGCCTGCCGTAAACATGCCGCGCATAGCTCCGCCCTCAAGTACTATTCCTGTCTTCATCCTGCTGCCTCCGAACACTTCGCTCCTATATGAGCGAATATATATTACATCTTTGCAAACTTTTCAAATCCCGATACGATCAGGATCAAACGCCTGCAAATGTTTATCTGCTGTCTTTTCTAAAGAAGTATACCAAATCTTGTGCAGAATATCAGAACTTTATGTCTTCAATATGAACGACACTTGGATATTTCATTACTTATTTGGAAAACTATCGCTATTTTAACGTAAAAAGCAGCCGGTCTGATTTTCACAGACTAACTGCTTTTTATCAAATTCAATATACCTTGCTTTTTAAATATCTGACAGCTTGATAGGCTGAGAAACCTTACCGCCCTTAATGTTCATTACTGCGCGATCCATATCTGCCAATGTTTCGGCTGAAATTTTTTTCGGTGTTGCCGCTTTCGACGGTTCCGGAATAATGCAAGCATTCTCATGTTTTTTTACATTGTTGGACTGCCCGTGCTTCTCCTCTTCGTTAAGCAGTGCCTTCTGTGCCGTTGCAAGCATAAGCTTGATACGGTTGAGCTGGTTGACCTCGGATGCGCCCGGATCATAGTCTACCGCTATGATATTGGCATCAGGATAAGCATTTCTAAGTTCCTTGATAACACCCTTGCCCACTATATGGTTAGGCAGACAACCGAAAGGCTGAACGCAGACGATATTCGGAACATTTTCATGTATGAGCTCAAGCATCTCTCCGGTAAGGAACCAGCCCTCTCCGGTCTGATTGCCGAGTGAGAGGAACTGCTTGGCCTTAGCTGCCGTCTCTCTTATATCAGACGGAGGTCCGAAATGCTTAGACTTCTTAAGCTCCGCTACAGCCTTACGTCTGAATCTCTCCATAAATGTTATGGCAAGATTTGACATATTGACAACAGACTTCTTGCCTCCGAGATATTTCCATTTAAAGGTATTGTTGTAGAAGCAATACAGCAGGAAATCCATGAGGTCAGGCATCACAGCCTCTGCTCCCTCTGACTCAAGAAGCTCAACGATATTATTATTGGCAAGCGGTGAGAACTTGACAAGTATCTCTCCGACGACACCTACTCTCGGCTTCTTTTCGTCGGTTCTCGGAAGCTCGTCGAATTCCTTGATGATATCGCGGATATTTCTGTTGAACTCTGCGCTTCGCGGAGTCTTGCGGGAAAGGTTCTCTATCGCCTTTTTCTTCCACTTCTCATGCAGTGCATTGGCACTGCCCGGAACCTTCTCATATGGTCTCGTGGCATAGAGTACACGCATGAATACGTCGCCGTATACAAGTGCCTGCATTGCCTTAAAGGCAAGTCCCGGTGTTATCTTGAAGCCCGGATTGGTCTCCATGCCGTTGGCATTGATGGAGATTACCGGGATATCCGGTATTCCTGCCTTCTTGAGAGCACGTCTTATGAAGCCTATATAGTTGGAGGCTCTGCAGCCGCCTCCGGTCTGTGACATTATAACGGCTGTTCTGCTCAGGTCGTATTTTCCGGATAGCAGTGCATCCATGATCTGACCGATAACGATAAGTGAAGGATAGCAGGCATCGTTATTTACATACTTAAGTCCCATATCCACTGCATTGCGGTTATCATTCTTCAATACGACTATATTGTAGCCGTGGCTCTTGAAGGCAGGCTCAAGCAGATCAAAATGTATAGGAGACATCTGAGGACAAAGTATGGTGTAGTCCTTCATATCCTTTCCGAATACGACTCTCTTGTACGCAGATGAGTGTTCATGGCGTTTGATATTCTTCATCTCACGCACCTTTATGGCTGCGATAAGTGAACGTATACGGATACGCGCAGCTCCCAAGTTATTGACCTCATCTATCTTAAGGACGGTATATATCTTGTCGGAGCCTGTCAGTATGTCATTTACCTGATCTGTAGTAACCGCATCAAGTCCGCATCCGAAGGAATTAAGCTGAACCAGATCCAGATCGTCTCTTGTCTTGACATAACTTGCGGCTCTGTACAATCTGGTGTGATACATCCACTGATCCGTGACGATAGTCGGTCTGTCAACATCACAGAGATGACTCACCGAATCCTCAGTAAGCACAGCAAAGCCGTAGCTTGTTATCATATCGGCAATACCGTGGTTGATCTCAGGGTCTATATGATAAGGTCTTCCGGCAAGCACTATGCCTCTGTGACCGGTATCCTCCATCCATTTAAGTATCTCTTCGCCCTTGGCCTCGGTATCTGTCTTGGCCTTGATAAGCTCATCCCATGCAATTGAAGCCGCACGCTCTATCTCTTCCTTGGTTATAGGCTCTGTCTCCTCGCCGTATGCATTTACAGTCTCTGTAAATTTAGGCCTGAATGCCTTGATCAGTGATTCGGTAAGTGCTTCCTTATTGGTAAATGGCAGGAAAGGACACATGAACTCAATGTTTCTTTCCTTGAGCTCGATATTGTTCTTAATGTTTTCCGGATAAGATGTAACTATAGGGCAATTGTAATGATTGCCGGCGTTAGGGCTCTCATTTCGCTCATAAGGGATGCAGGGATAGAATATAAACTTTACTCCCTTATCTATGAGCCACTCTATATGTCCGTGCGACATCTTGGCAGGATAGCATTCAGACTCTGACGGTATGGTCTCCATGCCGAGCTCATATATCTGTCTGCTGCTGAGCGGACTGAGTACTACTCTGTATGAAAGCTCACGGAAGAAAACTGCCCAGAACGGGAAGTTTTCATACATATTGAGGACTCTCGGTATGCCTACAACACCACGCTTTGCTTCATTTTCAGAAAGGGAACGGTATCCGAACATACGTGAGAGCTTGTACTTGAACATGTTCGGTATCTCTTCGCCCGCAGCTTTCTCAACGCCGAGGCCCTTCTCACAGCGGTTTCCGGAAATGTATCTGCGTCCGTCTGCGAAATGATTGATAGTGAGCACACAGTGGTTGTTGCAGCCCTGGCAACGTGACATTGAGGTCTTGTATGAGAAATTGATTATCTCATCTATGCCAAGCATACTGCTGACAACTTCATTTTCATCACAGGAGGACTGCTGCTTAAAGCCGTAACGCTCCCTTGCTATAAGAGCAGCTCCGAAGGCACCCATGATGCCTGCGATATCCGGACGTGTTGCGTGACAGTCCGCTGTCTTTTCGAAGGCACGGAGCACGGCATCATTATAGAAGGTACCGCCCTGAGTAACGATATGGTGACCGAGATCTCTGGCATCACTTATCTTGATAACCTTATAGAGCGCATTTTTAATAACCGAATAAGCAAGGCCGGCTGAGATCTCCGCAACCGAAGCTCCCTCCTTTTGTGCCTGCTTGACATTGGAATTCATGAAAACGGTGCAGCGGGTTCCGAGGTCGGTAGGCTGCTTGGCAAACAAAGCCTCCTTGGCGAAATCCTCTACGCTGAAATTAAGAGACTTGGCAAACTGCTCTATAAATGAGCCGCAGCCCGAGGAACATGCCTCATTAAGCTGTACCGAATCTACGGTGCCGTCCTTGATGCGGATACATTTCATATCCTGTCCGCCGATATCGAGTATGCAGTCTACATCCTTGTCAAAGAAGGATGCCGCATAATAATGGGCTATGGTCTCAACCTCGCCCTCATCAAGCTTAAAGGCGGACTTCAAGAGCTGCTCTCCGTAGCCCGTAGAGCAGGAATATACGATATGCGCGGTTTCCGGAAGAAGCTCCTTGATCTCCTTAAAGCTCCTTATAGCCGTATCCAGTGGCGAACCGTTATTATTTGAATAGAATTTGTACAGTAATGAGCCGTCTTCCCCTACAAGCGCAAGCTTGGTAGTGGTAGAGCCTGCATCTATTCCGAGATAGACATTTCCGGTATAGCTTGCAAGATCTGCGGTCTTGACATTTGCCTTGGCATGCTCGTCAACGAACTCCTTATAATCTGCCTCATCCTTAAAGAGAGGATCGAGACGCTTGATCTCGGTATCCATGCTGATGCGTTTACTGAGTTTTTCGCACATATCGGAAATGTTAAATACCGGAGCCGTTTCTGTTCCCTTATATATGCTCTTCTGCCCCGGAGCCGGAATGCACATAGCGGAACCCATTGCAGCATACAGATGTGAGTCTTCAGGAGCGATTATATGCTCATCATCAAGCTTAAGTGTACGGATGAAGGCATTTTTAAGCTCGGGAAGGAAATGAAGCGGACCTCCGAGGAAGGCAACATGTCCGCGAATAGGCTTGCCGCAGGCAAGTCCCGATATGGTCTGATTAACTACAGCCTGGAAAATCGAGGCTGCAAGGTCTTCCTTGGTAGCTCCCTCATTGATAAGAGGCTGAATGTCTGATTTTGCAAATACTCCGCAGCGTGCCGCTATAGGATAGATGGACTTATAGTTTTCGGCATATTTATTGAGACCTGCCGCATCTGTCTGCAAAAGTGCTGCCATCTGGTCTATAAATGAGCCCGTTCCTCCGGCACAGATACCGTTCATACGCTGATCTATACCGTTTGAGAAATAGATTATCTTGGCATCCTCTCCTCCGAGCTCAATGGCAACATCACACTCCGGAGAACGTGCGGTAAGAACAGTCGATACGGCAACGACCTCCTGTACGAACGGGAGTCCTATATGCTTGGCAAGCGTAAGTCCGCCGGATCCGGTGACTGCACCTCTCAGAGCTATATCTCCGAGCTTTTCCTTTGCCTTTGCAAGAAGCTCCGACAGAGTCTCCTGTATATTGGCAAAATGTCTCTGATAATCCGAGAAAAGTACTTTATTATCCTCGTCGATTATCGCAGTCTTAACGGTTGTCGAGCCTATATCTATTCCTAATCTGTAATCCTTAGTCTGCATTCTTTACCCTAAACATAAAACGAACCGATATTTTTTCAAAAATCAGTCACGAATAGCATGATCGGATGCGTTAAGCATCTTCTTTTTAAAATATACCAAAACTTTTTTTATTCTTTTGGCTAAAATATCAATTTACAATTAACTGATTCTGAATTATAGCACCCGAGATGGAAATATGTAATATGGATTGTATTTCTTTAACACCATCTTAACAGTCGTTAACAGAAGGCAGGTTTGCTGGCTTGGTGGTAGGCTTACTTTGATGGGCTGTCTTTAGGCTTACAATGATATTCGGTGATTTGTAGAGGCTATATTTTTTAGAATGCTGACTGTGTGTAATCCATAAATTTGCAGACGTAAAAACAAAAAGACCGAGCCAAACGACCCGATCTTTGATATGTACCTGAAGTACTAAATATTTTCCTGTAATTACTTACGGATACCAAGCTTCTTGATAAGCTCTCTGTAACCCTCAAGGTTCTTCTTCTGGAAGTACTGAAGCATTGAACGACGCTGACCTACCATCATAAGAAGTCCCTTTCTTGAGTGGTGATCCTTAGGGTTCTGCTTGATGTGCTCTGTAAGCTCGTTGATACGCTCTGTAAGGATAGCGATCTGAACCTCCGGTGAACCTGTGTCTCCCGGCTTACGTCCGAAAGCGTTGATAATCTCTGTCTTCTTCTCTTTTGAAATCATTGTGTTTCTCCTTTACTAAACTATTCGGATAATATCCGTTGATACTTACCTGCAACAAAGTCTCCGCCAAGGAATGCCAAAGACCGTGTCACGGCGAACTACGATATAATACCATACGACTTGTAAAATGACAAGTATGTATTGGTAACTGTGAGGCTCAATTTTTTCTTCGCTTGCTGTTTCACAAGTTTAATATTCATATTTTCTATTAGTTTTCGGCACTTCACAATTTTGCCGAATTACAGTTAAGCTTCACAACCAAATCCATTGATTGTAAATCAAAATCTGAAGCTCAGGACAGTGGTTTCATTATGCGAGACTTCGCAGATATTCTTCTACGTTTTGATATTGAATTCCATTTAACGTTTGGCTAT
>JAUNWP010000053.1 GCA_030540255.1 Eubacteriales bacterium | reverse complement strand
AAGGTTCTGCACCTTGGTCTTCTTAAGTGACTCTACAAGTACAACGGCATCATGCTCGGCTACCGCAAGTACCGTATCTGTATTGCTGTTCAGCTTACTCATTGCACTTACCTGCTCAAGTCCTGTCACCTTGGCGATATCATCAGCAACCTCCTTAAGCTTCTTGCTGTCCGTGCTTCCGGTAACAAGTATGGAATGAATATCCTCTGACAGACAGTTCTTGACATTGGCTGCGACAAAGCCTGTCTTATCTGCTTCACCCAATACATTCTCATGGAAATATGCTGACACTTCATTAGCCGTCTTGATAGTTCCGTCAAAGAGATATCTGAAGCCAAATACACAGCATACAAGGAAGGCTCCTACTACACAGCCTATGATTCCGTACTTTGCAAGTGTCTTGCTGCCCATTCCGTCTGCCGAGAGGATCTCTGCCTTATATTCCTCAAAGCTCTGTGGCTTCTCCGGTCTCTTGAGATCCTTATAATAATCCATCATAGAATCGGCATTATTCACTACAGTTTGGAGACTTGATATCCTGATGAGACTGCTGAACTTTGCATCCTCATCCTCAAGTGAATCAAAGGCATCAAGCTCTTTATTAAGCATGTCAACTGCTGCCGAGTACTCCTCAAAGGTCTTGTCACGCATATCATAGACTCTGATATCATCCTCGTACTGTTCCTTAAGCAGCTCATAGTCATGCTGAAGCTCTGCCTCAAACTGTGTCTGATCTGTATCGACAGTACCTGACTTAGCCTTGAGGCTGCCTGCTGCCGCTCCGAGCACCGCGCATATAACTGCACCTATCAGGATCAGCTTCCAGCCCTTAAATACTGTTTTGATAAGGTCTGTAAGGTCTATCTCTATATCTTCGTCTGTGTAATTAAAGTTGTTGTTATTCATTATTTTTCTTCCGTCCTATATTTTATACCGATTTTGCTTCTCTGAGCTTCTTCTTGATCTTTGTTATTGTGTTTTTAAAGCCGCGCTCACCGAAGCTCTTCTTCAACAAGTTAAATCTGTCTCTTACAGCTTTTGATTTGGTTTTTACCGGCAAACCGTTTTGTTCCAGGAAGCGTAATCTGTTCTCGATCTCTATCATCCTGTTACTACATATACTTATCGGAAACGGCAGCTCCAGAAATCCGGTATAGCAAGCTCTAAGATCGTCGATCATGTCCTTACATTCTTCTCTTTGTGAGAAGAAGAACAGATGGATCATCGGTATGCTCATGTCTGAAATTATCTTCTTATTGTACTTAAGGCAATAGGTATGCAGCAGATGCTCGTCATCTATGCTGTCCGGCTCAACTTTGGATATTTCTTCTGTCCAAAGCTTCTTTTCAAATAGCAGGCAATTGATCGAATACCTCTCCTTATTATTAACCGCCTTTTGCTCAAGACCTTCGGCAAATTCGATATATCTCTCAGGCTGCATTGTCGTCTTGTTGTGCAGCCATCTTGCAATATACGGATATCTCCATATGGTACCGTTTGCACCGCTGTATATTCTGTCCTTGGGATATAATCTGTGCGGTGAATACGGATCTGTAGGCTTATCCCAGCCTATATACTGTTTTCTGGCTATCTTTGAAAAATATTCCTCTGCAAGCTCCGGTGAATGCTCTATTATCTGCTTAAATCCGAACGGATTGTTGTTCACAAGCGTTGTTGCGTAGGCAAATCTGTCTCCGTATCTGTCCTTATTTGATAAATAGCAGTCAATAAGCTTATCCACCCAGTCCGGTGTAAGTACCATTACATCATCATCAAGCTTGATTATATGATCATACTTCTCAAATCTCTGACTGTTAAACAAGCTCCTGAGTGAGTTGAACGGGGTTCCCGGCTTAATATCATCTATTACTTTTATACGATCCGGATACAGATAATGATATCTCTTTGCTACCGAATATGTACGCTCACAGTCATAAGTACCTCTTCCGTTCTGGAGAACATATATATCCACTCCGGCATCGGTTGAGAACTTTGCATGGGTTGCAAGTGCAAGCTCAAGGCTCTCATAATCCGCAAAGGCCAGTATAACTATGGCAAGTCTTTTCTTGAATTCTGTTATTCTTTCTTTATCAAGCATATCAATCTCTATATGTTTTGTGGCTTAAGCATCAATAAACGATACTCCGCATTCTTTTATCTTTAATTCACCTGTCTTTTGCATATGTCCGAAATAGAAGCCATATAATATCTCTGCCAGATATCCGAGTGTACGTTTTCCGTTCACACTGTACATTGAAGTATCTATACGGGCATCTGTATCAAAGAGTATATTAAACATCCATTTACAGTAATCCGCTATGACCTGTGGCTTTGCAATAAATATCTGATACATCCTTTTTCTCGGACTGTTTAGATATTCTTCTATCTCATCTGTCAATTCAGGGTGAATACGCTTCAAAGTTTCTTCCAGTTCAACAAGATCATCTATATGTACTCCGGGAATCTTATTGGCCCAATCATCATATGGTGAAGTGATACCCAGCTGAGCGAGATCAGATTCATAAGGAAGCACAATGTCATATTCCTCAAGCAGTGTACTTATTGCCGCATCTGTAAGTCCTATGCTGTTTGGAAAATCAGCTCCGATATTTTTGAAATGCACACACTTATATGCTTTTTTCTCTATATCGGCTTTGGCTTTGTCGAAGACATCATTGAGTATCAGCTGGCGTCTGTACTGGAACAAACCGATGTACTTATAATCATTCAGATTAAGATTTTTCCACATCCAGTATAATACCGTACACTCGCTGTACTCATTATTTCTTGCGGATATGTTATCTCCGGTATCATCGCCTGCCATACTTGCAAAGAATTTTATTCCGGCATCATCGGCATTGCCATCCTTATTCTTGTGAGCGCATGCTCTTCCGGCATGTATCGGTATGATAAAATCGCTGTTTAAGAGACTGAAAGGCTTATGATAAGCTGTAAATATATACCCGTTCCCTTTTTTTAATTCTTCTGTATGTCTGAACATGTCAAAAATTATACATCCGTTTCTTTGTTTTGTGTGATTACCAAGCCCCTGACCAGCATCCTTCGTCTGCTTCCGGCAGGAAAGAGGCGGTTTAGCTTGCGCATATCTATCTTAAGCTTAAGCGGTCCTACGCTGAAGCTCCTTATCTCCGTATTGCTCTGCTTGGCATCCGGATCGGTATTGTAGAACTTGCTGTATCTTAGTTCTCCGCACTTTGCGCCTTGGCTTAACTTGTAGGTGTAATATATGCCGAAGAGGCGTTCCGCAAGGAAGCCCATGATACGCGGCTCGAGGAGTTCGTGTCGCTCATCCTTAACCGGCTGTGAGGCTGTGACTGTTTTGCTGTCTGTATCCTGAATTCCGGCTGCCGACTTATCGGCAGAGACATCATGTACGACAATATTACTAAGCTGCCCCTCTGCTTCTATATTAGTTTTCGGAAGCTCGCAGCCGGATACATTTACAGTATCATGGGCAGCCTCCGAGCTCAGATACATACCCGCGCATTGCTCGTACTCCTCAAGTATATCAAAAAGCCAGCTCATGTACTCTCGGAATATGTCCTTACGCATTATATACATATTCATATAGTATACCTCATGCGAGGACATATATCTGTCTGCCGCCTCGCTGTACTCCGGATGTCTTGCCTTAAGTATCTCTATTGCCTTGTCGAGACATGCCTTGTTGTGGTATCGGCAGTATTGCTCGTACACACTCGTATTGATGCGTTCTCTGTACACGGTAAGTATATCATAGTCCCTTATCAGCTCGCGCATCGACTTCTCGTCAATTTTGCGGCAGGATAGATCATCCCAGACATTGTCCATCTCTATGTACGGTGTTATGCGCTTTCCGTCTATGCTTCCGTCTGCCTGCACCTCGCAGACCTTGTCGAATGCAAGGTATCTCCTATAATGAAAGAAGCCGTAATAATCGCAGTCTGCATGCTTCCACGCCCAGTACTGCGCCGTAAGCTCGCAGTAATATGGGTTCTTGGCCGAGATATTGTCGCCTTCGTTATCTGGCTGCATACCTTTAAGGCGCTTATCCGTAAGCTCCGCACCGACCTGCACCGGACAAAGTAAAGGATTATCCGGCACATAGCTCGGCTTGTGACAGGCTATGAATATATTTATTTTTTCTTTACTGCTTGTGTCGTTCATTGCTTGATCGTTTCTTTTGCTGTCTGTCGCTTATATGCTGAGCTCATACCTCGCCATGACAAGTTCGGTGACTGCATTTTTCTTCACTCTCATGTGCAGGCTGTCGATAGTATCCCTGACTATCTCCTCTGTAAGTATCGGCAATATCTGTCTGTATTCCGGATATTGATCCGTAAGCTCTCTGAATAATCTGATCAGCACATCGTTCCTGCCGGGTTTTGACGGATATCCCCTGGATATAAGTGCCATATTATTGTCAAAGTTCGGAGCAAGTCCGAGCAGCTCCCCGGTCTCGATATCTCTCAGTAAACCAAAGTTATTGGTATGTCTGTCCGGATTGGCTATTATCGTATCAAGAAATATCATCCTGATATAATCATTTATTGCCTGAGGGCAGATAAGCTTCAGCTTTTCGATAACATCAGAGTAATCTTCATTTTCCCCCATAAATGCTGCTGCCGGTTCAAAGTTAACTGCTGCATTGTCAGTGAAGTCAAGTGATTTGATATATCCGTCTCCTCTGTAATACTCTGCCATATTCATGCCAAGTGCCTGACCGAGTCTGCACGCAAAGAGCTCTGAAAACAATTCTTCGTGTGATGCTTTTTTATACATATACCATCTTCCGCCTATAAGCTTCCAGCATTTCTCAAAGCTGCCTACATTGGTAAGCTCCGGAGTCTTGGTATATTTTCCGCTTGCTGCTTTATTAAAACTGTCATAGCTTCCTGTAAGTGCAAGCTTGGCAAAGTAATTGTTGTCGAATCTGACGTCTTTATAGCTCAGTTCTTCGCCGGGTCTCTTGATCCAATAATTATCTGTTATTGTTGCGCCATGTGAATAGAGAACAGTAGATATATCGTCTCGCTCGCTGAGTCGGAGTGCTTTTTTGAGCAGACGTGAATTAGCCCTATGCGAATCAATGGCTCTCGTTTCAAGCCATCTGTCGGCATCTGACACTCTTTTTAAATATAAGGGCAGGAACTTGTCATCTATAACTCTAAGTCTGCCGCCTTTCCACTCAGCCGCCTCTCTGTCTGCGGACATTATCAGATAATCAGCCACCTGATTCCCTCTCATTTTTATTTGCGGTAGATTCTGCATACAATCTGCCCGGACGCCATACTATTTCCGCATTTACTCATGCATGGTACTTATCCGATTGCATAGTTATTGTATATTAGCAGAAATATTCCGCCTCTCCAAAATAGCTCATCCATTTTGATACAATTTCCGAGCTTCTTGCCTCAACGATCCTCATTATATTTCTCAAAATATGCTCCGGTATATGAGAATTATTATTACAAAGATATACTCTCCCTGCCCTTGTAATCCAAATCTTCGTTGCATTTTCTATAGGTTTTCCTTCTGCAACATGTACATGAACAGGTTCTAGTGGTTTTCCCTCATTTGTCCAAAAGTATATCCAGTATGACCCTATTTTAAAAACCTGAGGCATTTTCAAAACCTCCGTCTTTTGAAAACTCCATAATCAAATGAGCTGTTGACCGTATTATTTCTTCAAACCGCTTAATATCTTCTCCGGAATATCCTGACACTTCTGTCCATTTATATTCAGGCAAGATACAAGTAGCTTGTTTAAAACCAAGCTTTTCATCAGGAGTCTCTATGTGTACAAGTACATCCCCATTATCCTTCATTTCAGAATGTACTATCTCCGTATTATCGTCCAAAGTCATAAATGGATATATCATTTCATTACAACCCTCTTTCTCATACAACACTTTTCCTTCATTCATTATCGAATCCAATAATCCGCTTTGTACCAATTTATCTAAGTCGATGATATCATAATTAATGCTTATCCGATTACATAATTATACAGTATTTTACCATAAATATGGATTGATTGATACATATTCACGATTTCATGATGGGTATGCTTATATTCGTACTATTATTAATGTATGTTTGTGCGATTTTATTGTTATATTCGCACAAAGCAAGTATAATATCTGATATAAAGTCCACATCAATACATGTGCCATGCTTGACCCTCGAGACCTTGAAACCATTCAATTTTAATATACTTAACAGAAAGGGGATGACCATAATGTCCATTACTTCAACGGAACTAAAATGCAATCTGGGAAAATATCTTTTGCTTGCGGCAAGTGAAGATATCTACATAACGCGTAATAACAGAATCGTTGCAAAGCTGTGCAATCCGTATCAGGATAAAATTGACACAGCAAAATCTCTGTTTGGGATCCTTCCTGATGATTTAACTCTTGATGAGTCTGTTGAAGAAAGGCTTAATAAGATATGACTGCCTTGATTGACACTTGTATTATCGTTGATGCACTTCAAAGCAGGGAACCTTTTTGTCATGATGCACAGAATGTATTCCTACTCTGTGCCAATAATACTTTTGAAGGCTTTATCACAGCAAAAGCTGTTACCGACATTTATTATCTGGCACATCGTCAGACACACAGTGATCCGGCCACCCGTGATATCCTTCTGAAGCTCTTCTCATTATTCGGCCTGCTTGATACCTCGGCTTCCGACATTCGCAATGCAATTACATCAGAACTAACCGATTATGAGGATGCTGTAATGACAGAAACCGCACTTCGTTCGGGAATGAAGTGCATAGTCACAAGAAATGTAAAGGATTACCGCAAGTCGCCTGTTCCGATATACACCCCTGCGGAATTTATAGAATTGCTGACTTAATACAAGTTCAGGTACCTATTATAGATTTCGGAAGCGTTAAGTATAATATAGCTCTTCCGGGTTATTAATCATATTTAAAAGTCGGCACGAACACCTGTTACAATAACAATGTTCGTGCCGTCAATTAATTGATTGTATCGTTCTTTTGTCGCAGGCTTACAGCCAGTCACGCTCTATCGCCTGTTTCAGAGCGACAAACATATCATAGTATTTTTCCTTGGCCTGCTTGATTATATCCAGTGCTATAGCCTCATTATATGCATGTGCAACATTATTTCTTGATATAAGCGCTGCCATCCATATTTCTTCATCACTTATCATCCCGGCCTTGTATGCTGTCTTGAGTATGGTTTTAGGCGAGCCTGTTGCACCTTCGGCATATCCGTTGTTCTGCAATAATTCCTTCATTGCCTTCCATGCCTGCTCAAAACATATTTCATACAGTCCCACCATTCCTGCAATTTCCACATTGCTGTACGGTTCCTCGCAAGAAAAAATGTCCTTCATATTCGCCAAGGCAGATTTGAAATTGTCAAACTTTCTCATACAACACTTTTCCTTCACTCATTATCGAATCCAATAATCCGCTTTGTACCGGTTTATCCAAGTCTATGATATCAAATTCCAACAATGTTGATGTCTTTTCATCCACATCCAGTGTAAAAGCTGCGGCTTTGCCTCCGCTGAAGGCCAGGTCAATATCACTGCGTTCCCTGTAGTCACCTCTGGCTCTCGAACCGAAGAGTATTACTTTATGAACATCATATTGTTTGGCCAAATCAATGATCTCATCTATGACCTTTTGTTTTATTCCGGTATTTTCAAACAAAGTATCCGTAATATTCCCTCCGAGATCAGTTAATCCGTTTTGCACCTTTCGATCTTGCAGCTGTGCTTCTTGCTTTCCTTATCATAGCTTATTCCGACCAGTAATATCTTGCCGGTATAAGTATCAAGTACCTCCGGATAATCCTTATCGTGTATCTGTTGTATAGCTGTATCTGCCTTTTTATTCCATTTAAGCTCAACCACAAGCGCCGGATAATTATCTCTATACTCCGGCTTAGGAATGAAAATAAAATCCGCAAAGCCTCTGCCTGTCGGCATTTCCCTGATCGGTTTGAAATAGTAGTTCAATGAACTCAGATAAGCTATGGTAAGTACAGAACTTAATGAATTTTCATTATTATATTGTATAGACGATGCATAGTCATTGTGGATCTTTTCAATCTTAGCTGCAACAATATCTTCCTCCATGTCAAGTGTTGCATCAAGTACCGCCTCCGAACTCTGCAAAAACTTAAGCATCTCATTCCACTTAACGCTCTCGACAGCGTTTGCCATTTCCTGACGTATCTCTTCATTAGGTATAAAAGCAGTGCCTGCCGTGCTGTTGTAAGCCAGATATCCTAAATGAATAAGATATGTTAGCACATCATCCTTACTTGAAATATTTACGGTATCATTCCTGAAGGTCTGCGTATTAAGCCTGACTTCATTACCTGACAGCATCTCTATGATTGCGGTTTTCAAACCGTCGTAGTTCATATTAATAAGCGGCACAACAGCATCATATGATGCCGTCTCTGTCCAATAGCTCTTGAAATTCCCGTTCAGCACTGCATTAACAACTGCCTTAGGATTATATACATGAACTCCGCCAAGTTGATATCCGTCATACCATCTCTTAAGTTTCTCGAAGTCACGTCCGTATTTGTCCGCAAGTGTCTTTACTTCTCTTTCCGTAAATCCTACGTAATCCGCCATGCAGCCGGAATCAAGCATCGTGTACTCATCAAAGTTATTGAGTGCCGATTGTGTCTTTTCCTTCTTTATAGGCAGTATGCCTGTCAGGTATGCCAATTGTATATACTTTGTAGGCTCTGTTCCCTTGAAGAGTCCTCTCAAGAAAGCTATATATTCATTCTGAGCCTTGCTGTTGGATGCCTCGTCTCTGATAAGCACATCCCATTCATCTATAATTATGATGAATTTATGTCCCGTTGCATTATTGATCTTTGACAAGGTCTCGGATAGCGATAATTTCTCCTCCCCGATTTCATTGGAATAATACTCTCTGAGCTCACTTACGGTTTTCTCTGTAAGATATGAGACTATCCCCCGAGGCTCTCCGGCGTTACCGAGACACCACTGTATATCCCAATGAATCACATCATATTTATTAAGGTGCAATTTAAATTCGGGATCATCGGCAATCTTCAGCCCATCAAACATTTTCAAAGAATCGCAGCCTTTACTGTAGTAAGCCGTAAGCATATTTGCGGTAATTGATTTACCGAATCTTCGCGGGCGGCTGTTGCATATATAGGCCTGCAGAGTATTCATTACCTTGTTGGTATATCCTATCAATTCGGTTTTATCCACGTATATCTCTGAATTGATTGCTACCTGAAATGCCTCATTGCCGGGATTTACAAATATACCCATATATGCCTCTCCTTTCTGTAAATGTTTGCTTACTCATTCATGGTACTTATCCGATTGCATAGTTATAGGATATTGTACCATAATTGTCGATGTATAAGCATTCGATTTATCGCAAGCTCATTAAATAATCAGTTTCTGCACTCTAATGCCATAGCTATCAGCTTATCTGTTTGGTCTGCCATGAACAATGGAATATTCAGCACATCATTATCAAGTTTAAGATTCTCCATAGAAAAACGTACTCTGAGTTTGACTTTATCCGGGAACAGCTCCTTAAATTTCTTCAGACTCTTGCCTGTTACATTGGTTTCAGATTTAACTTCAATTGGAAAAATATCATTTTCTCTTTGGAGAAGAAAATCAATCTCATACGGAGGATTTGTTTGCGCCCAGTATCTTGGAGTTACTTCAAACTGCGTAATCAAGCTCTGAAGTACAAAATTCTCTGTCAAAGCACCTTTAAATTCTGTGAATAGACGATTTCCTTCGCCGAATACTGTTGGTGACAGCTGTGCGAGGTTCCGAAGCAATCCAACATCCACCAAATATATCTTAAAGGCTGAAAGGTCATCGTAAGATGCTATCGGCAATCCCGGAGCCAAACTGCGATATATCTTATACACCAGCCGGGCATCCACCAACCATTGCAATGCGTCCTCATATTCTCGGGCTCTTGCCCCCTCCTTAACGACCTTGTAAATAAACTTCTTGTTTTCCCTTGCCAACTGAGAAGGGATTGACTTCCAAATCATCGAAATCTTTGGAAATTCACTGATATTGGGATGTTTTGCAAAATCACGCTCATATGCACTGATAATACCGGACAAAACCTCCTGCATAGCTGAAACATCACGGTCTTTAGTCCACATCAGTACTGATTCAGGCATTCCTCCTGTAACATAGTACATCTTCAATTTCTCGTATAAAGGATTGAAGAAGGCATCCGGGATAGGCTCGATCTTATCTACACTTTGCATATACGTAACGAGATTTTCATCTCCGTTTGCAATCAGAAATTCTGAAAATGTCATAGGATCGATCTGCATAAAGTTGACCTTACCTACCGGAAATGAAGATGGCTTTGCCAAAGCAATTCCCAGCAATGATCCTGCACAGGCTATATGATACTCCGGTGCATTCTCGCAAAAATACTTCATCGAATTAAGAACTTTAGGGCAGTCCTGTATCTCATCAAAAATAATGAGTGTTTTTTCCGGGATGATCTTCTGACCGCTTACCAGCATCAAATTTTGCAAGATACGATTAACATCTTTAGTCGTTTCAAAAAATTGTTTATACTCCTCATTTTCATCAAAGTTGAAATAAGCGGTGTTTTCATAATAACGTTTACCGAATTCTTTCAGTATCCATGTTTTCCCGACCTGACGTACGCCTTTTAGGATCAGAGGTTTTCGATAAGGAGAATTCTTCCAGTCCAGTAACTTTTTCAAAATAAATCGTTCCATCAATTCCCCTTTCACACTATTATTGTTATTTTAGTGGTTTTTATCACATTATTATTAATAGTTATGTGATTATAATCACATTTTTATTGATGATTTCGTGGTTGTAATCACATTTTTATTATATTCGTTCCACAGAAATTCACAAGTATCATTTCTAAATCAACTCTCTGTCACCGTTATTAATAGCATCTGTAGTTGTTCACACGCGCAATATTCATTCTTCCTGCAGCCAATCAGCTATATCATAAATCTCGATTCCTTCATAGCTATATTTCGGATGTTTGGTTCGGGCAATAATCATTTTCGGATAAGCATCTCGAATCTGAAGCAAAGGAGAGCATTCTCTCTCAAATGTTTCCTGTCCGGAAATGTTGTCGCTTACCTGAATATAGATCTTCTCACTGCCTCTCTGAACAACAAAGTCTATTTCCTTTTGGTAAAGCTTGCCGACATAAACATCGTACCCGCGGCGAAGGAGTTCGATGCAAACGATATTTTCATATACTCTGCCATAATCCATATTTCTGCTTCCGAGTATTGCATATCGGATTCCGCTGTCACACAAATAGAACTTTTCAGAACTTTCAAGGTATTTCTTGCCACGGATGTCGTATCTCTTAATATCATAAAATACGAAAGCATTGCACAGATATTTAATGTATCTGCTGACGGTAACATGATTGGTCGGAGTCTCATTTGCTGTAAGCAGCTGACTGACCTTATTAGGAGAAGTCAGGTTGCTGATGTTATCCATAAGAAACTCGCTCAGGCGTTGTAAAACAAAAGTGTCCGTCAAAGCGTACTTCTGCACCAGATCTCTTGTAACGATGGTTTCATAGACTTCATTAATATAGTTTGTTCTGTCTTTTTCGGTTCTGTAAGCATAGGAACCTGCTAAACCGCCCTTGATTGTGTAATCCTCAAAAAGCTTATCTTTATCGCTGATATCATCATAATATTGGCAATATTCCCGGAAGCTGAAAGGAAATACATGAATTTCAATATAGCGTCCGGTAAACAGAGTTGCCAGATCTGCACTCAAC
>JAUNWP010000052.1 GCA_030540255.1 Eubacteriales bacterium | reverse complement strand
CGGAAATGAGCACAAAGTGCCGAAAGGCACGGGGGCGAATTTCCGTAGGATTGCGAGAGTACGAAGTACGAAGCAATCCGTATTATGCGCTAAACCCAAATTGAAATGTAGTTGAGCGGAAATGAGCACAAAGTGCCGAAAGGCACGGGTGCGAATTTCTGTAGGATTGCGAGAGTGCGAAGCACGAAGCAATCCGTATTATGCGCTAATTCTTCTATGGGAAGTTGCGTTCTATGAACAAAACGCTCTGCGATACTTTTCACTAATTTGGAAGTCAGGGATTGAAATGTGCCTGCCTTTCGTTTTAGAATACAGCTATTACAGGATTATCTTGAAAGGGAAGGTAATATAATGAGATTTTATACTATTGAGGCAGAAGGAAAGTATTTGCCGGTAGTGTCGGCAGACGGCGGAAAGACCGGATATGTGCTCAGTGATCTTGGATTTAACGATAAGGACATCGCAGAGTTTGTTCGTGATAATGCGGAAGATAAAGTAAAAAAGATCTCTGAAGTGATCAAGACAGCGGACAGCAGCAAGGCTGTAGATATGCAGTCGGCTAAGATATGTGCGCCTATCATGCATCCGGATCAGGATATAATATGTCTCGGAATCAACTATAAGGATCATGCAGCTGAGTCTGCAAAGTTTGATAAGGATGCATTCAGCGATAAGATAGATTATACTATCTATTTCGGAAAGCATGTTGCCTATGCTTCGGCATCCGGAGATCCTATTCCGCTTTATGAAGGTCTGGTTGAAGGTCTTGATTATGAGTCAGAGCTTGGCGTTGTAATAGGAACGACATGTAAGGCTGTTTCAAAGGAAGATGCTATGAGCAAGGTGTTCGGTTACACAATTATCAATGATGTAAGCGCCAGAAATCTTCAGACACGTCACAAGCAGTGGCTGCTCGGAAAGGGCTTGGACGGATTTACACCTATGGGACCGTGTATAGTTACACCGGATGAACTTGGTGATCCCGAGGATCTTGAGATAAGCAGTCTGGTAAACGGTGAGCTTCGTCAGCACAGCAATACCGGACTTATGATACAGACTATTCCGGGAGCTATCACAGAGCTTTCTGCAGGAATGACACTTAAGGCAGGTACTATAATTGCAACAGGTACACCGTCAGGCGTAGGAATGGGCTTTACACCGCCTAAGTTCCTTAACAAGGGCGACCGTGTGATCTGCCGTATCGAGGGGATCGGAGAGATCGAGAATTACGTAGAGTAAATTTACACTGCTTCAGCGCGGATGATCATTGGACAACAGCAAAGGCTTGTTAAAGCCTGCCGGTAAAGGCCGATTCCCGGGCGGAAGGCACCGGACATAAGATAAGAATTATTTGCATCTTGATACAAAGGGGTATCCGTAAGGGCGGCACTCATAAAACAGCATAAGATTGTTTTCGGGAAACGGCGTAGCTTCGGCTATGCCGTTTCTCCGTTTTGCAGGTCATAGAGCAAGGACGCAGGGAGTATTCCTACAAGGTCATAGGATATATCAATCTGCTGTTCCCTATGTCCGCTCGACTTGTCGGGAGCGTGAACATATATCGCCTTTACCATGTCATTCAAGACAGTGGGCGTCAGCTCATCCAAATCGAGATACTTCCGTACCTTGCTGATAAACCTGTCAATGTTTTCTGCTTTGCACCCATTGCCGCCCTAAAGCGTTCCTCATGGGTAGACACACAGGCAATGACAAGCCGCATATGAGCCAATACACCCTGTTCCAAGACAACGGCGCGGATAAAATGCGTCGGGCAAACCTCTTGCTGTTTTTCTTTTGGATTGTAACAGGTCTTTTTGCTCTTGTAGGATTGTTTGTAGGTCTTGAAGTTTACTGTATGCCCTTGATACTCTGGACGCTCTAAAATGCCCGTCTGTCGCCGCTGCATTTTGCTTGTTGGAAAGTTTCCCAAACCCTCATTTTGTAAGCCACTTGAATTGCAGGAGCAGCCGATGCTCCAATCTCCATACTTCTTCCATGAGCCGCTTTATCTCGTCCATGTCGTCGGTGTAAATGCGCCCTGTTTCGTTGATACGCCTTGCAATCTGATTGACGTTCACACCGATTTTCTGAAGCTGCGCCGTATGGGCTTTGACCTCTTGCAAATCTAAAACAATAATGTACCCGTCGATAAGCATTTTACGGGCGTAGGCAGACAGATTTATCGTCGGTATCTGCTTCATTTTTTTCTCAATCAACGCCCGTTCTTTCTCTGTCACTCGGACAATGATTTGCACATTCCGTTTTCGGTTTTCCATTCGCGCTCTCCTTTCACTACCTACAACACCGTAATGGGCAATTTTGCCAAAGTTTCAGAGAAAATTTTTCAAAATGTTTTCTCACTTCTTAATACGGGGAAAATCGAAAAATGCCAATTCTTTAAAGCAAAAATTTTAAAACTATTGACAATGTCTTCTCTTTTGTTGTACCATATAACAGTGATATATAACACTGTTATATACAAGAGGTGAGTTAATGAATGAAGTAGAGCAGACAACATTACACTTAATTTTTTCATCCGCCATGCAAGAATTTCTTGAAAAAGGCTTCAAGTCCGCTTCCTTGAGAAATATTGTCAAAATGGCGGGCGTAACTACAGGCGCATTTTATGGTTACTATGACAGTAAGGAAGATTTATTTGAGGCACTGGTAGGCAAACATTACAACTTTCTGTTAGATCGCTTTCGCAAGGCGCAAAAAGAATTTGCTGAAATCCCACCAGCGGAGCAGCCGGACAATCTGACATCTACTTCCGGCGAGTGTATGTATGAAATGCTTTTGTACGCCTATGAACATTTGAATGAATTTAAGCTCATACTTTGCTGTTCAGAGGGAACGCGCTTTTCAAAGTTGATTGATGAAATGGTAGAAATAGAAACAAAAGGCACACATGATTATTTAAAGATTCTTGAAAAGTTAGGCAGACCTGCGCCGCCCATTGATGAACGGTTAGAGCATATCTTGATTACAGGAATGTTCAACACTTTTTTTGAACTGATTATACATGAAATGCCGCTTGAAGAAGCGAAACATTATCTAAAAGAAATGCAAGCCTTTTACACCGCCGGGTGGATGAAAATTATGGGGCAATAAGCCCTATAATTTTTACACATTGGTTAGTTAATGCTAACCATCAAATTGGATATTTGCGGTTTATCATAAGCCCTTTTATCATACACAAAAAATTAAGGAGGTTTTTTTCAATGAAAAAACAGTCTAATTTATCACGATTGATGGGTTACGCCGGAGGGCATAAGATATTGACCTATTTTTCATGGATACTGTCAGTCATGAGTGCGCTGTTGGCTCTTGTGCCATTTTGGTACATATGGCGTATTGTTCACGACATACTGGAAGTGTCCCCGGACTTCTCACAGGCGGTGAATATTACAAGCTACGGTTGGTCTGCGGTATTGTTTGCGGTACTCTCTATTGTTGTCTATATCGCCGGTCTGATGTGTTCGCACATGAGCGCGTTCCGGGTTGCCGCCAATATCCGAAAAGAGCTTATGCGTCACATTACAGCCCTGCCGCTGGGGGTAACAGAAAAGTACGGAAGCGGCAATCTGCGAAGGATTGTCAACACCTCAAGCGCCGCAACGGAAACCTATCTTGCACACAGGCTCCCCGACAAAGCGGGAGCGATTGCTACCCCCATAGGGCTGCTCTTTCTACTGCTTGCTTTCGATTGGCGGTTAGGGCTTTTGAGCCTTGTTCCCGTTGTGCTTGGCTTTCTCATCATGATGAAAATGACCGGAAAAGACATGGCGCAGAAAATGGAGCAATACCAAAATTCACTTTCCGATATGTCAAATGAAGCTGTTGAATATGTAAGGGGCATACCCGTAGTAAAGACTTTCGGGCAGACAATCTTTTCTTTCAAACGCTTCAAAGACTCAATCGACAATTATGAAAAATGGGTAATCACCTACACAAAGGGGCTACGTCTGCCTATGATGTTCTATACAACAGCAATCAACGGCGTCTTCGCTTTTCTGATTGCCGGGGGTATTCTCTTAACAAGGGACGGCGTAACAAATGAACTACTGCTAAATCTCATCTTCTATATTGTGATTACGCCTGTTATTAGTACAACACTCACCAAAATCATGTTTATGAGCGAGGACGCAATGATTGTGAGCGACGCAATGAGCAGGATTGATGAAGTGCTGAACGAAAAGCCATTGTCCGAAAGCAGTACAAATAATGTACCGTCTGATAACTCCATTATATTAGAACACGTTAGTTACAGCTATGATGGCGAGAAAAACGCACTCAATGATGTATCTCTATCAATTAAGCCGGGACAGAAAATCGCATTAGTAGGTGCGTCCGGTGGTGGCAAAACGACCCTTGCAAATATTGTAACAAGATTTTTTGACCCGCAAAAGGGACGCATATTGATAGGAAATATCGACATACGCGACATTCCAAAAGAAACATTGATGAATAAGATATCTTTTGTATTTCAAAACAGCCGCCTTATCAAAGCGTCTATATTGGAAAACGTGCGTATGGCAAAGCCTAACGCTACACGCGAAGAAATCGCCCATGCTCTGAACGCTGCACAGTGCCTGGACATCATCGAAAAATTACCGAATGGCATAGATACGGTTGTCGGAACAAAGGGCGTGTACCTGTCTGGCGGCGAACAACAGAGAATTGCAATAGCCCGTGCAATTTTGAAAAATGCGCCTATCTTAATTCTTGATGAAGCGACCGCGTTTGCCGATCCTGACAATGAGGTGCGTGTACAGCAGGCTTTATCTGCTCTCTCAAAGGGAAAAACGGTCATTATGATTGCACACAGGCTGTCGTCAATCACAGACGCAGATTGCATTTATGTGATGCAAGACGGAAAAATTGCCGAAAGCGGCACACATAGCGGACTGATAAAGAAAAACGGCATATTTACAAAAATGTGGAAGAATTATTCCGAAGCGGCAGAATGGAAGATTGCAAAGGAGGTAAGAGCATGATTAAGACATTACAAAGGCGTTTTGCATTATCAAGGCAAGGGGCTGTCGATTTGATAAAGGGCTGTATCGCTTGCGTTGCACAAGATATATTCTTTATGCTTCCTGTCGGGCTTCTCTATTATTTTGTCACTGATACCATGAACGGGGGCGTAAGTGGAAGCCGCATTGCTTTCTATATGGTCGGTGCTTTGGTTTGCTTATGCCTGATATTTATTGTGACTTGGTTTCAATACAACGCCACCTATTTAGCGACTTATGTGGAAAGCGGAGTAAGACGCATTTCGTTAGCAGAGCAGCTCCGCAAAATCCCTTTGTCCTTTTTCGGTAAAAAAGACCTTGCCGATTTGACAAATTCAATTATGGGCGATTGTGCCACGCTGGAAACAGCGTTTTCCCATTATGTACCCGCTTTGGCAGGTTCCCTTATTTCAACAACGCTGATTGCGATTTGCCTGTTTGCCTATGATTGGCGTATGGCTCTTGCAGCGGTTTGGGTTTTGCCGATTGCATTTGCAATCACGTTTTTCTCAGCCCGCATACAGGGATATTTCAACCGTAAATCCGTAGCGGCAAATGTCGCGCTTGAAAGCGGCGTGCAGGAGTGTATCGAAAGTTTGCAGGACTTAAAGGCAAATAATGCGGAAGAAAGCTATCTGAAAGGGCTTGGCAAAAAAATTGATGCTGTGGAAAAACGGCACATCATAACAGAACTTGGGACTGCCCTTTTTGTTGTTTCCTCTACGCTGATATTAAAGTTCGGGATTGCTACGGTTGCGCTTGTAGGTTCTACGCTACTTATTCGTGGGGAGATTGATATTCCTCTGTTCTTTATGTTTTTGCTTGTGGCTTCAAGGCTGTATGCACCGCTTGAAGGTGCTTTACAAAATCTTGCTGCGATAATCTCCACCAAAACGAACATAGACCGTATGAATGAAATTCTTGACCAGCCTGTTCAGACGGGTGGCAATACACTGACAAATAAGGGCTATGATATTGTGTTCGACCATGTAGGATTTGCTTATAATACCGGGGAAACTGTATTAAAAGACGTGTCCTTTACGGCAAAACAGGGAGAAGTTACCGCCTTAGTCGGATCGTCCGGCGGTGGTAAAACTACGGTGTCACGCCTTGCCGCGCGGTTTTGGGATATAAGCAAAGGCAAAATCACTGTTGGCGGTATGGATATATCAAAAATAGAGCCGGAAACCTTGCTGTCGTTTTACTCTATTGTATTTCAAGATGTGACGCTGTTTAACAATACCATCATGGAGAATATCAGAATAGGCAAGAAAGGCGCGACGGATGAAGAAGTGATTGCAGCGGCAAGGTTGGCGAATTGTGAGGAATTTGCGGCAAAACTCCCGGACGGCTATAACAGTATGATTGGTGAAAACGGCTGCGAACTGTCCGGCGGTGAAAGGCAGCGTATTTCAATCGCCCGCGCTTTCCTCAAAAATTCCCCTATCATCTTACTTGATGAAGCAACGGCAAGCCTTGATGTGGAGAATGAAACTTTGATACAGGCTGCTTTGTTAAAGCTGATAAAGGATAAGACCGTACTGGTTATCGCCCACCGTATGCGTACCGTAAGCGGCGCGGATAAAGTGGTTGTGCTTTCTAACGGTATGGTTGCTGAACAGGGAACGCCTGAGGGGCTAATGAACACAGGTAAGATTTATCCCCATATGGTAAAGCTCCAAATGATTAGTAGTGATTGGGGCATTTAGCATGGGAACTGAATGGATAATATGTCCTATATGTCAAAGTAAAACGAGGTTGAAAATACGGGAAGATACGATAATTGAAAACTTCCCCCTGTACTGCCCGAAGTGCAAACAGGAAACGCTAATCAATGTGAAACAACTAAATATGTCAGTTATCAAAGAGCCAGACGCAAAGACGCAGAGCCGATAACACGCAGATTTGAAATGCGGTTATCGGCTCTTTCTTTGACAACTATATTCTGCCTATGTGATTGCTGACAGATTGCAACTTATAAACCGTTGCTTGTTAGCGAATTGCAGTTACGGATTAAGCGACGGTTTTGAAATAACAATTAAAGCCGTCGGTTTCCTTTTTCAAAATTGGATTTGCGTGGGCGTGATAAAGTCACCCATTTTTAAGGATATGGCGGTATCAAGGAGGTATCGCTATGTCCTTTTATATTTGCTTTGCTCCGCCTAACGGTTGCTTATCAAAAAAATCCTATCCCTGTCTACGGGGTAATCAAGAGGGCGCAAACGGATAGACCGCTTGCGCCCTCTCTAAATTATGGGGTTCTCTGTCACGCAATAGGGGTTGAAAAAGCCTGTATTCATGCGGCTTTGCAGACGCGATAAGGGCATGGGTAAGGGTTTTATACTCGTACCCCTCAAAATGACTTTCTACTGCGTAACAAAACGAACATACCGCCGTTTAGACGATACGCCCGTTTTGCTTTGCACCCTGTATAGCAGCTACCCTATTTCAGATTGTTGTGATACTGTTTTATGGGTAGCTACCATAAGGGTATCCCTTTTAGCTTTAATGTGATAAAATTGCATTCGATTTTTATGATACTATCGTCATGCGTGCTGTGACGGTACATCGGTTTTGTACGGACGGAGCAAAAGAGGATGGAAACAGGAATACGTATTAATAAATATCTGTCTGAGCGTGGGATATGCTCAAGACGCGAGGCTGACAGACTGCTTGAGGAAGGACGTGTCAGGGTCAACGGCAAAGCTGCGGTTCAGGGACAGCGTGTTGAGGCAGGCGATAATATTCAGATCGACGGAGAGCATATAGCTGTCAGAAAGAGCAGGGAGACAGAACCTGTGGTGCTTGCCTTCAACAAGCCGCGCGGTATAGTCTGTACCACGGTATCACAGGATGATTCCGTCAATATAGTTGATTATATCAATTACAAGACCAGGATATTTCCTATCGGACGTCTCGATAAGGATTCGGAGGGGCTGATACTGCTTACTAATGTCGGGGAGCTTGTAAATGAGATCAACCGTTCGCGTAATCATCATGAAAAGGAATATGTGGTTACTTGTTCAAGAAAGATCAATGATGAATTTCTGCATAAGATGAGCGAAGGAGTCGTTATAGCAGTACCCGCAAGAAATACCGAAAAAGGTTTTATGCGTGACGGTAAGCTATATAAAAATGTAAAGACAGCAAAGTGTGAGATCAAGAGGATAGATGACAGAACATTTTCCATAACTCTTACTCAGGGGCTTAACAGACAGATAAGACGTATGTGCGAGGCCTGCGGCTATAAGGTAGTAAAGCTTAAGCGTATCAGGATAATGAATATCAGACTTAAGGATCTCCCGGAGGGAAGATTCAGGGAGCTTAGTAGGAACGAGATAGCCGAGCTCAGGAGCATGCTCTGAGTGACAGGAACAAAGCGTATGCATGCCGGCTGCTTACGAGGCAGGGGATAATGGAGCTTATATGCATAAATAAAGATACGTATACATTGCAGACTCCGCATTCATTGACATTTACGGCGGCAGCATTTAAATTAATGCGTATCTGCGTATAGAAATACAAAAGCAGGAAAGGAAATATATATGAAACTTATTATTCCGCAGGGATATGATCCAAAGATCACGGTAAGAGAGACTCAGGAAGCAATCAAATATATAAGAGATACATTTCAGAAGGAATTTGCAAAGGAGATGAATCTGTACAGGATATCCGCTCCTTTGTTCGTGGAGAGAAGCACAGGACTTAATGATGATCTTAACGGTGTGGAGCGTAAGGTTTCATTTGATCTCCTTGATATGCCGGGTGATGAGCTTGAGATAGTTCAGTCACTTGCAAAATGGAAGAGAATGGCTCTCAAAAAGTATGATTTTGAAAGGGGAGAGGGCCTCTACACCAATATGAATGCGATCAGACGTGATGAGGAGCTTGACAATATTCACAGCGTTTACGTCGATCAGTGGGACTGGGAAAAGGTTATAGACAAATTTGACAGAAATATCGAGACACTTAAGGCTACAGTACGCACCATAGTCAAGGTGATCAAACATATGGAGCATGAGGTATGGTATAAATATCCGGAGGCTGTTTATCAGGTTCCTTCGGAGGTTACCTTTGTTGATACCGAGGAATTAAGACAGATGTATCCGGATCTCACGGCAAAGGAACGTGAGAATGCCATCTGCAAGAAGCACGGCTGTGTGTTCATAATGAGAGTCGGAGACAAGTTAGGCGACGGCGAGCCGCATGACGGAAGAGCACCGGACTATGATGACTGGCAGCTCAACGGAGATATACTTTATTGGTTCGAGCCTCTCAACATGGCTCTTGAGATATCATCCATGGGCATCAGAGTATCCGAGGAGAGCCTTCACGAACAGCTTATCAAGGCAGGCTGCCCGGAGAGAGAGGAGCTTCC
Organism: Eubacteriales bacterium; assembly: GCA_030540255.1. Classification (GTDB taxonomy): domain Bacteria; phylum Bacillota; class Clostridia; order Lachnospirales; family Lachnospiraceae; genus Avilachnospira. Next base: position 3,261 of record JAUNWP010000052.1, on the reverse strand, counting down.
TTATCACAAGGCTATACTTAATAAGGAGCTTCCTTACAGTATAGGAGGAGGTATCGGACAGTCCAGACTCTGCATGCTGCTGCTCGGAAGGGCACATGTCGGAGAGGTACAGGCTTCGGTATGGCCGGAATCTATGCGAAAGGAATGTGAGGCACACAATATTCATCTGCTTTAATAATTTGCCGATAAGAGGATATCAGCCGGATAGAGTTGGGAAATAGCTTAAACACGGCTTAAAACAGCTAAGACATGGCTTGAAAACAGCTTAAACGGCTTGACACAGCTCACTCATATCTGTGAACTGCGCTTTTGTTTTATATGCTGTCACAGGACAGCAAAAAGGATATAAAAATGATGCAGGGCAAGAAGATAATTATTAAATTGGGAACATCGACTCTTACGCATCCGTCGGGCAGTCTTAATATGCACAAGATGGATAAGATAGTCCGTGCCGCAGCCGACATCAAAGGAATGGGCAATGAGGTCATAATAGTCACGTCTGCGGCTATTTCGGCAGGAACAGCCAAGCTCGGACTCTCGGAGAGACCCAAGGATCTTAATTCCAAGATGGCAGTATCTGCAATAGGTCAGGCACAGCTGATGCATATGTATGACACTTTGTTTTCGGAGTACAACTGTACGGTCGCCCAGATACTGCTTACCGACGAAAATGTTGAAAATGAAAAGAGTGCGGCAAATCTGTCCATAACCTTTGAGACCTTGCTTGATATGGGAGTCATTCCGATAGTCAATGAAAATGACTCTGTCGCTTCGACTGAGATAGAGAGCGGACATCATAAGGTACTCGGAGATAATGATACACTTTCGGCAATAGTTGCCAAATTCTGCAACGCAGATCTGTTGATATTGATGAGTGATATCGATGGACTTTATAACGCCGATCCGAGAAAGAATGCTGATGCCAGGCTTATACATGAGGTTGATGAGCTGACACCTGAGATATATGAGATGGCAGGCGGTGCCGGAACCACACACGGAACCGGCGGGATGGTGACCAAGCTCTCAGCAGCGAAGATAGCTACGGAGGCCGGGGTTGATATGTATATAATCAACAGCGACAATGTAGATAACCTTTACGACATATTTGAGGGCAGGACCGTAGGAACATTGTTTAAAGCACATAAGAGAGGCTGATACAGTATGATCAAGGTAGGATTTATCGGAACGGGAAACATGGGCGGCGCACTTGCGAGAGCGGCTGCATCATGCGGCAAGGATGTTAAGCTGATGCTTGCGAACAGGACCGCTGCCAAGGCTGAGGCGCTTAAGCAGGCTATAGATAAGGCAGAATCAGGAAATGTGCAGACTGAGCTTTGTGACAATCAAAGTGCGGCATCCGAGGCGGATTATCTGTTTCTCGGTGTTAAGCCGCAGATGATGGCGGCTATGCTTGACGGTATAAAGGATGCACTTTCGGCAAGACCGGATAAGCCTGTGCTTGTAACTATGGCGGCAGGGCTTACTATGGATACTATCGCAAGGCTTGCCGGAGGAGAGTATCCTGTTATCCGTATCATGCCCAATACACCGGCGGCTATAGGAGAGGGAATGGTGTTATATTGTGCAAATGCCGCTGTGGATGAGGACAAGCTTGCCGAGTTTCTTGATATACTTAAGGCAGCAGGAAGAATGGCGTATATAGATGAAGATCATATAGATGCAGGCTCCTGCGTATCCGGCTGCGGACCTGCCTTTGTATATCTGTTTGCGGAGGCTCTTGCAGACGGAGGAGTTGCGTGCGGACTGACCAGAAAGACAGCAACTAAATTAGCTGCCCAGACCCTTGTCGGGGCTGCAAAACTGATGCTTGAGACAGGGGAGAATCCGGGAAAGCTCAAGGATGATGTGTGTTCTCCGGGAGGAACCACTATACAGGGAGTAAGAGCGCTCGAGGAAGGCGCATTCAGAGGAACCGTAATGGATGCGGTAATTGCCGCTTACGAAAAGACGCTGGAGCTTAAATAAAAAAGACGAAACAGTTTTAATAAATGGGGCACTTAAGTAAAAGACGATAAACAACTGAGTGCTTAAGAAAGACAACAGCTCTGGGAAAGAAGCGCTTACAGACATAGCATTTATAATAAGCTGCATAAATAAAGAAGGCTGCTCATAAATGAGATCAGCCTTCTTTGCTGTTATTCATCAATGCATGCATGAGATTGGAGTAGACCTTCTGACTGACAGTTTTCCAGTTTGTACACATTGCCTCTGCAATATTTTCGTCAGGAACGGCGATATCAATGGATAGTATGGTTGTCTGAGCCTCACGTGCGGTGCAGTGTACTGTATAGGAATCGCTGCTTGATTTGAAGTATTCTGCCGTAACTCCGGCTTCGGATCTCATACTGAATTTGTTTTTCTCAAGGTAATCATCCATATCACGTATGGCTGCATCGGAGATATCGGATACAAAAAAATCCAGTGTCTGCTTGCCGTCGTCCGTTATCTCATAATGAGTTGCGTTTCCGACCTGCTTGGCAGTGATAAGATTTGCATCGACAAGATCATTCAGGACGCTCTGCAGAGTGAAATAAGTCGTGTACTCCTTGTCCAGAAAGAAGCTTGACAGCTGGGAATTGGTCAATGGAAAATTGACTTTCTCAAGCATATAAAGGGACATTAATTTATATAAAGTCTCAGGTTCCTGAATCATTTGTATACTCCGTGTAGAAAAATGTTTGTCTGCAAGCAGCCGTTATGAGAAGCAGCTTATTAATATAAAACTTGTTCGGCTGTGATCTCGAAGCTGCGCCGCAGCTCCTCGATCAGAGCGTCCGAAGGCCTTGCAGACCTTGTCCGCATATAGCTTACACCATCTAACATTCTCATAAGCGATTGTTGTGAGAAGCAGCTTGTTAATATAAAACTTGTTCGGCTGTGATCTCGAAGCTGCGCAGCAGCTCCTCGATCAGAGCGTCCGAAGGCCTTACAGGCCTTGTCCGCATATAGCTTACACTCTTTAACAGCTGCTTGCAGATATGTTAAAGAGTGTAAGCTATATGTGCCGAACAATTAGAGTATATCACACAAACAAAGAAATCGAATATTTTTATTAATGAATAATAAGAACACTTATGATACAATCCCATCTTTGACAGTCAACAAGCGCAAAATCCTTATTTTATTGGACTCTGCGCTTGTTTTTTAAGTTAAAAAATGTAGCTATAAATTACTTTTTTGAATGTTTTTATTAAGCCCGCCCACGGCAGCTTTCGCTGCCTCCCTCCCAAACATGGAAGC
>JAUNWP010000051.1 GCA_030540255.1 Eubacteriales bacterium | reverse complement strand
GCGGTCAGGGAAGAGCTGATGGCTGTCTGTGAGGAAGGGTATCTGGAGCAGGCGCTTAAGGAGAGCACCGAGCTTGCGGCAGCAGAGGCGGAAAGAAAGGCCGGACTCATAAATATAAATACTGCCGATAAGTCGGAACTTATGAAGCTTGACGGCATAGGAGAAAAGAGGGCAAATGACATTATCAACTACAGAGAACAAAGCGGAGCATTTGCATCACCTCAGGATATTATGAAGGTTAACGGAATAAAGCAATCCTCATATGACAAAATCAAGGATAAAATCTGTACATGAATAATGTATATTTTATGCACAGTATGGTATAATGATTTAATTCTCAAATACGATAATGAGGAGGCAGTTATGGCAGATAATATAAATATTACACTTAATGACAATAAAGAGCATGAGGACAGCATCAAGATCGCAGATGATGTTATCAGATGTATTGCAGCCCTTGCGGCAACCGATATAGACGGAGTGTCGGGAATGGCAGGAAGTTCTACAGATGAGATAGTTGCCATGCTCGGAAGAAAGACTCTCGATAAGGGAGTTAAGATGAGTGTAAATGATGATGTGGTAAAGCTCACGGTTTCCGTTATCATCAAGTACGGCTGCAACATTCCGGATGTCAGCGCCAAGATACAGGATAAGGTAAGAAGTACCATCGAAAGCATGACAGGACTTACTGTCAGCGAGATCAATGTAAATGTTGCCGGAATAGATACCTCGGCAGAGAATATTTAATCGGTGAGCATCTATGACTAAGCACGAGATAAGAGAAGAAGTATTTAAGATAATTTTCGGACTGGACTTCCATGAAGGTGAGGATATACGCACACTTGTGGAGAAATATATGGAGCAGTCCTGCGATATCCCGGTCACCTACAAGGAACAGGATACGATAATCAACAAGGCAACAGAGATAGGCTCTATGGAAGCAGAGCTTGATGCCGAGATCGATGCCAAGGCAAAGGGCTGGAAGACCAGATATATGGGCAGAGCCGAGCTTAATATACTCAGACTTGCCGTATACGAGATAAACCATGATGGTACTGTGCCGGTCAAGGTTGCGATCAATGAAGCAGTAGAGCTTGCAAAGCTGTACTGCAATGATGATGCACCGTCATTTATCAACGGACTGCTGGCACACTTTGTACGCAAGGATGTTCCTGCCGAGCAGGAGACTGCACAGCCGGAGGCTTGATAACAGGAGATGGCAGAGGCATTTACCGTCACACAGGTAAATAATTATATCAAGAATCTGTTCTCAAGAGATTATGCACTTAATCGCATAAAGGTCAGAGGAGAGGTATCCAACTGCAAGTATCACAGCACGGGACATATTTACTTTACGCTTAAGGACGAGTTTGCGGCTCTTAATTGTGTGATTTTTGCGGGCAGCAGACAGAGTCTTAAGTTCAGGCTTGCGGACGGTCAGCAGATAGAAGCTGCCGGACAGATAAGCGTATACGAGAAAAGCGGAAGCTATCAATTGTATGTCAGAGACTGCGTCCTTGCGGGAGCAGGCGAATTATACGAGAGATTCCTTAAGCTTAAGGAAGAGCTTGGTGAGATGGGGATGTTTGCAGACATCTATAAAAAGCCGATACCCCGGTATTGCAAAAGGATAGGCATAGTCACCTCGCCTACAGGAGCTGCGATCAGAGATATAATCAATGTGAGCAAGCGCAGGAATCCATATGTAGAACTCATATTATATCCTGCACTGGTGCAGGGAGATAATGCTCCCGAGAGCATCGTAAAGGGCATAAGACGTCTTGATGAAATGGGACTCGATGTGCTGATAGTAGGACGCGGAGGCGGATCGATAGAGGATCTTTGGGCGTTCAACGACAGGAGCGTTGCTAAGGCTGTATTTGATGCTGAGACTCCGATCATATCTGCAGTCGGTCACGAGACTGACTTTACTATAGCCGATTTTGTTGCGGATCTCAGAGCACCGACTCCTTCCGCGGCGGCCGAGCTTGCCAATTTCGATATGGAGGAGCTTATCGTGGCGCTTGGCGCAATGAAGCAGATGCTTGAGAATGATATGGGTTTTGCACTCGAACTGGCAAGGAGCAGACTTAAGTCAGAGTATAACAGACTTGAGCGTTTGTCACCCAGAGCTGTTATGAATGATTTCAGGCACAGGACAGATTCGGCAAGGCTTCGTATGGAGCAGCTTATTCATAACAAGTCGGAGCAGCTTAAGGCAAGGATAGTGCTTGACAGGCAGCTGCTTGCAGGGAAAATGTCGGGAAAACTGGAGGCAGGCAAGAAAAGCCTTGCCGTACATGCCGTAAGGCTTGATGAGATGTCACCCTTAAAGAAAATAAGCGGAGGCTACGGATTCTTAAGTGATGAAAACGGACATACCGTTTCTTCCGTAAGCGAGCTTAAACCCGATGATATGCTGAATGTATATGTAAGGGACGGACGCATAAGTACAAGGGTCATCTCCGCGGAGAATATCAGTTATGAGTGAGACAGATAAGAAATTATCTATCGAGGAAAGCCTCGAACAGATAGATGAAATACTAAACAGGATGGAAGCCAAGGAGACAGGACTTGAAGAAAGCTTCAGGCTCTATGAGAGAGGCCTTAAGCTTATCAAGGACGCCGAGGCAGGTATTGACAAGATAGAAAAAGAGATCAGGATACTGAACGAAGAGGAATGATATGGAACTTAAGACCATATTGAAGGAAAGATCTGCGGCGATAAGCCGTGAACTCGAGAAATATCTTCCCGAGGAGAAAGGCTTCCAGCAGATAATATTTGAAGCAGGCAATTATTCCGTCAGAAACGGCGGTAAGAGACTCAGACCATTGCTTACCGAATGTGCATATATATTGTGCAGAAACAACGGTTCTCAAGAATTAAGCGATGCCGAGATGAAGGCGGTATTTCCTATCATGGCGGCAATGGAGATGATACATTCTTCTTCCCTTGTCCATGATGATCTGCCGTGTATGGATAACGACACACTGCGCAGAGGCGTGCCGAGCACCTGGGCCAAATTCGGTGAGGATTTCGGAACGCTCGCAGGTGACGCACTTATGATCTATGCCTTTGAGACGGCATCAAAGTCAACAGCGGATGCAGACAAGAAGCTTAAGTGCATAGAGATACTGGCGAAAAAATCAGGTGTCTACGGGATGATAGGCGGACAGACGCTTGATGTTCAGCTCGCAGGCAAGGCACCGAGCAGGGAACAGCTTGAATTTATATACAAGCATAAGACAGGTGCGCTGATAGAGGCTTCATTCATGATGGGTGCTGTGCTTGCCGGTGCGGACGATAGTACAGTGGCTGCTTTGGAAGAGGCTGCGGATGCTATAGGCATGGCATTTCAGATACAGGACGATATACTTGATGTGACATCTACTGCTGAGGAGCTGGGTAAGCCTATAGGTTCGGATGAGGCCAATAATAAGATCACCTGGCTCAGCTTTTACGGACTCGAGCAGTCAAAGAAGGATGTTGTCGCATATACAGACAAGGCAGTGGAGATAATAAAAGGTATAGGTGATTATGAGTTTCTTAATGAGCTGCTCATAAGCCTTATTGACAGGAAATTCTGATGGCAAAAAAGAGACTTGATGTGCTGCTTACCGAGCAGGGCTTCGCAGAGAGCAGAGAAAAGGCCAAGACCATAATAATGAGCGGCATAGTATATGTTAACGGTGTCAAGGAAGATAAGGCAGGCACCATGTTTGCTGAGGATATACCGCTTAATATAGAGGTCAGAGGCAATACACTTAAATATGTATCAAGAGGCGGACTTAAGCTTGAGAAGGCTATAGAAAGCTTCGGAGTCGATGTTAACGGCAAGGTCTGCATGGACATCGGAGCATCTACAGGAGGCTTTACCGACTGCATGCTGCAAAACGGTGCAATCAAGGTATTTGCAGTAGATGTCGGACACGGACAGCTGGCATGGAAGCTGCGTAATGACGAGAGAGTCATATGTATGGAGAAGATGAATATCCGCTATATTACTCCCGCAGATATCAATAATGAAGAGCTGGATTTTGCATCCGTAGATGTATCATTTATATCTCTGGATAAGGTGCTTCCGGCTGCCAAACCTTTGCTGAAGCCGGATGCCCGTATGGTATGTCTTATTAAGCCGCAGTTTGAAGCAGGCAGAGACGAGGTCGGCAAGAAGGGCGTGGTAAGAGATACCAAGATTCATGAAAAGGTAGTTGAGAAGATAGCAGAACTGAGTAAGGAGCTTGGTTTTGCGGTTCTGGGACTCACCTTCAGTCCGGTCAAGGGGCCTGAGGGCAATATAGAGTACCTGATATATATTTCTAACAATGTTAATGACAGTGACGCAGTGAACATCGGACATGAGGACGTGGCAGGACTCGTAGCCGAGGCACATGCAGCTTTGGATAAATGAAGAATTTTTTTATAATCATAAGTGAATATTCAACCGAGAATAAAGCAATTTCAACGGTCAGAAACAGACTCGAAAAGGGCCTTAAGGAAAGAGGAGCTTCAGTAGGTATTCATGAGGGCTATCTGGATAGGGAGTTCAAGATTCCGGAAGAGACTGAATGCGTTATAACTATCGGCGGAGACGGAACGATGCTCAGGGCATCCAGAGCAGCGCTCGACAGAAATGTTGTTTTCCTCGGTGTCAACAGAGGTCACATGGGTTATCTTACGGAGCTTACACGTATAGATGATTATGATGAGATCATAGACCGATTGATAAATAATGATTTCAAGATAGAGGAACGCATGATGCTCAGTGCGTCCGCATACAGAGGCGGCAAGCGTGTATACAGAGACTATGCGCTCAATGATGTTATGATAGGCAAAAATGATTTTGTACATATGATGTCATTCGAACTCTATATCAACGATACACTGATCAATACCTACAGAGCCGACGGAGTGGTGATAGCAAGTCCTACGGGATCGACCTGTTATTCCATGTCGGCAGGAGGACCTATAGCAGAGCCGACGGCAAAGCTTCTGCTTGTAACACCTATATGTCCGCATGCAATTAATACAAGACCGCTTGTGTTGTCACCGACGGACAGGATCAGGATAGTGACCAAGCATAATACTCAGCTTGTATCATGCGACGGGGCAGACGGCACAGACCTTGAGTATGATGATGAACTCATAGTAACAAAAGCAAGACATACTACTAAATTCATAAGGTTCAAAGAGACATCGTTCCTTGATACTCTCCGAGACAGAATGCGTTATGTATAAAGGTGGGATCGTAAAATGAAGGTAGGAAGACAGGCAAAGATAATAGAGCTGATCGGCAGATACAATATAGAGACTCAGGAAGAGCTCTGTGCAAAGCTCAATGCCGAGGGCTATGATGTTACTCAGGCAACCGTATCGAGAGATATACGTGCACTTAAGCTGACCAAGGTCACCGGAAATGACGGAAAGGCAGTATATAAGACTGTTCCCGGCAATACGGATTTTTCACAGAAGTATCTTAATATACTTAAGAACGGATTTGTTTCCATGGACATGGCACAAAATATACTTGTTGTAAAGACTGTAACAGGTATGGCAATGGCTGTGGCAACTACCATAGATGCAATGGCCTTCAACTCGGTGCTCGGCTGTATCGCCGGAGATGATACTATTATGATAGCCGTGAGAACTGTGGATGACTGCCTTGACGTAATGAAGAAGCTCAGAGACATCATAGATAATTGATAACGGACAGAATCGGATATGCTGCTTGAATTAAACGTAAAAGATATAGCACTTGTAAGAAAGGCTTCGGTCGCTTTCGGTGAAGGCGTGAATATACTGACCGGCGAAACCGGAACGGGTAAGTCTGTGATCATCGACTCGGCCATGCTTGCTTTGGGTGCCAAGGCACATGCCGGCATGATAAGAGAAGGCGCCGAATATGCCTATGCCGAGCTTATCTTTGAACTTGATGAAAAGCGCAAGGAAAAGCTTGCCGAGTTTGGCATAAATGCTGATGAAAACGGAATGCTGATAGTGAGCCGCAAGCTTATGCCGGGCAAGAGCATAAGCCGTATCAATGATGAAACGGTCACGCTTGCCACACTGAAAAAAGCAGCAGCACTGCTCCTGGATGTATACGGTCAGAACGAGTATTACGATCTGAATGATAAACATAAGCATCTTGAGATACTCGACGAATATGCCGGAGCGGATATAAGTGTACTGCTTGATGAGGCTGCAAAGGCCTATCATGCTTACCGTGAAGCTTCCAAAAGATATGCCGGCTTCGATCTTGATGAGAAAGAGCGTGCAAGACGTATAGATCTGCTTAGCTTTGAGCTTAACGAGATAGATGCGGCAGAGCTTAAGGAGGAAGAAGAAAGTGAGCTTGCACAGAGAGTTAAGAAGCTTAATAATGCAAGGAGCATACTGGAATCCGTAAGTGCAGCTAGGGCGATACTTGAAGATTGTGATACGGGACGTGCTGTATCAGAGCTTGAGCGAGCCATGCGCTATGATGACAAGCTTAAAGCTATATACGACGAGCTTATGGACACTCAGGCGGTAATGGGCTCATGCATAGCGGATCTTGCCGCATACTCGGATGATCTCGAGGTGGATGAAGCCGCAATTGACGAAGCAGAGGCAAGACTGGATACTATCAGACGACTTGAGCTGAAATACGGTCAGACAGTCACAGATATATTAAGCTACAGAGAAAAGCTTGAGAGTGAGCTTGCTTTGATGCAGGAGTATGATATCAAAAAGGAAGCTGCAAGATCGGATAAGGAAAGATGCGAGAAGGCCTTGAACAAAGCTTGTGACGGACTTAGCAAAAAGCGTAAGGAATATGCACTTAAGCTCTGCAGCGCAATAGAAACGGAGCTTAAGGATCTGGGATTCGAGGATCCGAAGCTAAGTATGGAGTTTAAGGATGTCACGCCTTCGGCAGAGGGCTCGGATGATGTTTGTTTTATGTCTGCGCTCAATCCGGGAGAAAAGCTCAAGTGTCTTCAGGATGTAGCATCCGGAGGAGAGCTGTCCAGAGTTATGCTTGCCATTAAGACAGTGCTTGCGGCAACGGATGATATGCCTACATTGATATTTGATGAGATAGATACCGGAATAAGTGGCCGTACCGCACAAAAGGTGGCGGAAAAACTTGATGTCATAGGTATGAAGCATCAGGTGATATGTGTTTCGCATCTTCCTCAGATAGCTGCTATGGCGGATACTCATTTTGTTATAAGCAAGACCAACCGTGACGGAAGAAATATAACAGATATTTCAAAGCTTGACGAACAGGGAGCGATAGCTGAGCTTGCGAGACTCCTGGGAGGCTCCGAGATCACCAAGGCTGTATCGGATAATGCGGCAGAGCTTTTGAAATTAGCAAAAACCGGAAAGAAAAAGAGAAGAAAAGCGTGAAATCATTTGTCGGAGACAATCAAATACTTATATCCGTAGTAATAGCGTGGGCAGGTGCTCAGATAATCAAGACCCTGCTTACTCTGTGGATAGACAAAAAATTCGTGCCTGAGAGACTTATAGGCTCGGGAGGAATGCCGAGCTCGCATTCATCGACAGTATGTGCACTTGCTGTGTCAACGGCATTTATCTATACCATACATTCGTTCGAATTCTCAATAAGTCTTGTGCTTGCGATAATAGTCATGCATGATGCCATGAATGTAAGACTTGAGACAGGCAAACAGGCACAGATCATAAATGCAATGCTCAAGGATAATCCTTTCAACTGGAAGGGAGATGTTTTTGAACAGCATCTTAAGGAGCTTGTCGGACATACGCCGACTCAGGTGGTGTGCGGAGCTCTGTTCGGTATTATTGTGGCACTTATTGTAAATGCAGTGGTTACTCCATGAGAGAAAGCATAAAGATCAAAAAGTCAATAAGATCGGGGATGATAGCCGCACTTGCTGCGGCTGTTTGTTTAGGACTCGGCGGATGCAGAGGGATGAAGCTTGAGAACAAGACCGAGATAATAGAGGAGTATACCGAGCCTCAGGCAATGATTCTTGTTGCCAATGAGAGGAACCGTTATGAAAATGTGTACTCAGATAAGGTTTGGTCGGTTCAGGTCGGCAATGAAGGAACAGGCTTTGACAAGCTTACCATACAAAACGTCAAGAATTTTATGGAGGAGATCAAGCTGCTTAATATGCTTGCGGCAGACCGAGGAATATCAGTCAATTCGACAGAAAGGGATATGATCAGACGTGTTACCGACGAGTATATGAATTCCTTAAGCGAAGCGGATCTGAGCTACATAGGCTGTGACAGAAATGATGTTCAGACACTCTATACCGATTATTATACTGCGGAGAAACTGATAAATAGCATCACCGAGACCGTGGATACCGAGATAAGCGATTCGGAGGTCAAGGTCATCAAGATAGCCGAGATAGCCACAAGCGATCTTAAGAAGGCCAAGGCTATACTTAAACGTATCAAGATAGACGGAGAAAGCTTTTCGTCAATGGCAAGCAGATACACCGAGACTGATACCATAGAACAGACTCTTATGCGCAGTAATACTCCGGATCTTATCGAGAGGACTGCATTCTCACTTGAAGAGGGTCAGACCTCCAATATACTTGCTGAGGGTGATATGTACTACATTATCAATTGCGTTGACGGTTATGCGGAAACAGAGACCTTAGAGCGCAAGGAGAGACTCAGCAAGGCATTAAATACCAAGGCTGTGAGAGAGATACTTGATCCGTACAGAGCAGAACATAATATTAAATTTGTAAACAGATTCTGGAATGATATGGATTTTTCAGAGTCTTCGGGTTCAAGCGTAAGCAATTTCTTTGATGTTTACGACAAGATCATAGGCTGACAGAATACAGAAAGTCGTTTTTGAGCTGCCGCATTAAGCGGTGGCTCTTTATTATGTATAGAAAATTGTGTTCTCTTCTATGATTATCGATTAATTACGGATTGCTTCGTACTCCGTACTCGGCGTATGTGTGCGCCAAGGTACATTCTTTTTATTTTGAAATTCTGTGTAGCTCATGGCGTTTATTGCCGGAGGCTTAGGCTATTGTAGCGAAAATGTGAATTTTACGAAAAATGTTAGCACTCATATCTTGCAAGTGCTAACAAATATGCTATACTATGATACAAAATCTGCAGAAAGAGGGTAGAGACTTATGTCAGAGATTAAAAAAGGCAATTTAAATATAAACAGCGAAAACATTTTCCCTATTATTAAAAAGTGGTTGTATCAGGATCATGATATCTTTTATCGTGAGCTTATTTCAAACGGCTGCGATGCCGTTACCAAGCTTAAGAAGCTTGCACTGATCGGTGAGTATGAGACACCGGCGGATGAGAAATACCGTATAGATGTTACCGTAGATCCGGAAAACAACACTATCACATTTACAGATAACGGACTCGGTATGACAGCCGAGGAGGTCGATAAGTATATCAACGATATCGCATTCTCAGGAGCCGCAGACTTCCTTCAGAAGTACAAGGATAAGGCAAATGAGGATCAGATCATTGGTCATTTCGGTCTGGGATTCTACTCTGCATTCATGGTAGCCGATAAGGTAACTATAGATACGCTCTCATACAAGAAGGATGCAGCGCCTGTATTGTGGAGCTCTGAAGACGGTATGCAGTATGAGATGGGCGAAGGCAGCCGTACAGAGCACGGTACAAGTATCACTTTGTACATTAATGATGAGGAGCTTCAGTTCTGCAACGAGTACAAGGCAAGAGAGGTTATAGAAAAGTACTGCTCATTCATGCCGGTTGAGATATATCTTCACGATGCAGCCAAGGATCGTAAGGCAGCAGAAGAGGCAGTCGCTAAGACCGGTGAGGTCAAGACAGAGCAGGCTGATTCCGAGGGTACAAAGGAGGAGACCGAGTCCAAGGCAGAAGCCGAGACCAAGGAAGAGCCTAAGCCTGTAAATGATACCAACCCGCTTTGGAACCTCAATCCGTCACAGGTAAGCGAAGAGCAGTATAAGGAGTTCTATCATAAGGTATTCAGAGACTTTAAAGAGCCTTTGTTCTGGATACATCTGAATATGGATTATCCTTTCAACTTAAAGGGTATACTTTACTTCCCTAAGGTAGATACACGTTACGACAATATAGAGGGTACTATCAAGCTCTACAACAATCAGGTATTTATAGCAGATAATATCAAGGAGGTAATTCCGGAATATCTGCTGCTCCTTAAGGGTATTATCGATTGTCCGGATCTCCCGCTTAATGTATCCAGATCTGCATTGCAGAATGACGGCTTCGTTAAGAAGATATCCGATTACATCACCAAGAAGGTATCCGATAAGCTCAGCGGTATGTTCAAGACAGACCGTGAGAACTATGAGAAGTATTGGGACGATATCAGTCCTTTCATCAAGTACGGCTGCATCAAGGATGTGAAGTTCGGCGATAAGATGAAGGATGCCATACTGTTCAAGGATATAGACGGAAAATATCTGACCGTGGATCAGTATCTCGGAAAGACTGAAGACAAGACTGAGGAAGCAAAGACCGAAGAAGCTAAGACCGAGGAGACAAAGAGTGCCGAGGATCAGACTTCGGATAATGCTAAGAAGCCTAAGGATAAGATATTCTATGTAACGGATGAAAAGGAACAGGAGCAGTATATCCGCATGTTCAGAAAGGCAGACAAGAATGCCGTTATCCTGAATTATGCCATAGATACACCTTTCATCTCCTTTATGGAGACAAAGTTCGAAAACCTCAATTTCATAAGGATAGACTCAGATGTTACTGATGAGTTTAAGTCTGAGGGAGAGAAGACAGAGGACGATAAGAAAAACGAAGAAAAACTGCAGAGCCTGTTCAGAAATGTGCTGAATAATGATAAACTTGAGCTCAAGGTCGAGAAGCTCAAGGACGCTTCGCTTGCATCTATGCTTACAATGTCTGAGGAAGGAAGACGTATGCAGGATATGATGAAGATGTATGCGGCATACGGCATGGATATGGGAGCATTGGGAACAGAGGAACAGACTCTTGTGCTCAACTCCAATAACGCACTCGTTGCAAGACTTGAGGGAGAAGATGCAGAGTCCGAGACTGCCAAGCTTATAGCAGAACAGCTCTATGATGAGGCACTTCTTGCCAAGAAGGCACTCGGAGGTGAGCGTATGGAGAACTATATCAAGAGAACTCAGGAGCTTCTTGTCAGAGTACTTGATTCAAAAAAGGCTTAACGGAAGGACAGGCAGAAATGACCGAGAAGAGCAAAGGAAAGAAACTTGCGGAAGAACTTGGATATTCTTTTGAGCATATCGCAAAGCGTATGCCGGAGGATGTAGAAAGATCCGCTGAATTTTGTGAGGATTACAAGGTGTTCATGAACCGTTCCAAGACGGAGCGTGAGTGCTGCGCCTATGTTAAAAAGCTTGCGGATGCCGAGGGCTATAAGGAGTTTAAGCAGGACGGCAAATACAAGAGCGGAGACAGACTCTATTACATAAACAGAGGCAAGAACATAATTCTTGTCACAGTCGGCAAGAAGCCGCTTGAGGAGGGCGCACGCTTTAACATAGCCCATATCGACAGCCCGAGACTGGATCTTAAGCCATTTCCATTATATGAAAATGATGAGATAGCTTACTTCAAGACTCATTATTACGGCGGCATCAGAAAATACCAGTGGGGAACCACTCCGCTTGCCATGCACGGTGTAGTGATGCTTAAGGACGGAACAAAGAAGGAGATATGCATAGGAGAGGATGAGGCTGATCCTAAGTTTGTTATATCCGATCTCCTCCCGCATCTATCCGCAAAGCAGAACAAGAGACCGCTCAATGAGGGCTTAAAGGGAGAGGAGCTTAACATCATAATCGGCAATATCCCTTATCAGGATAAGGAAGTTAAGGAAGCCTTCAAGCTCAATGCGCTTAAGATACTTAACGATAACTTCGGCATGACCGAGAAGGACTTTACAAGAGCCGAGATAGAGATGGTACCTGCGGTAAAGGCTTGCGATATAGGCTTGGACAGAGCACTTGTCGGAGCCTACGGACAAGATGACAAGGTATGCGCATACACCGCAGTCAAGGCTGCCTTTGAGGTAACAAGACCGGAGTATACTACCATTACCGTGCTTACCGATAAGGAGGAGATAGGCTCAGAGGGCAATACCGGAATGGCATCCAAGGCATTGGCTCATTTTGTCGAGGATCTTTGCGAGTGTCTCGGAGCAAAGCCGCGCAATGTCTACAGACATTCCATGTGCCTGTCCTCCGATGTAAATGCGGCATACGATCCGACATTTTCGGATGTGTTTGACAAGCGTAATTCAAGCCTGCTCGGACACGGACCGGTACTTACAAAATATACCGGTGCAAGAGGAAAGTCAGGCTCCAACGATGCCTCGGCAGAGACTATGGCCAAGGTCATAGGCTGCATGGAGGATGCAAATGTCGCATGGCAGATAGGAGAGCTTGGTAAGGTTGATGAAGGCGGCGGCGGAACCATTGCCATGTTCATGGGTGATATGGATGTCGATACCGTTGATCTCGGAGTGCCTGTGCTGGCTATGCATGCTCCGTTCGAGATAACCTCAAAGCTTGATATCTATCATACCTACAAAGCTTTCTGTGCTTTCTACAAATAATGGAACATAAGAAGAAAAATGACATAATTCTTATCGCTTTGCTTATAGTTGCCGCCGCTCTGTGCTTTTTTGCAAAGAGCGGCGCTTTGAAGAACTTTGGTACTTCGGATAAGTCTGAGGACGGAGGCTTAAGACTTGTTATCACTGTGGATGATAAAGAAGTCTATTCGGAGCCGACAGAATCACTCGAGCTTCCGAAGGAACTCAAGATAGAAGGAGCCGAGGGCGGCAGCAACATATTTGTCATTGATAAGGATGCAGAGGGAAATATAGGCGTATGCTGCACGGAGGCAGATTGTCCGGATAAAATATGTGTACAAACCGGCAGGATAAGCGTGCCCGATCAGCCGATAGTATGCCTCCCTCACAGAGTTACAGCAAGATTTGTAAAAAACTCTTGACAATTGAGTGGATTTCCTATAGAATAGCCACTGTTCGCAAAACGAATTTTGGGGTCTTAGCTCAGCTGGGAGAGCATCTGCCTTACAAGCAGAGGGTCACAGG
>JAUNWP010000050.1 GCA_030540255.1 Eubacteriales bacterium | reverse complement strand
ATTTCATACAATCAGATAATGTGTATTCAGTGGAGGACATAGAAATATTAAATGTTTACTCTGCTAATAGCAAAAAGATAAAGGCGCGTGCTCTAAGCACCCCCGCTTCGGCTAAAGCCTATACAAGTACGCCTTCATCTAAAATTAGTATAAAGAATCTTATAGAATTAATCAATACTGAATATAATATGCGGCTCATATATGGCACTGTTTAAGTCTATTCATACAGTTTGGCTGTTTCGGCAGCCTTAGCCTTTATCTTGTCTATCAGAGACTGAGGTGACAAGATCTTTATACCATCGCCAAGTGCAAATATCCAACCGAGGAACTGGTCACTTGATGAAATCTGTATATGTGTCCTAAAATGTTCTGAATCTACGGGAATCAAAGGAATATCAGTACCAAACCTGTCTATAAGTATACCTGCTTTATCATTTTTACAAAGCAGGCTTACATCAGTTATCTCTCCGCCGTACATGCCAAACAGTCCTTTTGAATAAGACGGAAGATCTATACTTTCATATCTGTCCTTGCCTTCACGAGCCTTATCAGAAATATCAAGATTAAGCATTTTGTCGACACGATAGTGCTTGATGGTATCCTTGGACGAATCATAAGCCAGGAGATAATAGTTCTCATCATCATAAACAAGAGCCCATGGACTTATCTCATACCATGCACCGTTGTGCCTTAATACTGCTGCTTTCTTTTCATTCCACTGGAAATACTGAAAACGTATTTGTTTATTGTTGTTGATGGCATTATGTATCTTATCTACGCTGTAATAGATAGTTTCGTTTAAGGTTTTGACTCTGCCTGTGAGTATGACCTGTCTGTGGAGCTGAGTGGCATCATAGCGGCTTACAAGCCCTTCAAGTTTTTTAATAAGCTGTGCAGATTTTTGTTCGGTTATAAATCTGGAAGACTGTACCGAATCTACAAGCAGTTTAAGTTCCGCAAGCTCAAAGTCACGCGAAGCAAGATAGTACTTTGTGCTTCGCCCATCTTTTTCATTAATAATATCCATTCCGTAATGCTTAAGCTCATCTATATCGCTGTAGAGAGTCTTTCGCTCAAGCTCTATATTGTAGGTTTGATCAAGTTTCAGGATAAGTTCTTGAGCAGTAAGCCTGTGCTGCTCATCGGTCTCGGATTGAAACAATCTTGCAAGGTATAAGAGCTTTAGCTTTTGATTAGTTGTTTTTGACATAATACCTCTCGTTATTCGTAATACACATCTTAATAATCACAGTCGCAGCTGTGCAATATTACTAAATATTATTATAGGGGACCGAGCAGAAAGTTAAAATTGTGAGCCTCATAGAAATGAGTCCGTATTTTTGGACAGTATCAACAATAGAATATAAGCATAAACAGGATTTGAAGGATGCATATCCCTTATCCGCGCAGGAAATATTTCAACAAATGCATTACATTTAGGAAGGGGAAAGTATATGACTGTATCATATTTTACAATAACAGGACTGAATCACTATTTCGGATCGGATTTTATAAAGCCGGGAATGAAGGTGAAGCTTGAAAAAGATCATGATAATAAGTTTGATAAGGAAGCAATAAAAGTTCTGATGAAGGGACTGGGACAGATCGGCTATGTTGCCAACAGTACGTACACGGTACTTGGCGAAAGCATGAGTGCCGGTCGTATGTACGACAAAATCGGTGAAACAGCAAAGGGAAGAGTTGTATATGTGCTGCCGACCGGAGTGATATGCGAACTTAAGGATTGAGATATAATATTTATATGTTGTTATGCCTCTCTGAGTTATAATAAAAAAATGGATCAAGAGAAGCAGGTCGAAGGAGAGGGAATATATGGTACTGGATGAGATAAAGAAGAAAGAACGCCGAGAAGGACGCGAAGAGGGCCTTGAGGAAGGCATAGAGATCGGTCGAGAGGAAGGTAAAGAAGAAGGAAAAAGCAAGGAACGCTGTGATATCGTAATACAGCTTCTTCAGAAGATGCGTGACGCAAATAAGGTGGCGGAACTTCTTGATATGTCGATTAAGGAAGTCAAGGAAATCGCAGAACGCAGCAATGCCGAAATTTAATATCAGACAGGATAATATCTGTATATTTCAAAAAAAGTAAAAATCACGATAATTTAAAATGCACCCTCTGTATCGGTATGCCCGGTATGGAGGGTGCATGAGGTTTTGAACAAAATTTTTTGTTTTCAAAAGTTTTATGGGGTTTCCAAAAGTTTTTCTCAGCTCAGTATCAAAGCGCAGAAGTAATAAGCGGCTTAGATACGTGGTAATGCTTAAAGATATCTGTGCATGCAGCGCATTTATCGGCGATTGAGAGCAGCCAGGCCTCCCTCGAATGCGGGAACTCGGCACAAAGAGGAAACATGTGGCTGGATATTACATCGCAGATGCGAGGATCCACACCGGGCATTATCTCTCTGATCGTAACGACAGAGTCCTTAGGATGCCTTGTGATGCATTCGAAACCGGAAGAGAATTTTTCCTTTCTTCCGAGAATACCGAGGTCATGTGCCAAGGCTGCTATTATAAGTGCAGAAAGGTTTACCCTTATATTAAAGATGCTTAAAAATCTGTAAAATGCGATACAGAAAAATGCTGTATTGATCGAGTGAGATGCCACATCCGTGCGGAAGTGATGCTTCTGCATACTTGCGGCTTCAAATAATTTATTTTGCAGTATCTGATTTCCGTACATTGTAAGGATCTCATATCTATCCATTAATTTTAATTCTGACTCCTTTTTGAAAAACTGATGGGAATATAGCACTTTTTTGCCTTGATATCAATGGAGAAAAAGCTTGCGGTGAGTGAATTCACAAAAATAAAATTTTTAAATAAAAAGCAATTACCGCATTGAATATATACAAAGCTGATGATAAAATCATATGGCATATGTCTATAGATACAATATAGGCTTAGTAAATAACAGGTAAGAAATACGCGAGGAGAGATCATCATGGAGAAGAATTATACTATTGAGGCAATACCTGTAGCGCCGCTTAAGATAGCAGCACATGTAAGTGCGGAAAAGCTGGCCAAGGAGGTTGATTCATTAATCGTTGAATTCCGTAAGCATGATATAGAAGTGCTTAAGGAGAAGTATGACGATTCTGTTCTTTTACGCGATATAGCTCCGGACAGCTTTCTTTTGGATATAAATTGTCCGAGATTCGGAACAGGTGAGGCCAAGGGCGTTATCAATGAGTCTGTAAGAGGTGTTGATGAGTATATCCTCTGCGATATCACCAATTATTCCAATACATATAAAGTAAGCGGATATCTTAATCATATGTCACCTGATGATAATTATCAGGATCTTAAGCGTATTATCGGTGCAAGTATCGCTAAGGCACACCGTGTAAATGTTATTATGCCGTTCCTCTATGAGTCACGTCAACATAAGCGTGACAAGAGAGAGTCACTTGATTGCGCAATGGCTCTTGAGGAGCTTGTAAATATGGGTGTTCAGAACATCATTACCTTTGATGCTCATGATCCGAGAGTGCAGAATGCTATCCCGCTTAACGGCTTTGATTCATTTATGCCTACCTATGCTTTCCTTAAGGCAATACTCAAGAAGTTCCCGGATCTTAAGATCGATAAGGACAATATGATGGTTATCTCTCCGGATGAGGGAGCTATGGGCAGATCCATCTTCCTTGCAAACAACCTCGGAGTAGACATGGGTATGTTCTATAAGAGACGTGATTATTCCAAGGTCGTTAACGGACGTAATCCGATAGTTGCTCACGAGTTTCTCGGAGCTTCGGTTGAGGGTAAGACTGTTATCATAGTTGATGATATGATCTCATCCGGTGAGTCTATGCTTGATACGGCTAAGGAACTTAAGGAACGTAAGGCTAAGAATGTTATCGTATGCTGTACCTTCGGCCTGTTTACCAACGGCTTCGAGAAGTTTGATGAATTCTACAACAACGGATACATTGATCTTATCGTTACCACCAACCTTAACTACAAGCCTGAGGAAATATATACCAAGGATTGGTATATTGAAGCTAATCTCAGTAAGTATCTTGCTTCGATCATCAATTCCTTCAACTATAATATCAGCACATCGAACTTCAGTAATGCAATGAAGATCCAGGAGCTTCTTACAGAGTATCGCGGCTGATTATAAGCTTGAATCTCAACTGCCTTGTTATGCACAACAGGGCAGTTTTTTCGCTATACAGGAGATTGCTGTTTTAAAAGAAAATTTTGTGGTAAAATATTTTTTAATTCATTTTTAAGATTTTTGATTCAGAAGAACAGGAAAGATATTTATGAAAAAGTCAACTGTAGCTGTAGTGGGACGCCCGAATGTCGGTAAGTCGACATTGTTCAATGCCCTCTGCGGAGAGAACTTAAGTATAGTCCAGGATACTCCGGGTGTTACCAGAGACCGTATATATGCGGATTGTGACTGGAACGGACGCATTTTCACACTTATAGATACAGGCGGAATAGAGCCTGAGTCGGATGATGTTATCATACGTCAGATGAGAGAACAGGCCCAGATCGCCGTTGAGATAGCCGATGTCATCATTTTCATGGTTGATGTCAAGACAGGACTTACCGATGCCGATCATACCGTAGCCGATATGCTGCGCCGTTCAAAGAAACCGGTGCTGCTTTGTGTCAACAAAGTAGACAGCTTTAAGAAGCAGGGAAATGACATCTACGAATTCTATAATCTCGGTATGGGTGATCCGTATCCGGTATCCGCGGCAGGAAAACAGGGCATAGGCGACATGCTTGATGCCTTGATCGGAATGCTTCCGGAGCAGGAAGGTGAGGAGGAAGAGGATGACAGACCGAGGATAGCGGTAATAGGCCGTCCGAATGTCGGAAAGTCTTCCATCATCAACAGGCTTATAGGAGAGAACAGGCTTATAGTATCGGATGTTGCAGGAACAACAAGAGATGCCGTAGATGCCGTTGTTAAGCATAACGGTGAAGAATATGTATTTATCGATACAGCGGGTCTCAGACGTAAGTCGCGTATAAAGGAGGATATCGAGAGATATTCCATTATCAGGACTGTTGCGGCTGTTGACAGATGTAATATTGCGGTTATCGTTATAGATGCGACTCAGGGTATAACAGAGCAGGATACTCATATTGCAGGTATTGCTCATGAAAGAGGCAAGGGTGCCATTATCCTTGTCAACAAGTGGGATGCCGTTGAGGAGAAAAATGATAAGTCTGTATACAAGTTCACAGAAGAGATAAGGAGGAAATTTGCCTTCATGCCTTATGCCGATATTATGTTTGTTTCGGCTCTTACGGGACAGAGACTTATCAAGCTCTATGATGAGATAGATCTGGTGAGACAGTATCAGAATATGCGTATCCAGACCGGTGTACTTAACGATATCATGGCAGAGGCTACGGCTATGCACGAGCCGCCGCAGGATAAGGGCAAGCGACTCAGACTGTTCTATACATCTCAGGTCAGTGTCAATCCTCCGACCTTTGTTATATTTGTTAACTACAAGGAGCTGTTCCATTTCTCATATCTGAGATATATAGAGAACAGATTCAGAGAGGCATTCCGCTTTGTCGGAACACCTGTGCATTTTATTATCAGAGAACGCAAGGACAAGGATAAATGATACTGCTTAGGATAGTTTGTTTACTTATCGGTTTTGTTTTCGGAAGCATACCGACGGGTTATGTTGTAGCCAGGATGTATGGCAAAGATCTTAGAACTATGGGTTCCGGCAATACCGGAAGCACAAATGCATTGAGGAGTCTCGGCAAAAAAGCCGGGGCTCTGACATTTGCGGGAGATATTTTAAAGGCGGTAATTCCGTTGCTTATCACGGCTCATGTATTCGGTGAAAATGCGGATACGCGATATCTTGTGACTATGTACACGGGACTGGGAGCTGTACTCGGACATGACTTTTCTCCGTGGCTGCATTTTAACGGAGGCAAGGGTATAGCTACCTCGGCAGGAGTTATTCTTTTTACAGATCCGGGATTTTTCGGACTCAGCTTTGTATGTGTAGTCGGAATAGCACTTTTGAGCGGATATGTATCGCTTGGCTCTATAACTGCGGCTGTCGTATATTTAATTGTTCAGCTGTATTGGCTTCTCGGAGCCAAGAGCTTCGGATGGGGTTTTTATCCGGAGAGCTATAATGCAGCATACACGGCGGAACTTATCGTTATTGCGTTTATTATGTCAGGCTTGGCACTCGTCAGACACAAGGCTAACATAATCAGACTTATTCACGGAAACGAAAATAAGTTTTTCAAAAAAAGTAGATAATAAATAAAGACAATTTTAGGGCTTTATTGAGCTTGACACGGTGGTCGGAAATGTTTAAATTGTTCTCATGAGGGTAAAGGTCTAACGTTTAACAGACCAAACAGATACATGTATCCTTACATGGGTATAGAAAGGACGATTTATGAAAAGGATGATTCTTTCAGCGTGGACTATCGGCACCGATTGCTATGAGCAGGTTTACGATATTGTACGTCGTTACGGAACCAAGGCTGCCGTTATCGGAGGTAAGACAGCTCTTTCAAAGGGCTATGGTCCTCTTTGTGATGCACTTAAGGGAACCGATATGGAGCTTACAGAGCCTATATGGTTCGGAGGTGAGGCAAGCTATGAGAATGTTGACATGCTTATGGCTAAGCCTGAGGTTCAAAATGCGGATATGATTTTTGCATTCGGAGGCGGACGTGCGCTTGATACATGTAAATGTGCAGCCGATAAGATGAATAAGCCTATATTTACATTCCCGACACTTTCATCCAACTGTGCTCCGTCTACATCTATTTCAATAATGTATTATCCTGACGGATCGGCAAGAGATAACTGCTATCTTAAGCGCTGTCCTGAGCATACCTTTATAAATTCGGCAATAGTTGCGGATTCACCGGCAGATTATTTTTGGGCAGGCATAGGCGATGCACTTGCCAAGGAATATGAGACAGAGTTCTGCTCAAGAGTTCCGAGAGCGCAGAAAAAGGTTACACATACACCGCTGCTTGGTGTGCAGATCGCTCCGTGTATTACAGAGACACTTATAAATAACGGTGAGACGGCATATAATCAGGTCAAGAACAAGACTCCGGGACTTGAGATGGAAGAGGTCGCACAGAGTGTTATTATCACGACAGGACTTTGCTCCAATCTTACAGCAGGAGCTATGCGTACTCCGCCGTATTATTATAACAGCTCACTTGCACATGCCTTCTATTACGGAACCACCGTATGTAAGGGTGCGGAGAAGCATCTTCACGGTGAGGTCGTTGCTCTCGGACTTTTGGTTATGCTTACCTTTGATAAGCAGTTTGAGACAAGAGATAAGCTGATTGACTTTTATCAGACCATAGACCTTCCTATATGTATGGATGATATCGAGCTTGATCTTAACGATGTCGATAAGCTTATCGATAAGGCTTCGACTTTCATAGAGTGGGGCATAGCGCCGTGTACGGTTCCTTATGAGATCAGGAAGGAAGCCTTCAAGCAGGCAATAATAGATACGGATAAGGTAGGAAAACGTAGGAAATAGACACTTGTATGGCTAATGTGCATCGGTGAAAATATCGCTTGTTTGTGATTGAACGCTTTTGTATAATGGATATGGGAGATGTTTTATCGGGCTCCAAAGCCCGGACATAAGAGCATTTCCCATATCATTTTTGTTTTATTGGGAAGGATATAGTTATACGGCAGATGCTTATTCGTCCGTAAGGGACGAAGAAACGGAGTGTTATGAAACTTACATTTATCGGAGCAGACCATGAGGTCACAGGTTCACAGCATTTAATAGAGACGCAGGATCTCAAGATCCTTGTCGATTGCGGTATGGAGCAGGGCAAGAATATCTATGAAAATGCCGAGCTTCCGTGCAGTTACAAGGAAATCGATTATATATTGCTGACACATGCACACATAGATCACTCCGGAATGATCCCATCTGCATATGTTAACGGATTTAACGGTACAGTATTGTGTACTCAGGCGTCAAAGGAGCTTGACGAGATCATGCTACTGGACAGTGCGCATATTCAGGAGATGGAGGCGGAGTTTGCAAACCGTAAGGGCAAGAGAGCGGGACTTGAACCTGTTAAACCGGAATATACGGTTGAAGATGCCAAGCATGTTATAGAGTGCTTCAAGGATGTTCCTTACGGTCAGATCACCGAGCTTTCGGATACAGTCAAGGTACGCTTTATAGATGCGGGACATTTGCTTGGTTCAGCTTCCATAGAGATGTGGATCAAGGAAGGTGATATCGAGAAGAAAATAGTCTTTTCCGGAGATATCGGAAACAGTGATAAGCCTATTATCAAGGATCCTACATATATTACCGACGGAGCGGATTATGTACTTATGGAGTCGACTTACGGATCACGTTTCCATGAGAAAGGCATAGATCACATAGAGGATCTTGCACGTATCATTCAGCAGACACTTGACCGCAAGGGAAATGTTGTCATTCCGGCATTTGCGGTAGGACGTACTCAGGAACTTTTATATCTTATCAAGCAGATCAAGGATCAGAAGCTTGTCAAAGGACATGACGGTTTTCCTGTTTATGTCGACAGCCCGCTCGCAGTCGAGGCGACCAATGTATTTATGAATGCTCCGCTTGAGTGCTTTGATGATGATTTCATGAGTCTGCTCGAGAAAGGCATCAACCCGATAAGCTTCCCGGAGCTTACACTTAGTGTAAGCACAGCGGATTCTACTGCGATAAACTTTGATCCTGTGCCTAAGGTTATTCTTGCCGCTGCGGGTATGTGTAATGCGGGACGTATCAGACATCATCTTAAACATAATCTGTGGAGACCTGAGTGTACTGTTGTTTTTGCCGGATATCAGGCCGAAGGAACACTCGGACGTGTGCTTCAGGACGGAATCGACTCTGTAAGACTCTTCGGTGAGGAGATAAATGTTGCAGCACACATAGAGACTATGAGAGATATGAGCTCACATGCGGATCAGCATGAGCTTGTGGAGTGGGCAACAAAGCTTGGTAAGGTTAACGAAAGGATATTCCTTGTGCACGGTGATGATGATGCGATGGAGACTTTGTCGGGACTTGTGCGAGAGGCTACCGGAAATGTTGTGGATTGTCCGTTCAGCGGATCGGTATTTGATCTTGCAGCAGATAAATGGATAACTCAGACAGAGGGAATTCCGTACAAGAAGCCTGAGAAGGCTGTAACACCACAGTCTGCCAAGGTCATCTCGCTCAACAGTCAGCTTGACGATGCTATGGAAATCCTTATGAAGCAGGTACGCAGTGTACAGAACGGTACAAATGCGGATAAGCGTAAGCTTGCAACGGAGATACTTCGCCTTGCCAAGAAATATAGTTACGATTAATTTTTATACGAAGGGGACATGTGAATGAGTGCAGTCAGTATATTTACGGACGGAGCAGCCAAGGGTAATCCGGACGGACCGGGAGGATATGGAGCAATACTTCGTTTTGTGAGTCGTGACGGGGTTGTACATGAGAAGGAATTATCTCAGGGTTATATACGCACGACCAATAACAGAATGGAGCTTATGGCTGCCATAGCCGGTATTGAGGCTCTCACGAGACCCTGTCTCATAGATCTGTACAGTGATTCCAAGTATCTGGTTGATGCTTTTAACCAGGGCTGGATAGAAAACTGGGTCAAGAACAATTGGCGCAGGGAACGCAGCGGTCCGGTTAAAAATGTCGATCTGTGGCAGAGACTGCTCAAGGCTATGGAGCCGCATAAGGTCAATTTTATATGGGTCAAGGGACATGACGGACATGAGGAAAATGAACGTTGTGATAAGCTTGCCTGTGATGCGGCACTAAGCAGGAATTTAATAGAAGATGAGGGGATTTAGTCCAAATATGAAAACTGCCGGGGAAAATGCTTCCTCGGCAATTTTTTGCGATTAAAGCCGGACTGCAGTCGTTGAAGCAGCAGCATGCGGATGCGAAGACGACTATAGGACGGCCAAACGAAAATGAGCACAAAGCTTCGAAAGAAGCGGGTGCGAATTTTCGTAGGATTGCGAGAGTACGAAGTACGAAGCAATCCGTATTTAATCGAAAATATAGAAAAATTTAATAATAGTTGTCGGCACCGGGTGTGGTGTTGCCTATGTATTGGCTGCTTCCGAAGCCTAAGATAAGTGTAAATACAGGATTGAGCACTACAAGTCCGAACGCAAACAGATATCCGTGACCGAAGGAACGTGAGAGCTTGATATTTTCAAGAAACAGGATAACGAACAATGCACATCCGCAAAGCTGGGTAAGGTAGTCACCGGTGCCTCCCGAAAAAAGATCCGGAAGTACAGTGTTAGCAATACCGAGTGCAAGCATTATCCAGAAATAGGTGGTGAGCCATACTCGCTTAAAGATAGTATAGTCGGATAAGAAAGGAATGAGCGATTTCCAACCCGGCTCTCCCATTTTGTTGAATATAAGCCATCGTCCGATGATGCCGAGCACCCACCAGGCAAACATGGTGAGAAGTGCGCTTAATAAAAATCCTAAACCAAAATCAATAAAGTCCATTAACAATACCTCTTTCGAAAATCCGTGCCGAGATCGGCACTTCCATAAGTATACTATAAAATTAAAAGTTTGACAGCTTAATCAAAGCCTCATTTCACTCAGTTGATTAAGCGTGCATCGGTGGAGCAGAGCTCGAATTCACTTCGTGAATCCTCGCTCATGGGTCGGAGCCATAAAAGTCAGACAGCTTAATCAAAGCCTCATTATATTCGGCTTTGACCCCGCGCATGAATTCTTCATGCGCTCTCCCACAGCCAATATACTCATACTTGCAAGCAAGCTTGCAGTCTGAGTATATCGTCTGTGGTTAAGCTGTCTTAAGGATTGATGTATGGGGCTGAGTTTATGTTTCTGTGATTAAGTTGTAAACTTTTAGCACTCGAGTGTTGACATTGCTAACAAAGGATTATATAATGTGTTTCGTTGACTGAGGAGGGTTTGGCTCCTCGGTGTGGATCGGATTAAAAAGGGTCTTTTAGAGACCTGTGAATATGTATTTTTATGTTTGTGCGTTTTCGTGCGAGCGTCTCATATTAAGGAGGAAATAATCATGAAGTTAGTTCCGTTGGATGATAAGGTTGTATTGAAGAAGCTTCAGGCTGAGGAGACTACCAAGTCGGGTATCGTTCTTACAGGTCAGGATAAAGAGAAGCCGGCTCAGGGCGAGGTTATTGCTGTAGGACCGGGAGGACTTGTTGACGGTAAGGAAGTCAAGATGCAGGTCAAGGTCGGAGATAAGGTTGTTTACTCTAAGTACGCAGGCACAGAGGTTGAGCTTGACGGAGATAAGTTCCTTATCGTTAAGCAGAGTGAGATCCTTGCAGTTATTCAGTAAGGTATAAGACAAAATTGTAATCATATAGTCTTGCACCGCAGCTTGCAGTTTGATGCATTTATAGTCGGGTAAGACATTTCCATAAAGAGAAAGAGGTATTAAGCAATGGCTAAGGATATTAAGTACGGAGTAGATGCCAGAAAGGCAATGGAGGCAGGTGTTAATAAGCTTGCCGATACAGTAAGAGTTACACTCGGACCTAAGGGAAGAAATGTTGTTCTTGATAAGAAGTTTGGTACACCGCTTATCACTAACGATGGTGTTACCATCGCTAAGGAGATCGAGCTTGAGGATGCTTATGAGAACATGGGCGCTCAGCTTGTTAAGGAGGTTGCTACCAAGACTAATGATGCAGCCGGTGACGGAACAACAACAGCTACAGTTCTTGCTCAGGCAATGATCAATGAGGGTATGAAGAACCTCGCTGCAGGTGCTAATCCGATCGTTATGCGTAAGGGTATGAAGAAGGCTTCCGATGCGGCTATCGAGGCTATCGAGGGTCTTGCCAAGGAAGTTACAGGCAAGGATCAGATCACAAGAGTTGCAGCTATTTCTGCTTCGGATGATGCTGTAGGTGAGATGGTTGCTGATGCCATGGAGAAGGTTTCCAAGGATGGTGTTATCACTATCGAGGAGTCTAAGACCATGAGAACAGAGCTTGATCTCGTTGAAGGTATGCAGTTTGACAGAGGATATCTCTCAGCTTACATGTGCACAGATATGGAGAAGATGGAGGCTGTTCTTGACGATCCGTATATCCTTATTACAGATAAGAAGATCTCAAATATTCAGGACATCCTTCCTATCCTTGAGAATATCGTAAAGATGGGCGCTAAGCTCTTCATCGTTGCAGAGGATATCGAGGGTGAGGCTCTTACAACACTTATCGTTAACAGACTCAGAGGAACATTCTCTGTAGTCGCTGTCAAGGCTCCGGGTTACGGCGACAGACGTAAGGAAATGCTCAAGGATATCGCTATTCTTACAGGCGGACAGGTTATCTCCGAGGAGCTTGGCTACGAGCTTAAGGATGCTACTATGGATATGCTCGGACGTGCTAAGTCTATCCGTACAAATAAGGACAACACTATCATCGTTGATGGTGCCGGTTCTAAGGAAGCTATTAAGGACAGAGTTGCTCAGATCAAGGCTCAGATCGCTGCTTCAACATCAGAGTTTGATAAGGAGAAGCTTCAGGAGAGAGTTGCTAAGCTTTCAGGCGGCGTAGCTGTTATCAGAGTAGGTGCTGCAACAGAGACAGAGATGAAGGAAGCTAAGCTTCGTATGGAGGATGCTCTCAATGCAACAAGAGCTGCCGTTGAGGAAGGTATCGTAGCCGGAGGCGGAACAGCTTATGTTGAGGCAAGCAAGAAGGTTGCAGAGATCGTTAAGTCTCTTGAGGGAGATGAGAAGACAGGTGCACAGATCGTTCTCAAGGCTCTTACAGCTCCGCTTTACAGAATTGCAGAGAATGCAGGTCTTGACGGATCTGTAATCGTAAACAAGGTAACAGAGGCGGCTTCGGGCGTAGGCTTCGATGCTTATAATGAGACTTATGTTGACATGGTTGCAGCAGGAATCATCGATCCTGCAAAGGTAACAAAGTCTGCACTTCTTAACGCTGTATCTGTAGCATCAACAATGCTCACAACAGAGGCAGCTGTAGCAGACATCCCGCAGCCGGAACCGGCAATGCCTGCCGGCAACGCCCCAATGGGAATGATGT
>JAUNWP010000049.1 GCA_030540255.1 Eubacteriales bacterium | reverse complement strand
CGATTTTTAGAAAAAATAATAGAGGCGTCGAGCCCCCACCATATAGCGGAGGCGCACCTCTATTATTTTTATACCACAACGCACCGAAAGAATAAAGAAAGGAGCTATCCAATGGCTAAAAATGATTACGATTACATTGTCTTTAAAATTTTGACATACCTTTATACATGCCTGAAACGTCAAAACAGCTTTGATGAGGAAGTGTTTAGGAACATGATTATAACTAAAACTGTCCAAGAAGGCTACATGATAGACATTCTCAGGATGATGGAAGCTGAAGGGCAGATAGAGGGGCTTACATTCATAAAAGCTTGGGGAAATGAATATGTAATGGTAGGTAGTTTAAAGGATGTAAGGATAACAAGTGAAGGCGTTCGATATGTTTTAAACAATGACAAAATGAAAAAAATTATGAATTCAATATTAGAGGAAGCTCCGGGAGCAATCATGGAACTTGTGAAGCTTGCCTTTATAATTTGATTTTAAGGATGACTATAGCACGCAGAGATGCGTGTTATTTTTATGGCAACGCATGCCTTAAATGTGGTTATAAATTTACATTACTCGTTTAGGAGGGAAACAAAGATGGCAGAAGATAAAACTTTTACTCAGGCAGAGATGGATTCGATCATAGAGGGACGCCTTGCGAGAGAAAGACAGAAATACGCAGATTATGATGACCTGAAGGAAAAGGCAGGCAAGTACGATGAGTATCAGGCTCAGAGCAAAACGGAGCTTCAGAAAGAAAAAGAGAAGTCCGATGCGCTTCAGGCAAAGCTCGACAAACTTGAAAAAGAAGGCACTGTTAGACAGGTAAGAGAAAAAGTATCAAAAGACACTAATGTTCCTGTGGAGCTTCTAACCGGTGAGGATGAAGATACCTGTAAGAAGCAGGCAGAGGCAATCCTTAAGTTTGCAAAGCCGAAGAGCTATCCGAGAACAAGAGAAAACAAAGAAAAAGTAACAGAGCATCATGAGGCAGATGATGCGATGAGAGAATTTGCGCATCAGATTTTTGGTAAAGGAGACTAAAATATGGCAGCACTAATCACTACAGATTTTGAGATCCCGGCAGAGATCTCTACAGGAATATTTGAGAATGCACAGAAGGGTTCTACTCTTGCACAGTTGTCCGGAGCAAGACCGCAGAAGTTTGGCAAGCAGCAGGTATGGGTACTTACGGCACCGCCGAAGGCAGAGCTTGTAGGTGAGGCAGGACAGAAGTCCCCGACTCCTACAACATACGCAGCTAAGACTGTCAATCCGTATAAGCTTCAGGTTACCATGAGATTTTCGCAGGAGGTCGAGTGGGCAGATGAGGATGTACAGATCGGAGTACTTCAGGATCTTGCAGCAAATGCAGGAATTGCACTCGGAAGATCTCTTGATCTCGTAGGTATCCACAAGATCAACCCGCTTACCGGAGAGGTATCGAGCCTTGTAAAGGAGGGCATAATCGATACAACTCAGAAGGTAGAGCTTACCGGTACAAAGTATGATGAGGCTATCGAGGCG
Organism: Eubacteriales bacterium; assembly: GCA_030540255.1. Lineage (GTDB taxonomy): Bacteria > Bacillota > Clostridia > Lachnospirales > Lachnospiraceae > Avilachnospira. Next base: position 12,101 of record JAUNWP010000049.1, on the reverse strand, counting down.
GCAGCAGGCGTTATCATTTCTTCCGGATATACTCCGATCGGAATAGCAATGGATCCGACTCTTTCGTTCGGTCTTTCTACAATGAGAGATACAAACGGCAGAAAGATCTATCCTGAGATCGGATTCGGACAGAGTATCGTTAACTTCTCCGGAATGCAGGCAGCTGTATCCGATACGGTATCTGCTAAGAACGAGGCCACTGCGGCAACAAATCTGCTCGGTATCGTAGGTCAGTTTGACGCATTCAGATGGGGCGTTCAGAGATCTATCAGCGCACATCTTATAGAGTTCGGTGATCCGGACGGTCTTGGAGATCTTCAGAGACAGAACCAGATCGCAATACGTGCAGAGATCGTATATGGTATCGGAATCATGGATCAGAAGGCATTTGCGAAGATCACAAAGGCCGCAGGCTGAGATATGAGGTATCTGTACAAACAAACAGGAATTGTAGTAGAGTCCGACATTACGTTGGACTCTGCGATGTTCCGCCCGGTTAACGAAGAGCCGGAAGTTAAGGAAGAAGTAGGCGAAGGGGCTGAGGTAGAGACCGAGCCGGAAATAAGTGAAGATGCTGAGAAAAAAGCCGAGCCGGAAGTAAAACCGAAGGCAGTGCCGGCAGCGAAAGCTAAAACAACCGCAAGGAAAACAGCAACAGCAAAAAAGTAGGTGATCTGATGGCATATGCAACGTGTGAGGACATTATAAAGCGTATAGGGATGAATTCGTTAGAGCCTGACTATGTAAATGCTTTGTTGGATGATGCAGCGGTTATCATTGATGCATATAACAGCAAGGCTTCGGATGAAGCAAAGAAGCTTGTGTCCTGTAATATGGTCATACGTGCTGTCGGAAGCAATGACGGAAGCTGTATACCTGTAGGTGCAACTCAGGGCTCGGTGGCTGCGCTTGGATACTCTCAAACATGGACTTACGGAAATGGATCCTCAGGTGAGTTGTATTTAAGCAAGATGGACAAGAAGCTGCTTGGCGTATCGAACAAGATAGGCATATACAGTCCGCTGGAAGGCATGGTGGTGGAATGATCAAGGGTATCACTATAACACTCTATGAAAAAATCAAGAGCGGAGTTGATGAGTTTAACCATGCGGTCTATACGGAGACTCCGGTAGAGATAGAAAACGTCCTCGTTACGCCTGTATCGGCGGACGATCTGGTCTCGCTTGAGTCTCTTTACGGGAAAAAGGCTGTCTATCAGATAGCGATTCCTAAGGGCGATACTCATAACTTTGAGGATGCTGTGGTCGAGTTTTTCGGCGAGAAGTGGCATGTTTTCGGATTCCCTCAGACGGGCATAGAAGAAATGATCCCATTGAGCTGGAATACAAAATGGAGTGTGGAACGCTATGGGTGATATTAAGATAGAGCTTAATGAGGCAGGTATCCGAGAGCTGCTTAAGTCTGAAGAGATGCAGTCTATTTTGAATGAGCATGCCGACAATGCGCTCGGCCGTCTTGGCAATGGCTATGAAAAAGAGACCCGAATAGGATCAAGAAGAGCAAAGGTAATGATACTTGCAACCAGCGCGAGGACATTCTATAAGCACATGGAAACGAACGAGGTCTTAAAGTCATTGAGAGGTATTTGATGATAGAAAAGATTATATTAGATCATTTATCATCCGAGCTGTCGGTTCCCGTGTATTTGGAACGACCGGAGCATCCTGAAAAGGAATATGTTCTACTGGAAAAGACCGGATCGTCCGTGAGGAATCATATTTATTCAGCGACTCTTGCTATTCAGTCGATTGCGCCTACCTTGTACGGGGCAGCATCATTGAATGAACTTGTAAAGGCTGCAATGGATAAAGCTATAGAGCTCGATGAGATCACGCATTCAGAATTGAATTCTGATTATAACTACACTAATCCAACGTCAAAGACATACCGATATCAGGCAGTCTATGACGTTGTTTTTTATGATTAAGGAGAAAAGATGGCGAATACAAGTGCAAATGTTACTACAGGAAAGCCTAAGATCGGAGGAGCTATGTATCGCGCTCCGCTTGGATCTACTTTGCCGACAGACTCAACAACAGCTCTTAATGAAGCATTTAAGGCACTCGGATACATTTCTGAGGATGGCGTAACGAATACTGAGTCAAGAGACAATGAGAATATCAAGGCATGGGGCGGAGATACGGTCATGAATGTATTGACCGGCAGAGACGATACATTCAAATTTACACTCATAGAGTCGATGAATGAGGATGTAATAAAGATGGTATACGGCAGCTCCAACGTTACGGGAACCGCATCTACAGGCCTTACGATCAAGGCAGGAGCGAACTGTGATGAGGAGGCTTGCTATGTTATAGACATGCTCCTGAGAGGGGGACGGGTTAAGAGAGTCGTTATCCCTGATGCAAAGGTGTCAGATGTAGGTGATATCAGCTACAAGGATGCCGATGTAACGGGATATGAGACAACTCTTACCTGCCTTCCGGATGAGTCAGGCTATACGCATTACGAGTATATCTCAAAGGGGTGAATATGATCAGAGGAACAACATCAACCGGATTTACTTTTGAAGTAAATGAGGGCATCAGAACTGACTGGAGGTTCGTAAGAGCATTGTCGGACATCGAATCCAGTGATGATACGAAGGTACTTGCCGGAACCACAGCACTTGTTGAGCTGCTTGTCGGAGCTGACGGTGAGAAAAGACTTTGTGATCATATCAAAACCGATGAGGGGCTTATTCCGCTCAAGGCTCTGATGGCTGAAATAGCCGAGATCATCAAGGCTCTGCGAAATGATGTAAAAAACTCCTGATCCTCGCTCACATGATCCACGTAGACGAGGAAGCATTGATCTGCGACCTCGCGGAGACATATCAAATATATGACTATAAGTCGCTGCCTGCTCATCTGGTGGCGACTTTTTCGTGTGGGTTAGAGGATGACTCAAGGATAAAAAGAAAGCTGTCAGGTCTAACGGTGCCGATCAACATCATGATGATGGCATCAATAGCTGACAGTGTGAATACGCTGGTATGGTTCAACTCGGAGGATGGTCATAAAAACAGAAACAGGCCTAAATCGATACTTGAGTCTCTGCTTTATCCGGACAAAACAGAGCCGGATGAGATAGAGACCTTCGAGACAGCTGAGGAATTTGAAGCATATAAGCATGAAATCTTGCGAAAGGGAGGCTTTATAAATGGCAATTGAACTTGCGAAGGCCTATGTCCAGATCGAACCCTCCGCAAGGGGGATAACCGGATCCATCTCTAAGGCACTCGGCGGAGAGGCTGCGAGTGCGGGAAAGTCTGCCGGAATAGATATTGCGGGAGCTATAAAGGGCGCTATCGCTGCGGCAGGTATCGGTGCGGTAATAAAAGAGTCACTTGATGCCGGCGGCGCACTTCAGCAGTCGTTCGGCGGTCTTGATACTCTCTACGGAGACGCATCGAAGGCGGCGAAAGATTATGCCTATCAGGCTGCGGCAGCAGGAATATCGGCAAATAGCTATGCAGAGCAGGCAGTATCCTTCGGTGCTGCGCTTAAGGCATCATTAGGAGATGAGGCAGCAGCTGCGGAAGCTGCCAATACAGCTATCCTTGATATGGCAGATAACTCCGCAAAGATGGGCACGGACATCGGCTCAATACAGAATGCATATCAGGGATTTGCGAAGCAAAATTATACGATAAACTGTCTAATGTCCGCAGCATAGGCGACTGTGCTGTGAGCGTGCGTGAACCTTTATCAAGGGTGTGAGACAATAAAAGTCTTGCTAACGGGGAAAACCTAAGTCAGAAATGATATGGCAATCCCGTGCCAAGCCAAGAAATTGGAAGGTGTAACGACTATCGGCTCGTCACCGAGTACAACGGCTATTGATACGCCGTTGGAAGTGCGCACCAACTAATAAAAATCAAGCATAGTAAGTTGCGTTTGAAGCAAAACAAGGTATATTAAATATATGTAGTTGAGGTGCTTAGAATGCAATGGAAAATCATCGAAGAGAGACCGAATTATTTAGTAAGTGAAACAGGACTTATTAAAAATGCCAAAACTGACCGAATATTAAAAGCAAGGATAGGAACATCAGGGTATGAACAAATTATGCTGGGAAGAAAAACATCTCCGCTATATGTCCATAGACTCGTAGCAAAGGCATTTATTCCTAACCCTAATGAATTGCCGCAAGTTGATCATATAAATGGAATTAAAACCGATAATCGTATTGAAAACTTGCGCTGGTTGTCTGTTTCTGATAACTGCTGGTCTTTTGGCTACAATGAGCGGAAAGAAAACCGTAAGAAGAAAGTGAAAGGGTCTAACGGTGAAAAAGAGATGGTATTTCCGGCAAGAGAAGATGCTGCTCATTATTTCGGGCTTAGCAAGTCTCGGATAAAATACGGATATAAATTTAAAAAAGGAAAAATGAAAGGCTGGATTTTTGAATTAGTTGAAGATATAGTCTAATCCCTTAAAAGTCATGTGTGAAAAGCATATGGCTTTTTTTAATACCGGGAAACCGGGGGTGATTTAATGGTTGGATAATCTCAAGCTTGGCTATGGAGGAACCAAGAGCGAGATGGAGAGGCTCCTGAAGGATGCTGAAACGTTGTCAGGAGTCAAATACGATATAAATAATCTCGGTGATGTTTACTCTGCGATACATGTAGTCCAGGAAGAATTGGGACTTACAGGTGTAGCAGCTGAGGAAGCATCAACGACATTTACAGGCTCATTCGGAGCAATGAAGGCAGCTGCGACAAATCTTCTCGCAGATCTTGCGCTCGGAAATGATGTAACAAATGATCTTAAGGTTTTGGTCGGCAATACGGTCACATTCGTGCAGAATAACCTTTTGCCAATGTTATTGAATATACTTAAGGCAATTCCTCCGCTGTTGATTACCGGTGTTCAGTCACTGGTATCCATAGTGCAGGAAAAGGGCCCGGAGGTTATTCAGGCATTGCAGACAGCTATTATAGAGACGATACCGGCATTGCTTGATCAGGCACATGTGATCATGCAGACGATAGGAACTGGGATAACTGAAGATCTACCGAATATCCTGAGCAAGGGCGTCGAGATCATCACGAATGTAGCAAACGGAATACTTGAGAATGCTCCGGCGGTCATTTCTGCAATCAGTGATATTGTTGCAGGACTGCAAGGATTCATTATGCAGAATTATCCGGTCATCATGGAAAAAGGCTGGGAGCTTATCAAGAATCTTGCGGCGGGTATCATCAATAATCTGCCGGCAATCATTTCGGCAGCTGTCGAGGCTGTTGCAAAATTTATCTATACGGTAGCATCACATCTTCCGGAGATACTTGAGCAGGGTATCAAGATACTGGCAGAGCTTGTGGTCGGCATCATCAAGGCAATTCCGAAGCTTGTGGAGGCAATACCCCAGATATTCAGCAATATCAAAACTACTCTCGGATCATTTGATTGGGCGGGATTAGGAAAGGATATAATTGTCGGAATCAAGAACGGAATAGTAAATGCAGCCGATACTATCAAGGGTGCAGTAGTCGATGCAGCACGCAGCGCGTTTAATGGGGTGAAGGGCTTCTTTAAGATAGGCTCACCATCAAAGCTTATGGCAGATAAGATAGGAAAGTTTCTCCCTGCGGGTGTTGCGGTAGGTATTAAGGATAATATGTCTCCGCTTATTTCTGCGATGTCTGACATAACAGCTACAGCGTCAGGCTATGGCGGAAGTGTTGCAACAGCTGCGGGACGCCGATATGCATCTACGGTCACATCCGGATCGGGAGATATCTTACATCAGATCTTCAACATGCTTGATTCCTATCTGCCGAACATGGGACAGAACAGCATATGGCAGAAAGTGTTAAATTCAAAGATGGTAGATATTTAGATGCAGATGATGTCTATGACTTTGAGCAGAAGAAAACTCAGAAAGAGATAAATGCGAATGTGCATAGTGTAGATGTGAACTATACTCGCCAAATTTTGTTTGAGACTACTGATGATGTAATCTCAAAGACCATTGAGATTCCACAAGATGGTTACGTTCAGTGTAGCGCACGAACTCAGAATATACGCGGTAGCGCTTTTATAAGACTAATGATTGGCGAAGTTATTGTTTTCGAGTTTTCTCCATCAAATTCACTAATCTATTTTTATGCTTGGACTCCAATGTTTTTTGTGAAAAAAGGCGTGAAAATTACCGTGACTTTGCAAACTGACTCGGCTGATGGCATTAACTCAGTATACTTATACGGCTTAGCCTAACTGTAATATATATCTACAGCAGAGCCATACTATATGGCAAAATCAGTAAAACTTAAAGAAGCAGATACATTTATAGATACAGAAGGAATACGTGACTTCGAGCAAGGAAAGACTCAGGCAGAAATCAATGCAGTCGTTGCGCCTATGCTACATGAAGCTTCTAACTGGAAACAGACGTTTGGTAACGGGTGGACAGTAGAGTGTATCAGATCAGGGAATTATTGTCGCATAAAAATAATCAGCGAAGCAACAAATATCACAGCAGTTGGAAAATGGAGCGATGGATTCGAAATAGGCATATTACCGGAAATGTATCGCCCGATAATTGATCTCGACTATCTCTATCTTACATCAGACGACATAGCCATCCAGTCGTCTGCATATATTTATATAACTGCGACTGGTTCTGTAAAGATATTTGCAAGAGCCACGGAAATTCCTGCAAAGTCATATGTAAGAGCATGTACCATATATCCATCAACGAATTAAGTTACATGAATTTTTCGTAAATATTAGGAGACACAATGAACACACATAAAGTAATAAAAATCGCAATTGATACGGTTTTTTTTGCAAATTGATACGGTTATGCGGAAACTGATGCAGTTTTACGAATTATTGATACGGTTTTATGAAATAAGGAGAACAGGATGAAACTTGCGGAGCTTATAGCCTTAAACCAAGTAAATATGCAAGGACGATATGATGAGGTGAAGTGATGATGTATATACTTTCTTTCGTTTCCGGAATATTTGGTGCGGGGCTGTTTGGGTTCATTCAGTTCCTGATCACGCGCCATGACAACAAATCAGATAAGATGGCAGACGTGAAAAAGCAGCTATCGGATATTTCTAAGCAGCTTAAAAGTCAGGAAATGGCTCAGTGCAGGACACAGATGCTCTTATTGATATCGGATTATCCTACGGAAAATGCTGAGATCATGAAGGTAGCGGAGCACTACTTCCAGCCTGCCGACAAAGGCGGGCTTGGAGGTGACTGGTACATGACAAATCTGTTCAATAGATGGCTGACAAATCAAAAGTTGGGCAAGCCCGAATGGTTCAATGAGAAAGGATAAAAAATGAGCGAAATAATATCTAAGGTAGCAAAGCTTATCGATGTTAAGAGTCTTGTGACTCTTATACTGACGGTATGCTTTATATATCTTTCTGTGACCGGAAATGTGACGGGACAGGAGTTTTTGACTATATTCACTATAGTGATAGGCTTCTACTTCGGCACACAATACGAGAAAAATCGATAAAAGATGAAACTTCCTTGCATAAAGTATTGACATAGGGTGCTCCATATGTTATAATATAATCATCAAATGACAAGGAGGTGAATGAAATGCACGGAAGAAGCCGGAAACGGCGGAAAAGAAAAACGGACATCAAGGCCGCTCTCATACAACTCTTGATATCCGTTACATCTGCGATAGTCGCAGAAATGATTTGCAAATGGCTTGACCTTTGAAAATCATATCGCAAGGGAGAGAATAAAACCTTTCCCTTGCAAAAAAGTATAGCATACTCCGTGCATTAAAATCAAATGAAACACATAATCATCATCATCGGAGCGTTGATCATTGGTTACGCTGGCCGTAGGATCTACGAGAAGTGGAGGGACAGCCATGCCGACAGGTAAACCAAATGCGCAGACGATAGCATCTGCCAAGTATCAGGCAAAAGCAGGGTACATAGCCAAAAGCTTCAAACTTAAAAAGGACGTAGTAGAGCAGTTCATGGCTGCATGTGAAAAGAACGGCGACAGCCAAGCGTCAGTGATCACAGAATTTATGAACAAGTACATAAGCAAGACAGAGCAGCGGGGATAACCCGCTGTTTTCTTTTTGGAGGGATTTATTTATGACAGGAAAAGATATATGCAAGAGAGCTGCCGAATGGGCATCATATAAGTATTGGTATGGTGCAAAGGGCGAGATTGCAACAGTGACACTTGCCAAGCGCTTGCAGAGTGAGAACCCAAGCGTGTGGACGGCAGCGTATTATAACAAGGCAATTAAGGATGTTGACGGGAAGACCCGTGTAGGAGATTGCAGTGGGCTTGTGTGCCATGCCTACAATATTGGTGATATATCATCATATTCGATACACTCCAAGTATCCGGTATGGGCGGGGCCGATAAGAGACGGTATGATCCTGTGGCGCAAGGGGCACGTTGGTATTTATGATCAGGGCAAGGTGCATGAGCTTAAAGGCATTGATTATGATTATCAGTGCAAGCCGTATAAGGCGAGTGAGTGGGCTTCCGTGCATTACAGCACTAAGGTCGATTATATGTCACATGGGTATGATGTTGGCTGGCATTGCGACATGAACACCGGCAGATGGTGGTATCAGTACTCCACAGCGGATGATGGATTCTACAAGAACCGCATTGTTAGGATCAATTCAAAGTATTATGCATTTGATAAAGACGGATGGATGTGCTCGGGTTCTGCTAAGATCCTGACAGATGAGAACGGCGAGATAATAGGGGTAGAACATTGTTGATCGGTACAAGAAAAAAAGCACGGTTGCCGCCGTGCTTCTTACATTTTAGCTTGAAATTGTGATAGTATATAAAAAACTGTATCTTCGCATTAGTAACACATTGGCAACAAAATAGTGCTAAAAGCCTTATTTTTAGCCAAAATCTGATTAAGATTCAGTTAATATCATTGAAATAAGATTGTCATATAAGTATAATCGTGTAGAATATTCTCGAGAATTGAAAGGAAGCGGAATAATGAAACCAATCAAAGAAGGCAAGGTAAGAGAGATTTATGATAACGGTGACAGCCTTATCATGGTAGCAACAGACAGAATCAGCTGTTTTGACGTGATTTTGCACAATATCGTTACCAATAAGGGTAAGGTGCTTACTCAGCTGTCAAAGTTCTGGTTTGATATGACCAAGGATATCATGCCTAATCATATGTTGTCGGTAGATACCAAGGATATGCCGGAGTTCTTCAGGACTGAGGAATATGACGGTAAGTCTATGATGTGCAAGAAGCTCAACATGATCCCTGTAGAGTGCATAGTTCGCGGCTATATAACAGGCAGCGGCTGGGAGAGCTACAAGGAGAACGGAACCGTATGCGGAATCAAGCTTCCAGAGGGACTTAAGGAGTCCGATAAGCTTCCGGAGCCGATATTCACACCATCAACAAAGGCAGAGATCGGTGATCATGACGAGAATATAAGCTTTGAGCAGTGTGTTCTTCACCTTGAGAAGCATTTTCCGGGAAGGGGCAAGGAACTTGCAGAGCAGTTAAGAGACAATACAATCAAGCTTTACAAGACTTGTGCGGATTATGCCGCAGAGCACGGCATTATTATTGCTGATACAAAGTTTGAGTTTGGTCTTGATGAGGACGGCAATATGCTCATAGCAGATGAGATGCTTACACCTGACAGCTCACGTTTCTGGCCTGCAGACGGTTATGAGCCGGGACATTCACAGCCATCCTTTGATAAGCAGTTTGCACGTGACTGGCTCAAGGCAAACAAGGATAACAATTGGACACTTCCGCAGGATATTGTTGACAAGACTATCGAGAAATATCTTCAGGTATATAAGATGCTTACAGGAGAGGATCTTAAGTGATAATATTTGTGATTTACGGATCATAAAAGTGTCAACTACGGAGTGAGTTTTATATGCATTTTCCTTTTTTTGGAAAAAAATCAATAAATCCGTCCGATGGCGGTGACAACAACGGAAACGGTAGCTGGGTGCCTTACACCATAGCTACCTGTTCCGCTGTTGTTCTTTTCAGCATTCTTAACAACATTTCATCAATAGGAGCTGCTGCATCAACAATAATAGGCACATTTAAGCCTATTATTATCGGACTGGCTATAGCATATATGCTTAATCCTTTGGTCAAGCTTATAGAAAAGCTTCTGGAGCCGTCTGTCAGGAAAGAAAAGATACGCAATTGGATTGCAATTGCCATAGCCTTTGCGACTGTAGTGCTGTTTGCAAGTGTACTGCTGTATAGTCTGATACCTCAGCTTATAGACAGCATCCTTCAATTTTTTAACAATATCAATAATTATGCAAATACGCTCAATTCGCTTGTGAATGAGCTTGCCGGCATAGCGGAGTCAAAGGGAATAGACGTTAACACTCTTAAGAATACAAGTAGTAATTTTGTTACCGATGCGGTAACAATGCTTACGGGCTTCGGCGGTAAGATGGTCGGACAATCCTTTTCACTGGGAAGCGATGCCCTTAGCATACTTATAGGCTTTATTCTTGCGATATATTTTCTTGTCAGCAAGAATATGCTGCTTGACGGTATCAACAGATTGATGGATCTGACTCTTAAGCAGGAAAGATGCGAGAGTATAAGACACTTTCTCGGCAGATGTAATGTTATAGTAAGCACATTTATTATAGATGATCTGCTTGATGCATTGATAGTCGGAATTGTGAATTTCGTATTTATGACTGTTATGCATATGCCTTACTCTGTGCTTATATCGGTTGTGGTTGCAGTGACCAATCTGGCGCCGACTTTCGGTCCGTTTGTCGGAGGATTTATAGGAGGTTTTGTATTGCTCTTTGCTTCGGCAGGTTCAACCATTCCTTTTATTATTTTTACTATCATACTCCAGCTGTGTGACGGATACGTTATTAAACCAAAGCTGTTCGGACAGACCCTGGGAGTACCGGGCATATGGATGGTTTCCGGTATCATAATAGGTGGGGAACTCTTCGGAGTACTTGGTATTCTGATGGCTGTACCGGTAGTCGGTATCATGACCTTCGTTTACAGGGATTATATTGCCGGTCTCGAAGCCAAGAAAAAGGCTGAGCTTGAAGCAAAACAGGCTGAGGAAGCGAAGATAAAAGCCGAGATGGCTGAGATAGAGCATGAAATGGCTGAAGAGGACATTGAGGATAATGTTGATTAGGATCATGTTTTACAGCGAATGTTTATAAGAGACAAGAGTACTGAATACCTTAACAATTCGGGACTGCTGACTGATATTGCGGCAGTCCTGTTTTTTATGTTTATCTTATTGAAGCCTTATTACCTGAAACCCTCGGGTTCGGTTGGAATTGCGGATATATGTCTCGCCGGAGCAGGGATGCTCCTTATGCTCAGAGAGTTTTTATGTTTTTGTAAATGCCGTAATAATTTAAGTATTGATGAAAATGTAAACAGGAATGACCACATGCTGATGTTCCAACGAGGATACGGTAAAAGGAATACAGAAGCGAGTGGGATGATATCCGGCAAGGGATTACTGTACAGAGATGATATCTGTCTGTATCTGTTTATAATAGCGGCGCTTATCATTAATGCTGTGCACGAGCATCTGTATCCGCAGGGAAACTTCAGGATGTATTCCTTGTTCTGGGTATATAATTGTCTTGCCGTATGGACATGCAGAAAGCTTTCGGGATGCGAGCTTGTGCCAAAGAATGGCATGAACAAAAGTGCTGTAAGTATCAAAAAGATAGTAATACGCTTGCTTGAATTTGATATCATAATGCAGCTTATTATACTTATAAGCGGACACGGAAGGATATTTACCGAGTACTGGGGAGCAATAAGGTATATGGGGAGCTTTAACGATCCGAATCAGCTCGCGTTCTTCATGCTGATGTCAATATTGCTTGTGTTTGAACTGTCAACAGATAAGGGCGTGTATGCTACGGCAAGGACTTGCAGCAGCAAAAAAAACGTGTTGCTGAGCTTTATTAAGGTATACCTGCCTGAACTTATCACGATCCCGATTGCTTTGTTTATAATAGTTATGTCAAAATCCACCGGCATAATGCTTGGGGTAGCTGTATTTGTATTTTTATTGTGGCTGTGCTCATTGCGTG
>JAUNWP010000048.1 GCA_030540255.1 Eubacteriales bacterium | reverse complement strand
AATGTTATTGTTTCTTGATACTGAATCCTCAGGGTCACCTGAAACATGAATACCCGTTGCAGCATCTGTTGCTGTGGCAGTAACATTTCCACCAATGATAACATTGCTACTTGCATCACCGACATAATATACATCTACACCGTTGCTATCTGTTTTTCCGGTTGAAATAATATCTCCCTTGACAATTGTAGTAGCATCCTTTGTATCGCTTCCGCCATACATACCAACTCCGGTTGATGTATCACCACTAACATTAACATTTCCTACAGTAACATTTGTACTGCCTGAAGTTGATACTCCTGTTGAGACAATATCTGCAACATTGTTACCGGACACATTAACAGAACCTGAAACATTAATATTAATATCTCCATTCTTAGTTTCTGCATCAATACCGGTTAACGCATCATCACCATCGCAACCGGATACATTAATATTACCGGATACAGTAATGTTTGCATCAGCTTTCTTATCAATCTCAGGTCTGCTTGTAGACGAGTTAATGTGAGTTACATCCGTAGATACAATACCTGAATTTAAAGCAGAATCAACATTTCCATTTACTGTGATATTAGCAGAACCCTCTGTGTAGATATTCTGCGTAGATCCTGAAAAATTACTTTCAGTAGTCTCTACACCTCCAACCTCAACAACATCCTTAACATCCGCATAGGACATAATAGGATTTAAAGCATTTACGGCAATCATACTAATTGCCGAAATTGAAGCAATTGTTTTTGAAACATTTCTTTTCTTCATAAAATCTCCTTTGTTTCTAAAAATATTTTAACACTAACATTATGGTGAAAAATATTTTCACGCAAAAAAACAGCGTATTTAATATGCTGTTAATTTTTTAGATAGCTTATTACTTTGCAAGATTGCTGATATCGGAATCATCCTCAGAGTCTGCAGTATCATCTTCCGCTGTGGAACCATCTACATCCTCTTCGGTATCTGAAGCCTCAGTTGATTCTCCTTCATCAGTAAACTCAATAAGATCATTCTCATCGTACTGAGACGGAGTAGCGTCATCAGTATCTTCATCCTCATGAATATCAGACTGATCATCAATCTCATCTACATCCTCATCCTCGATCTCATCAGCTGCATTAGTTGAATAAGATGAGTCAGGATTTGAACTCTCAGCTGTCTTCTTCGCACAGCCTGTTGCAACTACAGCTGCAAGAGCTGCCATAAGTCCTACAATAAGTATCTTCTTCTTTTTCATAATGAATTTCTCCTTTTCATAAAAAAATCAACGATACTAATATGTAAGAAAAGATCGCAAGTAAATTAAAAAAAGAAACTTTTATGAGACGAAATTTTATAGCTGCGTTATTTTGTTAATTATTTAACGACGAAGCAGAATCTTGCACGACTGTATGACTTTATCACTTTAACGTGTGTAATACAGCCTGATTTTTGCGGTGCAGTTTTATTTTTACACTTTCATACTTCATCACTTTAATGTGTTGGTTGAAATTTGATTTTCGCGGTGCAACCTTTTGAAGTTCAAGAACAAATCACACACCTCAATAAAACAAAACTGCGAAGGCATCACCTGCCTTAAGCCTCCGCCTCCTCCCTCTTTCACTCCTCACCTCCCGGCCTCATCACACCTTCACCTCGTCAGTACACATCAGCTCTCGCTCCACACCTTAACTAATCCCTCACGCTTTTGTTCCACCCTTATCACCACAGGCCTCCACAAAATCCTCACCTCATCAGTACACCTCAGCTCTCATCTCTACCGTCCTGCAATTTACTTCCGTTTTTACTACAGCCTCAATCTTCCAAGGTCTCCATAAAACTCCCACTTCGTTAGTACACCCTCACATTCACTTTACCATTACTTTGTTCCTTATGCATCCATTCCGTCCTTATCATCTTCCGCCTTAGCATTATTTCAATATAATTTCACTATATTATTAGCATTATTTCACTATAATCGCATTATGCGTAAATGTCAATTTAAAAATGTACAAAAAAGCGAATATAAAAATGTACAACTGACAGCCTATTTATTCCTCAGCTTGAGCTTCCAATAAAGCTCGTTTTTCCTTCAAACGGTATGACGGACCCTTAATGGAAATAACCTCAGAATGATGCAATAAGCGGTCAAGGACAGCATTAGCAAGCGTTGCAGAACCAAATATCTCACTCCATTTTGAGAACGGTGAATTTGTCGTTATGATCGTACAATGCTTTTCGTAACGCCTTGCAACCAGCTGAAAGAATAGATTTGCTGCATCTGCATCGATAGGCATGTATCCAAGCTCATCAATGATCAGGATCTTGTATTTGGCAAAGAACTTCATCCTTGATTCCAGTCGGTTTTCCACATGTGCTTTTTTCAACTGATTTATCAATGTTTCAAAAGAGACAAAATAAGTTGAATATCTCGCCCTGGCACAAGTTATTCCTATAGCTGTAGCAAGATGTGTTTTCCCTACACCGCTCGAACCTACAAACAGGATGTTTTTCATCTGATCTATAAATCCGAGTGTATTCAGCTCAAGCAGCTCTTTCTTATTGATCCCGGGCTGGAATGCAAAGTCAAAATCATCCATGGTTTTTATAAATGGAAAGTTTGCTGTTTTAACACATGCATTCTCGGCCCTTATCTGATTGTTACGTTGTTCCAGTTCTACGAGTTCTTCCAGAGCCTCGCTGAACGATTTCTGGCCTTTATTGACCATATCTATGTGTAACTCAAGATGTTCCTGCATCTTGTGTATACCAAGAGCTGTAAGGCCGTTTATGAGCTTATTGTATGATGCCATGCTTCCTCCTTTTACAGGAAGTCGTCCATCTGCCTTAGATTTGCTTTAGCAAACTCTGAAAGATCTTCTTTACAGCTTATACTTCTTGATAACAGCTGCTTATAATGATCTTCCTGATAGTTTAATCTTTTTTGGCTAAGCTCATGTTGTGCAATGATATCTGTGCTAAAATATATATGCAGTCTGTTTCCGGATACCAGTAATCTTACAGGTTTTCCGATAAAGTCTGCAGGCACGGAATACTTGCACTTTTTGTAGGTGACCATCGAATCTTTTCTTACTGTGGTTTGGCGATCGTGGATAAGATAGGACTCTATGATGTTATCATCCGGGAGAGGCTGCAGGTATTCCTTTTCTTTTTGAAATAACAGCAGCGGCGGAACGCCTGTCTCCTGACAGATATATGCATTGACCTTCCTGTTGACTTTTTGAAGAATATTTATCAGTTCTTCCTCGGTCTCAAATTCACCTTCATAAGGAAGCATCCAGCTGATGAATTTATTCACAGCTTCAACTTTTCCTTTGGTGAACGGATGGTTTGGCTTACATAGTTTTATCTTAAAGTTAAAATCCTTGGCAAAAGCCTGCATTCGATTACTGATGCTCTTTCTTTTGCCATCACGATCGACTACCGACGACATGTTGTCGAACAGTATCTCTCTGGGCACGCCGCCTGTAGCTTTAAATGAAGCAATAAGGCAGCTGAATACATCCTGTCTTGTCTTATAAAGTTTGTAAGTGAAATGGGTGTATCTAGAATGCCCAAGTTTATAATCAAACACCTGAAAGGTGAAGATCTCGCCATAACGGTTAGCTATATGTACGTCTTCTTTCCAGTCTACCTGTGCCTGCATTCCGGGTTCTGTTTCGAATCTCGGGTGACCTTTGCAGGATCTTACAGATTTAAGTCCATGGGCTTTGACGTACTTATTGAAATTTGAGTATGTCCCTATGTTTGGATCTACTTCTGTTAACAAAAACTCATAAACAGCCTTTACCGTACATCCGCGTATAGTGAGCTTATTTTTTATGAGTTCTATATATTTATCAAGATAACTGGATTTAGCATGATGTTTTGGCTTTCCAGAATATCCGTCATAGTATTTTTTTACGGTTCGCCTATCTAACCCATACTGCCTCGCCAGTTCGGAAAAGTTTGGTTTTATATTACTCAATCTATTTATCTTTAGCTGTATGATCAATTTATCTTGCATGGTGGTTTTCCTCCACCAACAAGATAACATTTGATCTTTAGTTGTACATTTTTATTTTCCACTTTCTGTACATTTTTATTTTACTATTAACATATGCTATTAGATCAGCGCATCTTTTTTACTTCTTCCATTCATTTCCTACGATTCACTTTCACCATCTAATCACAAGAAATATTTCCACTGATCAAAACCAACTAAGCAAAGAAAAGCATCACCTGCCTCCGCCTCTTTCCTTCCCTTCTTCATATTAATTCTATTAAGTCTCACCACAAACTCGCCTTACCAGTCCACTTTAACCCGCCCTCTTCTCTTAAACTTTTTCCTATGCTTTCACTCCGCCCTTAATATTCTTTGTGAACTTTCTTAACGCTTCCAACACGCCTTTACATTTACTCTACTATTCTTCTATCTCCTACCGCCTTTACTATAGCCTTACTCTCTTTTCACATATCTCCCATCGGATTGCTTAACGCATTCCGGATGGGTTTTCTTTTAATTTTCTTTATATATCACTTATATAGATATTTTATGTTTTGTGATCTTCTGACTTTCTTTCCTGTTTTCATTTTCTTTATAAATATCACTTATATGGATATCTTTGAAATTTAAGAGGAAAATGCGAGAAATGGAAAATGATAGGGATGGTAAAACAAGAACTTAAGACAGGGAATGGGCTGGGTGAAATGGTTGTGGGAAGATGAGAAAGGATAGGGATAGGTGAATGAAAGATAGAGACGGAGGCAGATTCAAACGTATTGAAGGAAATAATTTTCATGAAATAATTATAGGAAATTGAAAAGGACAGGAAAGGAGTGGTTGACTGTGGGAGACGGAGGCAGGCTCGAGGACCTTGGCGCTTAGGCCGGAGTGGAGGCATAGGAAGGAAAAGATATGAAGGTGAAAAGTGGAGGTGTGTTGGCTTAGGTGGAGGGATTGTGGAGAACTAAGAGGGATAGGTTGAGACGGACTATATACTTGGTTGGTGGAGGGAAGTGGAGGCGAAATATGCGTATTTTATACCTTCTTATTAAACATATTACGCATTCACTGAATTTTTTGCCTTTTTGCAAAGAAAAAAGAGGGATAAAAACCCTCTTATACCTGGTTAAGGATAGCTGTATCGTCTTCATCTAAGATGATTGCGTTAGCTTTAGCCTTAGTTATTACCTCATTTACAAGCTTTTTACGATATTCTTTTATGTTTCCTGCTATAAGAGCAAATGAAATTGGAAAAACAGTGTTTACCTGATTGCCATCTTCTTTATCTGCCGTCACCTTAAGCTTAGTATTATCAAGGACTTCTTCAGTAAACAAAGGATTGATAGCTGAAATAATCTTTATTTTTTCATTTATATCCTTAAGAGCTTGTTCCTGAGTTTCAGTTTTAACAATTTTAGCCATAGACTTATCCTCCTTTCGGCCCGCACGGTCCTCACTCCATGCGGGCTCATTGCTAAAAATCTTAAATGATTTCATTAAAAAGTATGTGAGATTCAGATCAAATTTAAATTCTTTTTTTCTGAATTCCTGAACATTTTGTGTGTTTGTGTTTTTGAAAAACTAACTCCGAAAAAAATAAACATATTAAAAGTAAGTAAAATAAAAGGAGAAAAAACATGAAGCACAAATGCAGAAGTTACAGAAGAATGCAGAGGGAAAAACATATCGAAAGAAAGAAAAGAATTCTTAGAGATAATGTTTATTGTACTATGCCGAAAATAATAGATGATAAGGATGTGATTACCTGTGATGAACAGATAGAAGAAATGGGAATCATAGGAGTAAGGTACTATCCATTTTTTAATGTTAAAGCGGAAGGATGTCTTTCAAAAGGAAAAATTCATTGTTCTTGTCCGTTATGTTCTTTTCATGGAACGACGATGCAGGACAGAAGAAATATTGATAGAATGAATGATGAAATACTCGAGTATAGGGATGGCGATTTTTGTGATTCTGATATTCCTATAAGTGAAGTAAAACAACTTTCAAATAAACTTAAGAAAATTTCTAACGGAAACGGTGCTAAGAGCGGTTTTACATATGACACTCCAATGTATTTTAATGGAGATCGTGTGGGTAGAAAAACTAAAAACGTTGTTGAAGGATATGAAGAATTTAAGCTTGAGTTAAGCAGGACAGGTTGGATGGATGAGGAAATGTATGTTAATAAAGAACTTAATAAGCTGGAAAAAATTTACAAGGAATCAGCTGACTCACTTGAAGATCCCGAACACAGAAAAACAGTAAAAAAGATAATTAAGAATATTTATGATAATATTCAGTAAAAAAAAATAAACCATCGAGGCCGTATCTCGATGGTTTTTCTTATGTTAATTTGTTAGGTATTTTGCAAAAGTTTGTCCATGCCACTCTACTCCGTTTCCATATCCTGCTTCTGACAAAATATTTATCCGTCCGTATAGAATATCTTTTGCCATTTGAGGTTCGGAAACTAAGAAGCGTCCGTTAGTACCTTTCTTCCTATTTCCAACATTTGTATTTGATAAGATGTTGTTTCTTATATTATAAAGAGCATCTATCATTTCTTCATCATTCATTGATGGATTAAGATATTGCAAATAGTAATTCGTTGAGTTTCCGCAGTTAACATTAATGCTAAACATTGCTGCAGACACTGCGATATTTCTTCCGTCAAGATTATATCCGGCTGCATCCATTCGAGCTTTGCAGCTGTTCCAGTATTCTTTCTTTGCGAAATTGATCTGTTCAGCCATTGCAGTTTTAGGTGCTCGATTCATTGCTGAAACAAAAGTGCCGCCTATGATTGAATTGCTTACTAATTTACTTGAACCTCGCGGCTGATTCTTAAGTGAAACAAATCCATGCCACAAATCTCGATCACTTGTATAAGCTTGGTTCATAAAATCAACGAGATCATATCTGTAATCAAACTGGATCACACCGTATGCCTGACCCTGGTCTCCGTTTACTAAAGCATTGGGATTAAGCAATCCGGATGTCTCTCCTGCTATACATAGCATAAATAATTCTGCAGGAGTATTGTCTATTTTATAACCTGAAATTCCGTTATTATCTACGTAAGTATTTGACAGATCAGCACTTGCTTCAGTGTATGGTTTCTCTTCTACCCATACTCCGTCTTCATTAACAAAATAACCGTCAGGAGTATAAGTGTTTTCAAGCATTGAACCTTGTTCGTCAAAATATCTCCAGTAAATAGTTCCGTCTTCTGCTTCGACTTGCTGCCATCCGGTAAGTATTTCTTCGTCTCTTAAATATCTCCAAGTATTATCAACATTGATCCAACCGTTAATGATATTTTCAGATCCGTTTATAATTGTAAGCTCGCCGTTAATAGAAATAACTTTAGGTTTTTGAAATCCGTCTTCATCAAAGTAATAATAATTATCTTTGTATGATATAAATTTGTTTTTTAAAAATCCTTCGGTGCTGCTTAAGAACTTTACATTGTCTCCATAATCTACCATGTCTCCGGCAAAATAAGTATCTATTGTCGGGTCTGATATAAGCTCCGCAGAAAAGGATTTGAATGACGCACCGAACATTATACCTAAAAATAGTCCGGCTGCCATGGTGAATAATAAACTCTTCTTCCTCATTCAGTCTCCTAAATATGCGTAAATTATATTTGTTACAATGGACGAAAAACGTCCGTTTATAATATGTTAGAAATCGGAAAAATAAGAGTATAAAAAATAAAAAAGTTTTTTGGGTTTACTTTTAGTGTATTTCACATTATATAGATAGTGAGAAAATACAAAAAACAACAAGGGAAAAAGATATGTTTAAGAGATATTTATATAAAGCATCAGTTGGAGTAGGAAAAGGAATATCCTATGTAATAGGAATGATAGGAATGGGTATCGGTGTATTAGCTTTCATAGTTTTATGCTTTGAATCCTGGCCGTATGCATGTAAACTTTCAAAGTTTTTCATGCACTACTCTCCTAATAACGTAATTTTATTTTTGCTGATTTGGGCAGGAATCATATGTGTAGGTTATGTAGTCTTTTGGCTCGTGTTAGGTTTCTTTATGCTACCGACTATGGGAATGCTGAAGTTCTTCGAAGTAACTGATAGTACAGTCGGTGCAAAGCTTGATGAAGAAGCGGAAAGAAGAGCCCAGGAGAAGGAATTTATATATCAAACAAAGGTAGAGTTGGAAGCTGAAAAACGCCGTAAGAAATGGTTTGAAGATAATTTTGGAGACGGAGCATACGAAAGGTGGCAGGAGAAAAAGAAACAGGAGTACTATAACGAACAGAGAAAAGAAAGAGAATATTACGAGAAACAAAATGAGAGATCTTCAGGAAGCAGTTCAAATTCAAACTCTTCTATCGGATCAGGAAATAATGAAAGTAATGAGTTGCAGAATGCCATTGTAATGTTTAGATTGAGAGAAGGATTTACAATGGATGAATTAAAGAAAGCGAGAAATGAACTTATTAAGCTTTATCATTCAGATGTAACACATCAGTCAGCAGATGATAATAAGTTAAAAGAGATCAACATTAAATACGATTTACTTAAAAAATATGCTAAATGATAACAAAAAACCGGTCATGCAAATGCACGATCGGTTTTATTTTTTTAAATCTTTTCGGACTTCTCTCCGGTATATGAAATATTTACAACAGATGTAGTATCGATATCTTCTATCTCTGACTCGATAATAAATCTTCCGTCTCTGTAATCAAGTGTAAATACTGTATCCAAAGTACCGTTGATGATCTCACTTGAAAGCATCTGTCGGATCTCGGTATCGATTACTCTGCCGATCTCGCGAGCGCCGTATTCATCAGATACACCACGCTTAGCAATTTCCTTGATGCAATCATCTGAAACCTTCATTTCGTAACCCTGCTTCTTTACCTTAGCACAAAGTTTATTAAGCTCCTTATTAGCAATAAGGTTTGAGGTATCCTCGTTAAGTCCGTTAAACTCAACAATTCCGCTGAGACGGTTTCTAAATTCCGGTGCAAAAGTTGAACAGATGGCATCCATAATAGCGGATCTGTTTGTTCCTGCTCCAAAACCGATGCACTGTCTTGCGGAATCTGCAGCACCTGCATTAGAAGTGAATACGATTACTGAGTTTCTAAAATCAGTCTTTACACCCTTAGAATCGGTAAGAGTTCCGTAGTCAAGAACCTGAAGGAAAGTCTTGAATATTTCAGGGTGAGCCTTCTCAATCTCGTCCAAAAGGATTACCGAATGAGGCTTCTTCTGAACTTCCTTTGTAAGAAGACCACCATCATCATATCCTACATATCCTGCAGGAGCTCCGAAAAGCTTAGATACTGAATGAGGCTCTGCGTACTCGGACATATCAAATCTTATGAAATCAATTCCGAGAATCTTAGCAAGAACCTTAGCAAGTTCTGTCTTTCCTACGCCGGAAGGACCAACAAAAAGGAAAGAACCAATAGGCTTTTCATCGTCTCCGAGGCCTGCCTTAGCGATCTGAAGCATAGTAGTGATCTTCTTAATTGCTTCATCCTGTCCAAAGACATTCTTCTTAAGCTCAACATCAAGAGTTTTTACGATCTCCTTTTCATTTTTAAGAGCTTCAACCGGAATTCCGCAAGTCTTATTAAGCTGATCCTTTATATCCTCGACAGTTACGATCTTATCTCCGTCCTCGTTAAGTTCCTTAGAAGCGCCCGCCTCATCAATGAGGTCAATAGCCTTATCAGGAAGAAATCTGCTGTGAATATGCTTTGCTGAAAGTTCAACAGCCTCATCAACAGCGTCAGGAAGATATGTAACGTGATGATAATCCTCGTACTTCTTTAAAAGACCTCTGATGATATCCTTAGCCTGATCCAATGATGGCTCAGCTAAATCAATCTTCAAAAATCTTCTTTCAAAAGCTGGATCGTCCTTAATATACTTGTTATACTCGCTATATGTTGTAGCTCCTATAAACTTAAATTTAGGATCAAGAAGATAAGGCTTAAGTGTGCTTCCAAGATCATGTGTAGATGAGGTTGAAGAACTGAAAACGGTATGAATCTCATCAATAAAGATAATTGGATTTTCCACCTTCTTAAGCTCCTCAAATACAGAGATAACTCTCTGCTCATACTCTCCCATTATTGAAGCACCCGCACCAAGCTTTGTAAGATTTAACTCATAAAGCGAAGCATTTTTAAGCTGATCAGGAACCTTATTCTCGAGAATCCTCTTAGCTAAACCATAAGTTACGGCTGTCTTACCAACGCCGGGCTCACCAACATGAAGAGGATTAGCCTTCTCACATCTGCAAAGGACCTGAATAGTTCTCTGAATAACATCCTCTCTTCCAATAAAAGGCTTATTATAAGATTCAGCCTTTTTAAGAAGATCTACAAGAAAACCGCAATCCAATGATGCAAGTTTTACAGAACTTCTCTTTGAAGAAGCTGCAGCTGATATAAAAGTTCCGAGCGTTCTTACGTTTGTTCTTGGCGGTTCATCCTGAGCAAGATAAAAGTCCCTGATTTTAAGAGAGTTCTTATCGATCTTTAAAGCAGTTCCTGAAAGTTCATCCATGAGGAGCTCATAATATATATCATCTTTTGAAATACCATTAGACAACATTATCTTGTCATATGAATAATCAGGTGTTGATATACAGGTTCCCATGAACAAAGCGGAAAGTCTGATTGAATAATCTCCAAAAAGCTTCTGCGTCATTTCAAAAGCCTTACGGCTTAAGGTATTAAAAATCTGGACAGTGAATGCGTCTGACTTCACTTCAGAAGGAGTTGGATCAAACTCAGGATCGGCAGGGATCTTAAGAGCTAAATCTGAAACATCCTTGGAAAACTTATCATATTTTTCCTTATCATAAAGTCTGCTAAAAGCATTCTTAAACTCTTCTCTATTAACGATAGCAACCATTAAATCATTTGGTGTTATCTCTCTTCTCTTATTTGAAACAGCGTAAACAGCAGCCTGCTTAATTGTTTCCATAACATTAGTACTCTTTGTAGGCATAATTTTTTCCTCCGTTATTCTTTATATGCTCTTGTTTTCAATGTTTTATTAATTATGTGAAAAACTAAAAACATATAAAATTTTTGCACCAAACGGAAAGATTTCTAACATATTAAAAGAGAAATGAGTGCGGATGATGCAATTGGTAGCATCACAGTCTCCAAAACTGTTCATCTTGGTTCGAGCCCAAGTCCGCATGTTTTAGCCCGCATGGTGGAATTGGTAGACACAAGGGACTTAAAATCCCTCGGTGAAAAACCGTACCGGTTCAAGTCCGGTTGCGGGTAGTTTTATACAAGAAAGGAATTCATTTTTTATGAAATATTACATCGCTGATTGTCATTTCTTTCATAAAAACCTCAATGAACGAATGGATAAAAGAGGTTTTAAAGATATTGACGAAATGAATCAGACCATGATCGAGAAATGGAATGCCAAAGTAAGAAAAAACGATGAAGTTTATATCCTCGGAGATCTTTCTATCGGACGAGCTCCGGAAACCGAAGAAATCGTTAAAAGACTAAATGGACGTAAGTTTCTTATTATCGGTAATCATGATAAGTTTTTAAGAGATAAGAAATTTAATAGAAATCTTTTTATTGAGATTACTCCTTATAAGGAAATGCACGATGATAGAAGAAAAATCATTCTTTGCCATTATCCTGTATTTTGCTATAACGGACAATACAGAAGGTTTGAAGATGGTTCGCCGGTAGCTTATATGATGTATGGCCATGTACATAACACACTTGATCAAGAACTTGTAGATAAGTTTATTGAACAAACCAGAGTTACTCAAAAAGATAATTTTGGTGAGATCATTAACATTCCTTGCAACATGATCAATTGTTTCTGTATGTATTCTGATTACACTCCTCTTTCTCTCGATGAATGGATCGAACTTAATGAAAAAAGAATGCAAGAAAAAAAAGATGCTGTTTGATGCAACATCTTTTTTTTTGTGTCTTATTATACGGAAGCCAAAATAATATTCTTGGCAAAATCATCAGTAAGACAATAGTCTATATGTTTTGGTATTTTGATCGTTAGATCTTCTCGCTCTAAAGCATCAAACGCATCGCCTGCAAGTACTTTAAATTGTCTAAGTCTTTCGGGAGTGCCTATCTTAGCCGATAAATACTGTAAAATATTTACCCTTACTGTAATTAAAATTGATGTTTCAAGCCAGAATTTAAACTTAATATTCTGGTATTTCTTTATATATTTAGCAATCTCAAGATACTTAATAAAACCATCTTCTACATTCTTATAATCATCTACCCAAACGTAGTCGATATTGTCTTTATTATCTTCAAAAAACTTATCTATAGGTTCATTTATAATATTAACATTAATATTTAGACTATCCTTAAAAAACGCTCTGATTTTTGAAAAATCTTTATTTTCCTTTTCAGGCTCTATTACAGTGATATCTGTGACATTAGGATTTAAACTAAGCAGATAAGTAAATAAAAGGAGTTTATCTCCTATGACGCATACTTTACCGTTCATTCTTTGAGCTGCTTTTGTTTTTGTTATATATTCAGTATAGTTAACGACAGCTTCTATACTATTATCATTCTTTACAACGATTCCATTTTGATCTTCTTCATAAATTCCAAACTTAATGCCTTTTCCGATAAAATCGTTACTTAATTCAGGTTCTCCGGTAATGCAAAGAGAATCTTTCTTAAACGTGATTGGCTCAATCTTTAAAGATGATAATTCAGTGTTTATTTTCTTAAGTGTTTCTTCATTCAAATTAAGGCTTTTAATATAATTACTTAGAGTCTCGTTTTCCTTAACTATAGTAGGCATAGCTACGCAGGTATCAAAATCCTCAGGGCCCATAGTTCTCAAAGTTCCAAGAACGTATCTGCGAAGAGCCATATATAAATTTTGCTCAATAGGTTCAGTAAGATTGGAAGCAGTACCTCCGTTAATAACGCTTTCAAGAGCCCTGACACGAGTTTCCCTTCTCATATTTGTATTTACGTCCATTAGCCTTTTAATTATTCTATTTGTACATTCTATTTGCATATCATTTCTCCAATCTCTTTGTTTACGATTCCGCAGTTATATAATTTTTCTCTCATTTCGTTATCAGAAAGAGAACTGTTGGCTCCTATGATCTTTTTATTTAAGAAATCTATACTGATCCTAAGATCACTATTATCATTTTTAATCTTATAAACACATATGCAGCTTGAACCTGCGGTAAGTTCATGATCAAGCTCTATATTGCATTTAAGCTCAGTGAAAAGTTTTTTATAACCAGGATAAAAAGGAAGCAGTGTAAGTGCCTGATCTATTCTTTCTTTAAATATCTTTAAATCTTCAGGACAATTTGAAACTAAATGTTTTCTTACAAAAAACTCTTCTTTTGTTTTAGTAAGCGTTAATGAATCAATTGTTATACTGAGCGAATTTGTATAAGCTTTTATATTTATCGTATAACTTAATCTATCTCTTGAATAACTGTAATTAAACTTATATTGGTCTCTGCTTGCTTTTTCATCAATAATTGAATGTACTACAGAGTATATAAGATGAAATGGATCTTTTAGCTGTTCAAGTTTAATATCTTCTATTGTTTTAGTTACATCTTTTAAACCTAATACTGCATTACTTCTCTTTTTGAATATGCATAGCTTA
>JAUNWP010000047.1:3719-13651 GCA_030540255.1 Eubacteriales bacterium | reverse complement strand
CTTCCGAGCTCCGAATAAATACCCGGATAGTCATGATCAAGCTTGGATTCTTTTATCGCCGCCTTGATATTGCAGTAATCCTTACGATATCTGAATACATTGAACACATTCAGATCGGGAACCAGTTCGTCGATATATTCCCATATCTTGTCGGTCTCAGTATTAAGCATATCCTCATAGCTCTCGCCTTCCTCTCCGCTTCCCCAGCCTCTGTCACGCAGCTGCCTTGCGGCATCCTCTGCGGTCTTGGCTGATATAAGCTGATCAAGAAAGTTCTTATCAAGCAGCTTGAGCTCGGCATTTCTGAGTCGTGCAACAGCATAAGCATAGCTTTTATCGAGGTATGTATTTGTCATAATGACCTCCTGCTGCTACTCAAAACAATATGTCCTTCACCTTATCCAACAGATCGTCCATATTCTGCTCCATAAGAGCTTCTATGGTACAGTTATCTTCCGCACCGCCGTAATTGAGAATGAATCCGTCCTTAATATCTGCCGGTTTATCCGATATCATAAGCTTTGCGCCGTTTTGTTCGGCAATTTTCTTAAGCTTATCAAAGGTATCGTTTCCGAGTCTCTTTAAGTCCCTGTCATTCAGCATCAGCACCGCGTTTCTTGACGGCTTATGCTTCTCGAAGAGCTTAATGATAAAGTCTGCGTATTCGGCATCCGAAAGGTTTACCAAACGATCTTTGGCTGTTTCTATAACCTCTGTCATCATGTCCTGCTTTCCACGCAGCATTATCTGCTTCATTCGAAGCTCGGCGGATGTCTCTCCCTTTTCCTTTGTGCCGGCTACAAGTGTATCCGTCTTTTTATTTATACGCTCACATTCCTCGGCTGTCTTCTTGGCCGAATCCGAGATGATTGCATCCGCTTTTTTTTGTGCCTCGTCAAGTATCCCCTTGGCTTTGGCAGCGGATTCATCCGCAATGCGGGCGATTATCTTATCAAGTCCGCTCATCTTTATCCGATCCTCTCTTAGTTTGTCCCGTAATTTTTCATATCTCCTGTCTTTGAGACTTTAGATACCTGACGGAATACCGAAGATAGCAAGGATTGAAACAAGGAGTGCAAGAATAGCATAGGTCTCAACCATTGCAGGGAAGATCATAGCCTTACCGAACTGATCCTGTCTCTTTGCAACGAGACCTATAGCAGAGCTTGAACACTGTCCCTGTGAGATACCTGACAGGAAGCCTCCGATTGCCATCGGCATGCATGCTGCAAAATATACAAGTCCCTGTGCCGTTGAAGGAATATTGCCTCCGAGTATGCCTACCTGGCTGAGTACTATGAACGCAACAAGCAGTCCGTAGATACCCTGAGTACCGGGAAGAAGCTGAAGGATAAGCACTTTAGAGAAAAGTGACGGTTCCTGTGTTACGACACCTGCTGCCGAACGACCTGCGATACCTACACCGATAGCCGATCCCGCACCTGCAAAACCTGCTGCAAGTCCCGCACCGAGTACTGCTAAAAATAATCCTAAATTCTCCATTACTTAATTTCCTCCTTAACGGTGTAATATTTTGTGTTTTCGGTGAAAGGTGTAAACTCTCTTCCGCCGCCGTCATAGAATTTGCCGAAGAATTCTACGAACTGTAATCTGTTTGTATGAACATAAGCTCCAAGTACATTTATGAAAAGATTCATTGTATTGCCTATCACAAATATTACTATGAAGAATATGACTCCGAATACCGAATTGCCTGCCATAGTGCCGAGCTGGTTAAATACCTGAGCTATACAGCCTGTCGCAAGTCCGAGTGCAAGCAGTCTGGAGTATGAAAGTATATCCGAAAGCCAGCTTGTTATTCCGTATGCCCCGTACAGACCAAGCAGGAAGCGGACTATAGGATTCTTGGCATCTCTGCCGCCTGTAAGGATAACGCCTACGGCTCCGAGTATTGCTACCGTGCCTGCCGCTTTTCCTATTGCAGGACTCAGTATAAACTTGAGACTGAGCATGTCGGTTATCATCTGTACCGACAGTGCATATACTATCGCTCCTCCGACAAACATCAGCCAGAATCCGACATCATATACTGCGCTCTTATAATCCTTAGCCTTTATCAGCTGATAGAGCTTTATGAACATGCCTGTAAACAAGTGGATGATACCTATCAGAAATGCAAACGAGAGCAGTCTTATCGGCTCGTTCATTGAGTTAAACCAAAGTGGTCTGAATGCAATATCCGGTCTGTTAAAGAATTTCGTTGCAACAACATTTACAGCATCTCCGAAGAAGCTTCCGAACATAAATCCCCAGAATGTCGTCGATATGCCTGAGAAAAACATAAGCTTTACGAGTTTCTCCGTCTGAGGCTTCATATTCTTGACCTTGAGGAGCACGTATCCGCAGGCAAGCACCAGTATGAGACCGTATCCGGCATCGGAGAGCATAAGTCCGAACAGTATATAGTAGAAACACGCAATTATCTTGGACGGATCTATATCCGTCTTGCACGGAAGCGAGTAGCTCTCGACCACACTTTCCATAGGTCCGCTGAAGAAACCGTTTTTAAGTACTACCGGAGCATCCTCATCCTCTTCGACATCAGATATCTCAACTATCGTTTCAAGCTGTTCCAGCTTAGCTTTAAGCTGCTCGGCATACGATGCCGGAGTATAGCCGCTTATGAAGAATGCATTCTCCGAAACATCAAGCCTGCCGAGTGCGGTGCACTTATCCGCCTGCATGCGATAGTAGTCTGCCGCAAACTTAAGATCGTCTCTCTTGCTGCCGTATGCAGCAACTTCATCTGCAAGCGCATTTATCTGTGCCTTATGATCTTCTATCTCACGATTGATATCGGCGATCTCTTCGGTCGGTACAAGCTTACCCATGGGTGCCTTTACAAAATTGATACGGCGAAGTGCGGCTTCCGTTCTGTCCGCATCATCCCTGTGGCATATTGCCATGAAGCTTGACATCATCTTGTCGCGATTGAGCGAAACAATGTCAACATCCAAGGGGTCATCACCCTCAGCCTTTTCACTAAGCAGCTCATATATCCTGGCGGCATCAGCATCCTGTGCCACCGATCCGATAAATATCCTGGTCTTTTCCGTACCTTCAAAATCAAGAGGTATATCTAATGTCTGCCATGCATTAAGAGTATCTATACGTGATAAACACTTGGGTATTGCAGCCTTATGATCGGCAATATGCCTGGCAAGCTCCGAAAGCTTCCCGGCCGTTGCCATATACTCGTCTATATGACCGGCTCTTGCCCCGTATGAGTCCACCTCGATATCCTTTGCTCCCTCAAGTGACTGAAGAAGCCCGGTCTTTTCTGCCGCAAACTCATCAAGTATGCCTATTGCCTGTTCCGCAAGCACAGCCTTCTGATTGTTGTCGGCTCTCTGATCAAGGATATCTATATTCTTAAGTCCCGCATCCTTGTAATCGCCTTGAACTATCTCTACGACTCCTGCCCGCTGAAGCGTATCCAGCACGTCCTGTCTTTCTTCGTTCAGTCCGCATATAAATACACGCTTCATTTTAAGCTTTGACATGCTTTACCCTCCTTTCTGTCCTATATTCTGTTTACAGTTAAAGGATGTGCGTCGGCACATTCTCACGCTGCCCTTGTGAAGTAAAAAGTTAAACTGTCTGTGATATCAATACAAAGCACCCGGATCATGCTTATGTAAATGAATCGATAACAGCTTTGACGGCTTCCTGCTTTTTCTGTTTTGCCGTCTCCTGTAAGGCTTCCTTCTCCACATTGGCTTTGATCTCCGCAGACTTTATAAGTTCTGCCGCCTCGGCCTCCGCAGCCGCAAGCTTGTCATCGGATGCTTTTCGCACTTTATCGACTTCTGTCCTGTAGCTTGCTTCGGCTCTTGCTTTTGCGTCCGCAATCAACTTCTCGCCTTCGGCCTTTGCATTGGCTATTGCCTCTGCAGCCTCAGTCTCGGCTTTTGTGATCGCATCAATAATTTCTTTTGCCAAGGCTAAACCTCCGTTTCATCATTTTTTTAAACTTTAACACAAGTTTAGCACTTTCTTAGGTTATTTTCCATAAACAATTGTCGTTTTATGTACACTTTTTGTTCATTTCTTCCTAAGCTTGCCTTAAACTCAACAAATTCCAACTTGATTGTCTGTTTTTTAACGATTTATATTTTATAGTATGAACCGCATTTATGAATTTTTCGTGAAGAAAAATAAAAGAAGGCAGCCCGGATTTTTTATTATCCGAACTGCCTTATTATGTATACTCCTGTGATCTGCACTGCTTGAACAAGCTTTTACTTTATGTAGACCGGTTCCTTATTTTTTTGGATAAAAGCTTCTTTCTCTGATTTCTGCAGTCATACCGCTTTCTATCAGGTCTCAAGCTTTGCTATACCCTTTTTGATACGTGCCACTGTCTCTTCCTTACCGAGTATATCGCAGATTTCAACAACACCACCCGGTGTTACAAGTCTGCCTGATGCCGCTATACGAACAGGCCACATTACCGTGGCGTTCTTGCAGCCCATCTCCTCTGCCATCTTGGTAAGAAGTTCCTTGATGCTGTCCTCATTCCAATCAGCAACAGCCTCAAGCTTAGGAAGCACAGCCTTGAGTACAGTCAGTGAAAGCTCTGCATTTGTCTTGGACTTCTTGTTTGTATAGCACTCTATATCATACTCCGGAAGCTCATCAAAGAAATCCAGCTTTTCCGGAATATCCGTAAGCTTCTCGCATCTGTTCTGAAGTATTGCTGCTATCTTTGATACCGAATATGCTTCATTCTTGACAGCCTGTCTGATATAGGGCTCTGCAACCTTTGCAAATGCCTCCGGCTCCATATTTCTGATATAGTGAGCATTGAAATACTTAAGCTTTTCAATATCAAATATAGCCGGTGACTTTGAAATACCTGCTATGTCAAATGCATCGGCAAGCTCCGACAGAGTAAAGAACTCTGTCTCTGCAAGCTCTCCTCTCGGTGACCATCCGAGCAGAGCTACATAGTTAAGTATGGCATCCGTAAGGAATCCGTCGTTTCTCAGATCCTCATAAGACGGATCTCCGTGACGCTTGGACATCTTGTGCTGCTGATCACGCATTACCGGTGAACAATGTACATACTCCGGTATCTCCCAGCCGAATCCCTCATAGAGAAGATTATACTTAGGTGCCGATGACAGATATTCACTTCCTCTTACCACATGTGTGATGCCCATGAGATGGTCGTCAACAACATTTGCAAAATTATAGGTAGGAAGTCCGTCTCTCTTAAGCAGTACCTGATCGTCAAGTGAATCGTTAGGTACCGTAATGTCTCCGAATGAAGCATCATGGAAAGTGGTAGTGCCTTCATGCGGAATGAGCTGTCTGATTACATACGGCTCAGTCTCGGCACGGCGAAGCGCCTCCTCAAGCGGAAGGCTTCTGCACGGGCAGTCCTCTCTCTCGAATTCTCCGCTGTCCTCCTCTGACTCTGTTTTGTCACAGAAGCAATAATATGCATGTCCCTTCTCTACGAGCATCTTGGCATACTTTTTATACATGCCGCGGCGCTCTGTCTGAATGTACGGTCCCACAGGTCCTCCTACATCCGGACCCTCATCATGCTTTAAGCCGCACTCCGCAAGAGTACGGTAGATAACTTCCTCGGCACCCTCGACCTGGCGGCTCTGGTCTGTATCCTCTATACGAAGTATAAATACTCCGTCCGAATGCTTTGCAATAAGATATGTATAAAGTGCCGTTCTTAAGTTTCCTACGTGCATATAGCCTGTAGGTGACGGAGCAAATCTTGTACGTACCTGACCGTGCGGGATCTGCGCCTCTGCCTCTTCAAAAAACTTCTCGTCTGTCATTTTATCCTCCGAAATCTATATGTACTGTGATGATATATGAGTAAAAAGAAATATTGACATCTATGATGCCTGCTTGCACCATGCTTTGCAAACTTTTGCCCCGGTATCACATTGATCCCATCTCAGAATCTGAATGCTATGCCTGCGATAGCTGCAAACAAAAGCCACAACGCGGGATGATATTTCTGCAGCTTTTTCACCTGCAGCAGAGCAAATACTATCACGCACAGTATAATGGTCTTTACTATAGGTGAATAGCTTCCGTTATTCTCCGCGAAAAGCGATACCTTGCACACACCGAGTACACTTGCTGCTATAATAGCACATACTGCCGGTCTTATGCCTGTAAAAGCTCCCTGAACGAACTTATTTTCATTAAAATTATCGAGAAACTTGGCAATAAGACATATAACTACTATGCTGGGTATAACAAGTCCGAGTGTAGAAACTATTCCTCCGAAGGTACCGAGAGTTTTAAATCCTGCATAGGTTGCCATATTAAGTCCCAGAGGTCCCGGCGTGGATTCACTGACTGCTATCATATTGGTCAGATCCTGCATGGTATACCAATCGTATTTTTCCGCAAGCTCCATGAGATAAGGAAGGGTTGCCGGTCCGCCTCCTACAGCAAAAAGGCCTATTTTCATGAATTCAAAAAACATAGTTATCATTGTACTCATGCCTTTTTGCCTCCTTTCACAGATACAAACCAGATAATTCCTATTACTGCCGCAATAAGCACTATAACTACAGTAGGAATCCTTGTAAACATAGCCAATGCGAAAGCCGCCGCTGCGATCAGCCATGCAAATGCATCTCGCAGACTCTTCTTCCCGAGTGTGTATGCCGTATTAAGCATAAGCGCACATACCACGGCCTTGATGCCCATTATCGCATGCTGCACCCATACATTATCGATTATAGCCTGAAGGCATAATGCAACAAGAGTGATAATGATGATCGAAGGAGTTATCATACCGAGTGTTGCAACGATACCTCCCATAACACCCTTTTTCTTAAAGCCTACATAGGTAGCGGTATTTACCGCAATGATACCCGGAGTACACTGTCCTATAGCGTACACATCCAGCAGTTCGTCTTCATCAAGCCATCCGTACCTCTGTACTATCTCGTACCTAAGCATAGGAAGCTGAGCGAGTCCTCCTCCGAAGGTAAGACCTCCTACCCTCATAAAAGCCATAAAAAGCTGCCAATAGATCTTCATTTTCTCTCCCCGATTAAAAATTTAACAAAAAATGCACTTTATCTTTATAATCAATCTAAGGTAAAATTGCAAGAAATAGTATGGATCACAGCTTAAAACAATGTATTTTAAGCCGTAACGGAGGACAAGCATGGATCATACGATCTGCCTTATGAACGATTCGTTCCCGCCGCAGATAGACGGAGTTGCGAATACGGTAGTCAATTACGCACAATATATTGAGAAGAATCATGGACACTCCATAGTAGTAACACCTGAATACATATATCCCACTGCTGATGATTTTCCTTTTCCGGTACTCAGATATCCGAGTCTTGATGCAAGATGGTTTATAGGCTATATGGCCGGTATCCCTTTCTCTCCTTCTGTGACCAAGAAACTCAAAGATGATAAGATAGACCTTATTCATTGTCATTGCCCCGCAGCTTCATTGTTCCTCGCAAGACAGCTTCGTGTTCCTCTTAAGGTTCCGGTGGTAATGACCTATCATACCAAATATGATGTCGATCTGCTGAAGGCCTTTAAGACCAAGCTGCTTTCAAACGAAGCCGTGAAACTAATGGTCGCCAATATCCGCTCCTGCGACGAGATCTGGACAGTAAGCCGGGGCGCAGGCGAGAATCTGCGTTCGCTTGGATATAAGGGCAAGTACATAGTAATGCCTAACGGAGTGGATCTGCCTAAGGAAAGAGTATCCGATGCTGACGTATATGAAGAAACACATAGCTATGATCTCCCGGCAGATATTCCTGTTTTTCTCTTTGTCGGAAGAATGTTCTGGTATAAGGGTCTCAGACTCATACTTGATGCACTTGAGGGTCTGAAATCACAGGGTCTGGATTTCCGCATGGTATTTGTAGGTGACGGTGCCGACTTTGACGAGATAAGAAAATACTCCAACGAGCTCAGACTGGGAGATAAAGTGATCTTTACCAGTTCTATCAAAGACAGAGACCGTATACGTGCCTGGTATTGCAGAGCGGATCTCTTCCTGTTTCCTTCTACCTACGACACCAACGGTCTTGTAGTAAGAGAAGCCGCATCCTGCTCACTTCCTTCCGTACTTGTAAGCGGAAGCTGTGCGGCAGAGGGAGTCCAAAATGACAGAAACGGCTTCTTCATATCAGAGACCGCATCCTCTCTTGCCGTAAAATTATATCAGCTGTGTCAGAACAGGGATCTTATGCGTCGGGTAGGTGAAAATGCCGCCGAGGAATTGTATATATCCTGGGAAACTGCGGTCGGAATGGCGGCGGAGAGATATGATATAATCACAGATAACTACAAATCGGGGAAATATCCAAAGCACAGACGCATCTCCGATGCACTGCTTAAAGGTAACGGAGAGCTTATGAACGTGCTCTCACATCTGCCTCTCGGTGAGGAATAGAACCGAATGTGTCTTGGCACATTCTCGCGCCGAGCGCGGTCGCTTGCGACAGTTTTCTCATTATTTAGAGTGTGCATACAGCTGAACATTTATTTCATAATGCGCCATATATAATAGTATATCCGATATAAACCAAGGACCCGACGTACGAACCGCCGGGTCTTGAATTTTTTTATGGACAAGCCTTATCGATTAAAACTTGTTCACATTTTTAAAGTTTTATATATAGTTTTTCAACATCAAAGCTCGTCGGTATCGTAAAGCAAGGTTACAGGTCCGTCATTGACAGATGCCACCTTCATATCAGCCCCAAACTCACCGCACTCAACATGAAATCCCAATGCGGCACACTCTGCCTTGAACTTCTCATACAAGGGAATGGCTGTATCCGGCTTTGCCGCGTGCGAAAAGCCGGGTCTGCGGCTGCTGAGATCCGCAAACAGTGTGAACTGCGATATGATAAGCAGCTCTCCGCCTACTGCCTCAAGGCTCAGATTCATCTTGCCGTTTTCATCCTCAAAAACTCTCAGATTACATATCTTATTGGCCAGTCTCACGGCTTCTGCCTCTGTATCATCCGGTCCTACTCCGAGGAGTACCAGATATCCCTTTCCTATCTGTCCCTTTGTCTTACCGTCTATGGTCACCGATGCCTCAGACACTCTGGTAACTACCGCCTTCATAAATGTTCCTCCGTAATATAAGTAATGCAGGTATTATACAGCCTTGAAGCCGATATTTGATATAGCAAAATCAAACTTTACCGCATATCACAAACTTCCCCGGACATATCCGGGTATTTCGTATATGCAAGTTTATTTTCTCTTAATAATTGACTTAATTGTTTGAATTTATCTTAAGACAAGGTAACAAAACCGTAATCCGGTCTTTATTGATATTAAGAATTGATTTTTGTATTATTTATCATACAAATGTGGCGAATTTGTGGCAAAACATACATCCTACGCAAACGCAGTATCGATGCTTGGCCGGCACACAACAAGTATTGCTTATTATGCCGACTGCCTTTGCAATATATCAACGAAAGGAGCATTTTTATGAAGCATTTTAATTTCAGACTTCTGGCTTCGGCTGCAGTCCTGTCGGCGCTGACATCATTTTCGGCATTTGCGGCAACAGCCATTTCTTCCGTCAATTTCACCTTTACGATCGACGGAGAAAATGCCATATCCGACGGTTATAACGAGCCGACTATAGAGATCAATTCAAACTACGGCTATGAGATCAATGACTGCAGTGTATCAAGCAGTGATACCGCTCTCATTTCCGGCAAGAATGCTCTCACTTATACACTGACACTTTCTGCCGAAAGAGGCTATTTCTTCCCGAATGCAAACAATATCTCCGTTACAGGTAACGGCATAACAGAGATCACCAAGAAAACGACCAACAGCCGTGACAACAGTGAACTTACTATCAAGTTCAAGGCTTATCCGTATTACAGACTTGAAGCACCGGCTTTCGTAACAGA
>JAUNWP010000047.1:0-3619 GCA_030540255.1 Eubacteriales bacterium | reverse complement strand
AGTGTATTCGGGTGGCAGAACTCTAACGGCAACTGGTACTATTACAACAACGGTACCAAGGTAACCGGATGGGTATATGACGGCAGCAACTGGTATTACTGCAACACAAGAGATGGAGCAATGGTATCAGGATGGCTGCAGGATTCCACAGGCAACTGGTTCTATCTCAACCCGAATCATGACGGAACCTTCGGACGACTTCTGTCCGGATGGCAGCAGGACAACGGCAAGTGGTTCTATCTCAATCCGAATCACGACGGTTCCTTCGGTGCTCTCAGATCCGGATGGCAGGATGTTAACGGCAGCTGGTATTATCTCGATACCAACCATAACGGTTCCTTCGGTGCTGTCATGACAGGATGGATCAACTTAAACGGTGTATATTATTACCTCGATCCGTCAAGCGGCAATCCGAGAGGAGTAATGGTCACCGGTACAAAATACATAGACGGACGTATCTACTTGTTTGCATCAAGCGGAGCTTTGATCAGATAAAGATAAACCACAAAAATATACATATAAATCTCTCTGATAATTTAGAGAAATAAATTCAGAGCCTCTGTCGATATCCTTTAAGATAAAGACCGGGGCTCTGTTTTGTATAAAACTTTATTATATGCTTACACTTAAATAGCTTATTCTTTATAAGTTTTACCGCTTCAAGCTCTGCTTCGGCATGCTTGAATGCTTACGCTTAAACAGCTTATTACTTTTATAAGGACTTATCTACAAGTATTAAAGTATCATGGAAATGCTGATAAACTGAAATATCGATCCAAGTAATACCCACACATGCCAGATACAATGCATAACGGCATTTTTTTTACCAAGAGCATAAAATATGATACCTACGGTATAACAAATACCGCCTACGGCAAGCCATACTATACAGCTTAACGGCAATATGGCAAGCATCAGTCTCATGGCAAATACGACCATCCAGCCCATCACTACATAGCTTATCTGACTGAATATCTTAACGAATCTTGAGCTCATATCCCTGAGATTAAGCAATATCCCTATCACCGCCGCTGTCCACTCTGCTGCCAGTATGATGCGGCCTATGCTGTAATCCCACAGGCATATCGCACAAAACGGTGTATAACAGCCTGCGATAAGCAAAAATATAGTTGAATGATCAAGCACTCTGAAGAGCTGCTTCATACGTCCTGCTTTAAGCTCATGGTAAACTCCGCTCATTGTATACAGCAATATCATTGATATCGAATACACAATGACAGATACAAGCTTTGCCGGAGTATAGCTGTCAGCTACAGCCTTGAATGCCCATCCACTGAAAAATACACTGAGTACTATTCCTGCAAAATGCGAATATGCGTTAAATTTCTCGGTGTACATTATTGATTTTGTATATGTCTGTCTTGCAAGCTCCGGCAGCTTGATGAACTTTAGTATAATATCATCTGCCGCATCGCTGTGTCTGTTTGTATTAATTTCTGCGTACATTTTAACCGCCTCACTTTTCTAATGTCCTGCATGCAAGCATCCATGCAGCTCCTTGTCTTTGCTCTGTTATTGCAGTTATTCAGTGTAATTAGTGACTATTAACACCCCTGAGCTGCTTATTATAAATATATTCAGCATCCTCAGTATCGCTTATTGCTGCTTACACATATGGTAAGAGTTTTTGGTGTTTGCGTCAAGAGTTTTCCGAAAACTTATCAAAAGTTTATTCCCCTTCTGTTTGACTTTAATCAAAAACTTTTGTTATACTTGCAATGACATATTGTAAAATGAGGAGATTTCCATGAATAGCAATATAATATCGGATAATGAAATAACAAAAATTACGGCAGTCTGCCGACTTCCGTATTACACTGATATACCGGATGTAGGTCTCCTGCTCGATCAGACAGCAAGACTTGTAAACGGTTATCTTGATCCTCTTGATAATATAAACATTACAAACTCAATGATAAGCAATTACGTCAAGCATCAGATAATAGCAAGACCTGTCAAAAAGCTTTATTATCGTGAACAGATTGCTTCACTTATATTTATTGCCATTGCCAAAACAGTCCTGTCTCTGGAGGACATAAGCAGCCTGCTTGAGATACAACGAAGAGAATACAGTCCGGAAGCTGCTTACAATATGTTCCGTGAACAGTTTGAAGCTGCACTTTCAGACAAATTCGGTACTATTTCCGGCAGAAACTTTACAGGAAGCGACTTTGAAGGCTCAAAGCTTTCCGATCCGGATTTAAATAAGGATAAAGCATCCGCAGCCTCTTATGAACCGGCATCTGTTGCTTCCGGAAATTTCAACACGTATCTGCTTAAGAGCCTGATCAATGCCGTTGCAGAGAGCATACATCTTAAACAGCTGATTAAGCAGGCCGCTGTTTCATGCTCGTAACAATGATATAATCTTTACAGATATGAAATGACTCCTTCATGGCTTGCACATTCGCAAGTATGAAGGAGTCATTTGTATATA
Organism: Eubacteriales bacterium; assembly: GCA_030540255.1. Lineage (GTDB taxonomy): Bacteria > Bacillota > Clostridia > Lachnospirales > Lachnospiraceae > Avilachnospira. Next base: position 1,161 of record JAUNWP010000047.1, on the reverse strand, counting down.
TTTTAATTTTTTAATAATCCGTACTAAATAAACCAAAAGTACAAAGTTTGAACCCGCAGCTCAGTAATTATCCAGAAAATGATGTACCTCATTATTCTGTTTATAGGCAATGACTGTCGCCAGATTAACATTTTCCACACTTTTAAAGATATTTTTCTCTACGAAAGGATTGGTTTTCTTCATCTTGGCGATAAGATGCTTGATCTCCATTCTCTTGGATGCCGAGCTTCCGTCCGGTCTGCATGACGAGCAGGTATCTGTGAAGCGACACGCGCACTGTATAAAATGTAATCCGTTATAGTCCCTCCAGTGCATAATATCTTCTTCACGTATCAGATACATCGGTCTTATAAGCTCCATGCCCTCAAAGTTGGTGCTGTGGAGCTTAGGCATCATGGTCTGCACCTGTCCTCCGTACAGCATGCCCATCAGTATGGTCTCTATAACATCATCAAAATGGTGTCCGAGCGCAATCTTATTGCATCCCAGCTCCTTAGCCTTGCTGTACAGATGACCCCTGCGCATTCTTGCACACAAATAGCAGGGTGATTTCTCGACATCATATACAGCATCAAATATATCAGATTCAAATATAGTGACAGGAACTCCAAGCATTGCCGCATTACGTTCTATGACCATGCGGTTAAGCTCACTGTAGCCCGGATCCATAACAAGGAAGCTAAGCTCAAACGGGAATTTGTTATGTCGCTTCAGTTCCTGAAAGAGCTTCGCCATGAGCATTGAATCCTTGCCTCCCGATATACATACCGCGATATGATCACCTTCCTGTATAAGATCATAGGTATTGATTGCCTTGGCAAAGGGTGTGAAGAGCTTCTTGTGGAATTTCTTTCTGATGCTCAGTTCTACCTCCGACTGCTTTTTCTCATCCTGCTCCTGCAAGGATGAGGTAAGCCATGCGCTATAGCCGCCGTCAAGCTCGGCACAATCATATCCGCAGCGCCTTAACACCTCTGCAATATCTCCGCTCTGAGTTCCCTTCATGCAATAGAGCACATATGAGCGTTCCTTATCAAGGCTTCCGTCAAGAGCCTGTTCTGCAATATCCGGCATACTCAATGAACCGGGTATTGAACCGTATTCATGCGAAACATAATCTCTGATATCTGCAAGCACATATTCCGAAGGATGCATGTCCGC
>JAUNWP010000046.1 GCA_030540255.1 Eubacteriales bacterium | reverse complement strand
CGCCGGGCGTCTTACGCATTGACGCAATTGTTTCGTCAGAGAAAAAAAGCTCAATAAGATCTCCCTCGTTGAGCAATTCATTTCCTGCGGCACGTTTTCCGCAAAGCTTGATATTCTTTTTTCTGAAGGCCTTGTAAATGAAGCTCTTTGGAGCCGCATCAAAGTATTTCATCAGATACTTGTCTATGCGTCTTCCAGCCTCAGCCTGCGGCACTCTTATCTGCTGCACTTTATTCCTTTCTAGGATTCAGCCTATCACGCCCTCTGCCTCTAGGAACTCCTTGAAGCCCGGATAATACCTGTCCGCCTCGGCTCTCATCTCGCTCTCGCTGCCTTCCGAATACTTATCGCTTACACCTATAGTCTTCATGCCTGCTGCCTTGCCGGCTCTTAATCCTGCCGGTATGTCCTCAAATACAAGGCACTTCGCCGGATCTGCTCCTATACGCTCAGCGGCAAGCAGATATACATCCGGAGCAGGCTTGCCGTGCTCGACCTCGCTTGCCGAAACAACAGCATCAAACATATCCTCAACACCGTTTGATTTAAGGCATGCTCTTATCATCTCTATCGCATTGGATGATGCTATGGCTGTCTTGATCCCGTTTGCCTTAAGGAACTTAAGCAGCTCCGCGGCATATGGCTTCAGGCTTACCTCATGCTTATACTTATCAAGCGACATCTCTATCCAGTCGGCAATGATCTTATCTATGCTGTCCGGTATATGAAAATGTTTCTTGAAGAAGACTGCCGTCTCAACCATATTCATACCGGCTATCTCGCCCATCAGCTCAGGTTTTTCCTCTAACGCAAAACGGGACAGATATTCGCGATCGATATCTGCCCACATCCACATTGAATCTGCCAAGGTTCCGTCGAGGTCAAAGATAACCGCCTCGATATCACTGCTCAGCATCTTCATCTTCATAATTATCCTGCTCGGGAGTAGTATTGTTAACTGTCAGCTGACTGCGGTTTGTTGCGCACTCATTGTATACAGACTCGAGCGAAGCAAACATCTGATCAAGCTTCTGTCTGCTCTCCGAAGCCGTACCTGAGATGATGTTCTGAATCTCAGCAAGAAGGCTGTCCGCATACTGCATGGCACCCTCACGGATATTGTTGGCATCACTTACAGCCTGATTGACTATGGAATCTGCCTGTCCGTGTGCTGCATCAACCAGCTCATTTGCACGCTCATATGCTCTCTGCATAACCTCATGGTCGCTTACAAGCACATCTATCTGCTGCTGTGCGTCGTTGATCATATTCTGTGCCTGACTTCTTGCGTCATCAAGTATGGCATCCTGCTGTGAAATGATCTTCTGATACTTCTTGATCTCGTCCGGCACACGCATACGAAGCTCTACGATGTACTCGTCAAGCTCGTCCTTGTTAACTATTATCTTACTGTTTGAAAAAGGCTGATATTTGCACTCACCAATATATTCGTCTAACTCATCAATGATCTGCTCGATCTTGCTGCTCATAAATATTTCTCCTTAAACTTTTCCTTGACCTTCTGCTCTATATAGCTTGGCACAAACGGACTGAGTTCACCGCCGTATGCTCCGAGTGCTCTGACGGTACTTGAATTGACACAGGCATACTTAAGATCCGTCGCAAGGAAAACGACTTCGTATTCGGGTATCAGCATCTGAATGCCGCGCGCCAGGAAAAGCTCGTAATCATAATCACGATCGTCTCTGATACCTCTTACGACCGCGTCGGCATGTCTCTGTTTATAAAAATCCGCCTGAAGTCCCGAAAAACTCGTTACTTCCACATTGTCAAGTCCTTTTACTACTTCACGTAACATATTAACACGTTCATCCATGGAAAACAACGAAGTTTTGTCAGAATTTTCAAGCACTCCGACCACAAGTTTTCCGCACAGCTTAGCCGCGCGCTCGATGATATTTAAGTGTCCGTATGTCACCGGATCAAAGCTTCCCGGATAAATCCAAATAGTTTCTTTCATAATCAGACCTCTCTCCCTTAAGTCCGTTTTGTTACTTTTCAGACAGCTTCCGACTGCGCCCTTATCAATCGCTTACAACCCCGTTTTATTTCGGACAGCTCCCTGTTTGCTGCTTTTATTTAATTTAAATTCATCTCTTTCTGATGAACAAATGTTTCTGGTTTTTATATTCCTTGACCCTGTATATCTCAAGTCCGAGTTCTTCCGGAAGCTCCAATTCATAGCGTATCGCTTCCTCGACTATGATAATATCGTCTTCCTTAAGCACTCCGCTCTCTGCTATCGACCTTAATACAGGCAGCTCCAGATCACGCTCATAAGGCGGATCCATGAAAATGATGAGCTGTGCATCATTTTCAGCCTCATTTTTCTTAAAATAAGCCGAAAGCTGTGAAGCATCCGCCTTGACTATCCGGCTCTTGTCCGTGAACTTGCATTTTTTCACATTTGCGGTAATACAATTGATAGCATCCCTGCTCGTATCTACGAACACCGCACGCTCTGCTCCGCGGCTTAATGCCTCTATGCCTATCGCTCCGGAACCTGCGAAGATATCGTAGAACACGGCTCCCTGTACATCATATTGCAATATGTTGAAAAGTGTTTCCTTGATCTTATCCGTAGTGGGTCTCGTATTATTGCCCGACGGCGCGATAAGCGGAATACTTCTTGCACTTCCTGCTATTACTCTCATTTATACTATATATCCCTTCTCAAGATATTCGTCCGATATGCGCCTTAAGCGCTGGTGCTCCGGCTCGTCAAGCTCCGGGTCCCTGTCCATAAGCTCCTTAACCGCAGCCGCAGCGTCTTTCATTATCGCTGCATCCCTGTAGATGTCCGCTATCCTGTAATCTATGTCTCCGCTCTGTCTTACCCCGAACACATCTCCGGGTCCTCTGAGCCTTAAGTCCTCCTCGGCGATCTGAAAACCGTCATTGGAGTTATTGAGTATGCCGAGTCTCTCAGCTGCCTTTTCCGAAACGGAGGTATTGATCATTATACAGTAGGACTGCGCCTCACCTCGTCCGACTCTGCCTCTTAGCTGGTGCAGCTCGGCAAGTCCGAAGCGCTCCGCATTTTCAATCATCATGACTGTGGCATTTGGCACGTCCACACCTACCTCGACTACTGTAGTCGATATAAGTATATCTGTCTCATGCTCCTTAAAATGCTTCATGACCGCATCTTTCTCGTCATTTTTCATCCTTCCGTGAAGCATGGCTATGCGGACACCTTCCGGCACTATCTTACGAAGCTTTTCTGTATAATCTGTGACATTTTCCAATTTTGCCGCATTTTTTTCACTTGCAGTTTTTCCGCCTAAGGACTCGTTCTCTTCTTCCTCGGCTTCCTCTATGGCAGGACAGATGATATATGCCTGTCTGCCCTTTTTGATCTCGTCAAAGATGAATTTATAGGCTGTCCTGCGATAACCGGGGCCTACTACACAGTTTTTGATAGGCAGACGTCCCTGCGGTCTCTCTTTAATGAGTGAGATATCCATATTGCTGTACATTATGATGGCAAGTGTACGCGGTATTGGTGTCGCACTCATGACAAGCGTGTGCGGCATATCTCCCTTGGCTGAGAGTGCCTCTCTCTGTCCTACTCCGAATCTGTGCTGCTCGTCACTTACGATAAGAGCAAGCGATTTGTATTCGACCTTTTCCTGAAACAAAGCATGTGTGCCTATTATGATATTTGCTTCACCGCTCCTGATGCGGCTTAAGGCTTCCTTTCTGTCGGCAGCACTCATTGAGCCTGTGAGCAACACGGTGTTTATCCTGCCGTCAAAAAACTCACTTTTTTCAAGCATTCTGTTAAAGGTCTCAAAATGCTGTGCCGCAAGTACCGCAGTAGGAGCCATTATCGCCGCCTGATAACCGTTAAGTGCCGCAAATAGCATGGCAAGCATTGCTACCATGGTCTTACCGGAGCCTACATCACCCTCTACGAGTCTGTTCATGACTCTGCCCGAGGACATATCGGCATTTATCTCCTTGTACGCCTTGAGCTGTCCCGCTGTAAGCTCAAACGGAAGATCGGCAATGAATCTGATGAGTCCGAAATCCGGCTTGCAGCGATATACGCTTGTGAGCCTTTTTGCTCTCTCGCTCAGTCTCGCTCCGGCAAGATTATTGAGAAAGAACTCATCAAACACGGCTCTTCTCCTTGATGCCCGAAGCTCCTCGCCGCTCCTTGGAAAATGCAGTCTTATAGCAGTTACATCAAGTGATTTGAGTCCGTATTCGTCGATTATGCTCTCCGGCAGATACTCTCCCGTATGTCTGCATAGGGTAAGAGCTTCGGAAACAGCCTTAACTATGGTGTTGTTGCTGATGCCTTTGGTAAGCGGATATATGGGCATAAGCCTGCCCTCGTATTTTTCCTTGTAGCTCTCTGCCTGATAGATCTTGGGCTGCCCCATGATGAGTTTGCCGTTTTTCTCATAGACCCTGCCTCGGAATACAAGATGCATGCCTTCTCTGAGGCTGTTTTTTATAAAGGGTGAATTATACCATGAAAGCTGCAGTCTGCCTGTCATATCGGCGAGATAAGCATTTACAATAGTCATTCCGTTAAATCGGTTGACAGAAGCATCCTTTGTGAGTACACCTTCGACAGTCTGTATCTTGCCCGGCTCAAGCTCATACAGAGCCTTTGGCTTATCGAAGCTCTCGTAGCTCCTCGGGTAGAAGCTTATCAGATCCTCCGCACTGAAAATGCCGAGGCGCTTAAATGCCTCGGCAGTCTTATCCCCTATTCCCTTAAGTGCGGTAAGTTCCATATATTATATTAAATATAAATATCTGCTTACGCAGACTTAACCAAGAGTTGCCTGGGTTCTTGTTCAGCAAGCTGCCGCTTCAAATGCAGTGCATACGCCTATGTGCAAAGCGCTCTCTAATCTAAAAAAGAGCCTTTCTAAGTTTTCATCCGTTATTTCACGCATGCATGCCTTAGCGAAGCGGCAGCAATTATTTATATAATCACTCTACGCTTACGATGTAGTAATATACAGGCTGGTCGCCGCGTTCAACGTCTACGTCAATATCGGCATACTTGGCACGTATAGAATCTGCAAGCATCTCTGCCGCCTCATCCTCTATGCCCTCTCCTGCATAGATAGTGACCATGGTGGTCTCATCATCAACCATCTTGCCTATCATCTCAAGCGCCGTATCGTTAAGTACCTCACCTACAGCAAGTATGCCTCGGTCTCCGATACACATGATATTGCCTTCCTTGATCTCGACACCGTCGATCATGGTATTGCGTACCGCATATGTGATCTCGCCGGACTTGACATTTGCAAGGCTCTCAGACATGGCTGTGAGATTGTCCTCGTCACTCTCGCCCTCGGTGTAATTGATCATGGCTGTGATGCCCTGAGGTATGGTCTTGGTCGGCACTACGAGTATTTTGACATCCTTATTGATCTTGGCTGCCTGCTCTGCCGCAAGTATGATGTTCTTGTTGTTCGGAAGCACGAATACTGTGTCTGCATTTACAGCATCTACGGCATTAAGTATATCATCCGTGCTCGGATTCATGGTCTGACCGCCGCCTATGACATAGTCTGCGCCGAGTCCCTCGAAGATATTTTTAAGTCCCTCACCGGAGCATACGGATATAAATGCGACAGGCTTGCGCTCTGCCTTAACATCCGGCTTGCTGCCTGCATTCTGCTCCTCAAGCTTCTCCATTGCGGCTAGCTTGGAGGCATTCTGAATAAGCTTTTCCTCATGCTCCTCACGCATATTGTCGACCTTCATACGTGAAAGCGAAGCACCTAACTCTATACCCTTCTCGAATGCCTGTCCCGGATGATTGGTATGTACGTGTACCTTGACCATCTCATCATCGGCTACGCATACTATGGAATCTCCTATGCTCTCAAGGAATGCCTTGAACTCGTTGATCTTATCCTGTGATAGCGGCTTATCAAGATTAACTATGAACTCTGTGCAGTAACCGAACTTGATATCGTCTGTGGATATCTTGCCTCTGCCTGCCGCAGGAGATGCGCCGTCTCTGACTACCGGTGCGACAGCATCCTTAAGCTCTGCCTCCGATTCGTCTCCGTTAAGTACGGCAAGTGCTCCTCTTAAGAAGGTGATGAGACCCTCTCCGCCCGAATCCACAACGCCTGCTTCCTTAAGTACCGGAAGCATCTCCGGTGTCTTCTGAAGCACTTCGTTGCCGTGCTCTACAACATCAGCACAAAGCTTTGCTATATCCTCTGTTCCCTCCGCTATCTCGGTGATCTTATCCGACATACCCTTGGCAACGGTGAGGATGGTTCCCTCCTTAGGCTTCATTACTGCCTTGTAGGCTGTCTCAGCCGCACGTCTGAAGGCTGCCGCAGCTGTTGCGGAATCTATGGAATCATGTTCTTCCACAGCCTTGCAGAAGCCTCTGATAAGCTGTGACATGATAACTCCCGAGTTACCTCTTGCTCCTCTTAAGGAGCCGCTTGACATAGCCTTGGTAACCGCCTTCATGTCACTGCCGTCTGCTTCATTTACAGCCTTGGCTGCGGTCATGATGGTCATGGACATATTTGTGCCTGTGTCTCCGTCCGGAACCGGGAAGACATTGAGCTCGTTAATGTATTCTTTATTCTTCTCTAAGTTGTTTGCGCCGGCAATAAAACACTTCTTAAGAAGTCCGGCATCTATCGTATTAATTGACAAACTTTAGCCTCCTTGATCAGTCGATAGGTCGAACGCTCTCGACATAAACATTTACAGCCTCAACCTTGAGCCCCGTATGCTCTTCGATCTTGTATCTTACAGTCTCGATGAGGTTCTCAGATACTGCGTAAATGCTCACTCCGTAAGCCACGATAATGTGAAGCTTGAGTGTAAGCGAGTTGTCCTCGTTCACATTGACCTCGATACCATTGACCAACGATTCCTTCTTGAGCAGCTTTACAAAGCCGTCCTTAAGGCTTACTGAAGCCATGCCTACAACTCCGAAGCACTCGACTGCCGCCGAGCCTGCGATAGTTGCAATGACATCACTTGAAATATTGATATCACCTAATCGGTTGTTGATCTTACCTTTCATGGCTAATCCTCCTTAGATACATTCGTCATATTTTATCATATTTGCGGAATATTATCCATACACAATAAATAATGAGCCTTGACAGGCAGTGATCAAGTCAGATCTTCGGTAACTGAATATATAATTCATATCTCCAGATATTATATTTATCTCACGATTTTTACGATATCGCAAACTTTCTTGCTAATTTTGTTCATGATATTAGCATGAAAGAAAAGCGGCCTTAAAAGCCGCTTTTCTGATAAACATTATTTCATTGTGTCTGCAATTTCCTTGACTTTATCAACCGGAATATCAAAGAGCTTCGATGCATTCTCTATGTCATTATTATACATAATCAGGAATCTGCGCACCTTTTCGTTACGCTCACGTTCAATTCCGTCTTCTACGCCTTCCTCATACCAGACTTCCTTCATATCTTCAAGCGATATCTCACCGAGTGTCATCTGCATAAGCTCCCCCCTCACTTGTCTTCAATTGCTGCCTTCATGCTGCGCACATAATCGGCAACGGAAGCTGCGGCATCTCTGCCGTTTGCTTCGACAAGTTTGACTATCGCAGAACCTACTATTACTCCGTCGGAAAGTCCTGCCATCTCGGCCGCCTGCTCCGGTGTAGATATTCCGAAACCTATGGCAACCGGAATATCCGACACACTGCGTACCTCCCTTACCATAGCTCCTATATCGGTAGTGATCTTGCTTCTCACACCCGTGACTCCGAGTGAGGATACGCAATAAACAAAACCCTCTGCTTCCTTTGCGATCATCCTTATCCTGTCATGCGAGGTCGGTGCGATGAGTGATATGAAATCAACTCCGTACTTTCTGCATACCGGCGCAAAATCATCCTTTTCCTCATAAGGAACATCCGGAAGTATGAGTCCGCTCACTCCGCACTCGGCCATACGCTTAACAAACTTCTCGGTTCCTCCTTCCACGCCTGTTTCCTTATTGCTGTGATAGGAGTATACGACATTTGCATAAGTCATGAATACAAGCGGAACATCTATCTCCTTGCTAAGCTTTGCCGCAAGCTCAAACACCTTGTCCGTAGTCACACCGCCTGAAAGTGCTCTGATATTGGCAGCCTGTATAACAGGTCCCTCTGCCGTAGGATCCGAAAAAGGAATACCAAGCTCTATGATATCGGCACCTGCCTCTGCCATAGCCTTGACTATGGCCTCCGTTGTCTCCAAATCGGGATCTCCGCAGGTAACGAAAGGTATAAAGGCCTTGCCCTTTGCAAATGCATCTTTGATCTTAGTCATGGATATCCTCCCCTCTGTAGCGTGCGATTGCGGCACAATCCTTGTCTCCGCGTCCCGAAACATTTATAACCATTATCTTATTCTTGTCGAGCGTAGGCGCAAGCTTCATGGCATAGGCAATTGCATGAGCCGATTCTATAGCCGGTATGATTCCCTCTGTCCTTGACAGATATTCAAATGCCTCGACTGCTTCATCATCCGTAACCGGAACATACTCCGCACGTCCGGTATCGTGCAGCCATGCATGTTCAGGGCCTACTCCCGGATAATCGAGTCCCGCGGAAATGCTGTACACCGGAGCGATCTGACCGAACTCATCCTGACAGAAATATGATTTCATTCCGTGGAATATGCCGAGTCTTCCTGTTGCCATGGTTGCCGCAGTCTCAAAGGTATCAACACCTCTTCCGGCAGCCTCGCAGCCAATAAGCCTGACATCCTTATCCTCAATAAAATGATAAAACGCTCCTATTGCATTGGATCCTCCGCCTACACAGGCAAGCACGTAATCCGGCAGTCTGCCTTCCTTTGCCAGACACTGCTCCTTGATTTCCTTGGATATAACAGCCTGGAAATCCCTGATCATAGTAGGGAAGGGATGCGGTCCCATAACCGATCCCAGTACATAATGGGTATCCGCTATACGGTTTGTCCACTCACGCATGGTCTCCGATACGGCATCCTTAAGTGTAGCCGTTCCGCTTGTAACCGGGTGTACCTTGGCTCCCAGCAGCTTCATCTTGTATACATTGAGTGCCTGACGCTTGGTGTCTTCCTCGCCCATGTAGACCTCGCACTCAAGTCCGAGGAGAGCGGCGGCTGTAGCGGTTGCCACTCCGTGCTGACCCGCTCCGGTCTCAGCTATAACCCTGGTCTTACCCATCTTCTTTGCAAGCAGTACCTGTGCAATGGCATTGTTTATCTTGTGTGCGCCGCTGTGGTTGAGATCCTCACGCTTAAGATATATCTTTGCGCCTCCGAGATCCTTGCTCATCTTCTCCGCATAGTAGAGCAGTGACGGTCTTCCTACATATTCGTTAAAGAGCTTTTCAAGCTCCGCATTGAACTCAGGATCGTTTTTGTAATGGTTGTATGCCTCCTCGAGTTCTATCACCGCATTCATCAGTGTCTCGGGGATGTATTGTCCTCCGTGTATTCCGAATCTTCCTTTTGACATCTTATTCCTCCCGGGCAGTTCTTACCGACCCACCCTTCTTATATTATTCCTGTAAATGCCTCACTCGGCACTCTGCTGTCCTTCGTCTTCTTTAGTGCGCTCACAGCTATGCTCCTGCAGCATTCTTACTTCGTGACACATAGCCGACTTGTCCAAGAATTAGCTGGCTCGCGCAATCCTTCACAGATTAACAGCGACTCACCTACAGCTTCTGCACGCATCAACGGCTCTTCTTATCTTATCCTTGTCCTTATACTTATCTGTCTCGACTCCGCTTGATATGTCTATCATGTAAGGACTGAATTTCTTTATAGCCTCTGCGATATTGTCGGGTCTCATGCCGCCCGCAAGGATAAATCTACGGCCAAGACCGCTTCCGTCTCCGAGCAGCCTATGATCAAAGCATTCACCCGTACCGTAACCGTTATCCAATAGTATCTCATCTGCGGCAGAAGCCTCGGCTGCGGCTATATCCTCCGCATTTCTTACCTTGTATGCCTTCCATATCTTGGTATTATCCGGAAGCTCTTCCTTCAGCTTTCGGATATAAATCTCATCCTCAGACCCATGCAGCTGCACAACGGATACAGCACCGCTTTTGACCGTTTCGATTATCCTTTCACGGCTCTCATCAACGAAGACGGCTACTGTTTTGATGCAAGGATCTATCTTTGCTCTAAGTCTGAGTGCGGTCTCAAGATCCACATATCTGAAGCTTTTATCCCAGAATATAAATCCCGCATAATCCGGCTTTGCTTCGTTAATGTAATCCGCATCCTCGTTTCGTCTTATGCCGCATATCTTGATCAATGCTCCCATATCACGCTTCCTTAAATGCCCTGATGAGTCCTGCCTTGTCCTCGGCACGCATAAGCGCTTCACCGGTAAGCACCGCATCCGCTCCCATGGCTTTGATGAGCCGCACATCATCTGCATCCTTTACTCCGCTTTCGGCTACGAATACCTTATCCTCCGGTACCATAGAGCGCAGCTTTCCGGCATTTTCAAAATCCACGCTGAAATCCTTAAGATTGCGGTTATTGACTCCGATTATCTTGGTGCCTGCCTTAAGCGCCTCCGTGATCTCATCCGCATCATGTGCTTCGACAAGTGCATCCATACCAAGCTTACTGCAAATGTCAAGATAATAGCTTATCGTTTCCGCATCAAGCAATGCGCATATCAACAGCACCGCATCCGCTCCCAAGAGCTTTGCCTGATAGATCTGATACTCATCCACCACAAAGTCCTTGCGTATCATAGGAAGCTTAGAGTATGCCCTTACTGCGGCAAATATATCATCCGAACCCATGAACCACTTAGGCTCCGTAAGGCAGGATATGCAGTCCGCACCTGCTCTCTCATATGCCCCCGCAATATCAAGATAAGGAAAATCCTCCGAGATGATTCCCTTTGACGGAGATGCCTTCTTGATCTCACTGATAATGCTTATTCCGGGCTTTTTTAAAGCCTGCCCGAAGCGGTATAAACCTGCTTCATCCGGAGAATTTGCATTATCTTCACGGCTTATAAGCTCCTCACACTTTTCCTTAAGCTCTTCAAGACTATATTCTCTCTTATCAAGGAAAACTCTGTAGGCAGCATATTCCGCTATTTCATTTAATATACTCACTGTACCGTACCCTTTACAAACTCTTCCATCTTGGCATAGGCGCTTCCGTTATCTATAAGCTCTGCGGCAAGTCTGATGCCGTCTGCCATGCTCTCTGCCTTACCTGAAACATATAGTGCAGCTCCGGCATTCATAAGTACAGCAGTTCTGCGCGGTCCCGGCTCACCCTTAAGCACCTTCTTTGTGATCTCTGCATTTTCTGCAGGATCTCCTCCAACAAGCTCCTCCTTCCGGCATCTTGTAAGCCCGAAATCCTCAGGTGCGATAGTGTAACTCTTGTACCATCCGTCCTTGAACTCACATACAAAGGTCTCATCACTTGCGGATATCTCGTCAAGCTTGTCTCTTCCGTATACAACCATTCCTCTCTTTACTCCGAGGCTGGTAAGTACCTTGGCAAGCATCTCTACAAGATACTCGTCATATACGCCTAAGAGAAAATAAGTAGGCTTTCCCGGATTTGTGAGAGGTCCGAGTATGTTGAAAACGGTACGGAAGCCAAGCTCCTTGCGGATGGCTCCGACATACTTCATGGAGCTGTGATATTTCTGTGCAAAGAAGAAACACATGCCTGCCGTCTCAAGGAGCTCACGGCATTTTTCCGGCTCTAGTACGATGTTTGCGCCTAATGCCTCAAGGCAGTCCGCCGTTCCGCATTTTGATGATGCCGCACGATTGCCGTGCTTCGCAACCTTTGCACCGCCTGCTGCCGCTATGAATGCAGAGGTCGTGGAAATATTGAAGCTCTGTGCTCCGTCTCCTCCTGTTCCGACTATCTCGGTCACCTCAAGCCCCGTGGTATCGCACTTAAGTGCATGTGAACGCATTGCCTCTGCACAGCCTGCGATCTCGTCTATAGTCTCGGCTCTTGAGCTCTTGGTGGAAAGTGCCGCCAGAAATGCGGCATTCTGTGTAGCAGAGGTCTCACCGTTCATGATCTCATTCATGACTGTGTACGCCTCATCGTAGCTGAGATCTTCTTTATTTACTATCTTGATTATTGCTTCCTTGATCATCTTGACGCTCCTCTCTGATATTATTTCGATTTTCTTTATGTTTATGTCGTTTTATGTAAATGTTTTGCCCTTCAGTCAGATATATGCGAATAATCTCTTCGAAATATCTACTGCTCTAACCGCTCTTAAAACTTTATACCTGCTTATATTTCATCTCACAAACAGTAAAGAAAGCATGCATATTATTATGTTTCGATATAATTACTGCCTCAAATATAATAATAATTCTGTTTTAACATAATAAATACTTAAGCCTTAATGCTTAGGAAATTGGCAAGCATCCTTCTGCCCTCCGGAGTCATTATAGATTCGGGATGAAACTGTACTCCGTATATAGGATATTCCCTGTGCTCTACAGCCATTATTTCTCCGAGTCCTACGGTTCTTGCCGTTATCTTAAGCACCTCAGGTATGGTATCGGAATCTGCGGCAAGCGAATGATATCTTGCTACCTTTACGATATCCGGAAGTCCCTCAAATAGCTTACTCTTGGTATCAAGCTCCGTATCCGACTGCTTGCCGTGCATCAGCCTGCTTGCATATGTGACTCTTGCTCCGTATGCCGCACATATCGCCTGATGTCCTAGGCAGACTCCCAAAGTGGGGATCTTCGGTGAAAGCTTTGCTGCAACCTCCATAGTCACACCTGCATCCTCGGGTCTTCCGGGTCCCGGTGACAATATGATGTGATCCGGATGAAGCTCCTCTATCTCCTTAACACTCAGCTCATCATTACGGATAACTTTGATATCCGGATCAAGCTCTCCGACAAGCTGATACAGGTTGTAAGAAAAACTGTCGTAATTATCTATCAGCAATATCACAGCTCATCCTCCTCTGCCTTCTTAAGAGCACTCACAATGGCTGCCGCCTTGTTTATACATTCCTGATATTCCTTTTCGGGAACCGAATCCGCAACTATGCCTGCACCGCTTCTCACAAATACCTTGCCGTTTTTCTTATAGGCAAGTCTTATCGCTATGCAGGTATCCATATCTCCGTTAAAGGCAAGATAGCCTATTGCACCTCCGTAGATGCCTCGCTTGTTATTCTCAAGCTCAGCTATGATCTGACACGCTCTGATCTTGGGTGCTCCCGACAAGGTTCCGGCAGGAAGCACGGCGCTTATCGCATCTATGGCATCCTTGTCCTCTCTTATCACTCCTCTTACCGTAGAGCCGATATGCATGACATGCGAATACTTTAATATCATATGCAGATTTTCGACCTCTACGCTTCCGAAGCGGCTTACTCTGCCGAGATCGTTTCTGCCGAGATCCACCAGCATATTGTGCTCTGCAAGCTCCTTTTCATCCTTGAGCAGCTCCTGCTCAAGTCTCTCGTCTTCTTCGGCTGTCTTGCCTCTCGGTCTTGTTCCGGCAAGTGGGAAGGTGTGCAGCACGCTCTCTTCAAGCTTTACAAGAGTCTCCGGCGAAGCTCCCGCAAATTCCACATCTGTTCCCGAAAAATAGAACATATACGGTGATGGGTTGATAGTACGAAGTACTCTGTATGCATTGAGCAGGCTTCCCTCATAAGGTGCCGACAATCTGTTGGAGAGTACGACCTGGAAAATGTCTCCCTCTTTGATATAATGCTTGGCCTTCTCCACCATCTCACAGTAGGCTTCTTTGGCGAAGAGCTGTGTCGGCTCTCCGAGAAGCTTACCCGGTGCTTCCTTTTTCTTTGCTCCGGTACGGATAAGAGAGATCATATTCTTAATGTCCATTACAGCCTTGTTATAGCCTGTCTCTATATCCTTAAGCCCTGTGTTGGCGATCAGTATCAGCTTCTGAGTGTAATTGTCAAAAACTATCACCTTGTCAAAGAGCATCAGGTCAAGATCTCTGAATCCCTCCTCATCCTCTGTCTTGATGCGAACCGCAGGCTCGGTGTAGGAAAGAAAATCATATGAGAAATATCCTACCAGTCCTCCCGTAAATCCCGGCAGTCCCTTTATCCTCGGACTCTTATGCTCAGCCATTATTCCTCTGATAAAGCCCGGCAAATCATCTGTCTTAAGTTTTACCTCACCGGCTCTTACAACGCCGTCGGCACAGCTTATCTCCAATTTGGGATCATAGCCCATGAAGGTATATCTGCCCCAGTTCTCATCCGGGCTTACGGATTCAAGCATGTAGCAATGCGTTGAGACATTTTTGAAGATACGCATGAGTTCTATCGGTGTAAATGCATCCGAGAGTATCTCGCAGGATATGGGAACTATGTCATATTTTCCCTCTGCCGCTATCTTTTTTACTTCTTCCAAAGACGGTGAGAATTGCATTGTGGCTCCTTTCGGTGTTGTTGTAAAAACACAAAAGTCCTTGACAGACTTTCATTAAAAAATCTGTCAAGGACGAATAAACTTAGATACAATATCCGCGGTGCCACCTTGATTTGTGAATGTCACACACTCTGCGGGATGCCATCACATCCCCGACAACTTACGCATGTCTCTCGTCACGGAATACTCGGCTTAGCCTTTGACCGTGCCCTCGGAAGTCCATTCATCACCGTATTATCGTCTGCGATCACACCATCCGCAGCTCTCTCTTCGACACTTGGCGGTAACTACTTACTCTCCCTCATCGGTTTCTTTTATTTAATTGTTTTTCATTATAATTCCGATTTCCGTAATGTCAATCGTTTTTTCAATGTAACTTATTAAAGTGCAAGAGAATATAAAAGGTGCTCTCCATCATATAAGTTTAATCGACATTATTGCCCGGAGATATCCTGATTATCCACAGTTACAAATCAATATGGCCTTGCTCTGCTATCCGCTCTACCTCTTTAAGTGGCATGTCAAGGAGCTCAGCTACCTGCTTTGCATCATGCATCTTCTGTAGGAGCTGAATCACTATACTCTCCATATTTTTTTCTTTGCCAATCTCTATGCCTTCCTCAAGCCCCTCTTCTCGTCCTTCCCTTCGTTCTTTCTTCTTTATCTCATCCAGTACCATGTATTCCCTCTCCTTCGACCTGC
>JAUNWP010000110.1 GCA_030540255.1 Eubacteriales bacterium | reverse complement strand
TCGGCTGATGCCGATGATATTATGAATTGACCGCTTGGAGGCGTAAATGGAAGCAAAGGATGCAAAGAAGAAGATCATACTTACGGGAGACAGACCGACAGGCAAGCTCCATCTCGGACATTATGTCGGCTCCTTAAGACGCAGAGTAGAGCTGCAGAATTCGGGTAAGTTTGATGATATATATATACTTATAGCAGATGATCAGGCGCTTACTGATAACTGGGACAATCCCAAGAAGATACGTGACAATATAATCGAGGTAACACTTGATTATCTTTCGGCAGGCATCGATCCGGATAAGTCGCATATCTGCATACAGTCGGCTATCCCTGCGCTGCATTCGCTGACATTTTACTATATGAATCTTGTTACTACTCAGAGACTCTCACGTAACCCTACCGTTAAGTCGGAGATGAAGATGAGAGGCTTTAACGACAATGAAAATGTAAATGATAACGAGGCCGGTCTTCCGGCGGGCTTCTTTACCTATCCGGTATCACAGGCTGCGGATATTACGGCATTTAAGGCAACTACGGTTCCTGCCGGAGAGGATCAGATGCCGATGATCGAGCAGACCAGAGAGATAGTACAGCGCTTCAATCAGACCTATAACTGTGATGTGCTTGTTAAGCCTGAGATATTGATTCCTGAAAATGCTACCCAGAGACGACTTCCGGGAACAGACGGCAAGGCTAAGATGAGTAAGTCACTCGGAAACTGTATCTACCTTTCGGATGATGCCAAGACGGTCAAGACCAAGGTCATGGGCATGTACACGGATCCGACTCATATCAATATCGAGGATCCGGGACATGTTGATGGCAATATGGTATTTACATATCTTGATGCATTCTCAAGAGAGGATCAGTTTGCGGAGTACATGCCGGACTACAAGAACCTTGACGAGATGAAGGAGCATTATACAAGAGGCGGACTCGGAGACGTTAAGTGCAAGAAGTTCCTGCTTAAGGTAATGGAGGAGATGCTTGAGCCTATACGTGCAGAGAGAGCAAGATGGGAGGCTAATATCTCTGACGTCTATGACATACTTGAGAGCGGTACCAAGGCGGCACGTGAGACTACGGAGGCAACTCTGGCAGAGGTACGTGCGGCTATGCGCATCAACTATTTCGACGATCGTTCTATCATCAAGGATTGGGATGAATGGGTACATGGAAATCACGTGGGCTGAGAGGCTCGGAGCTTGAGGAGCTGATCAATCATACTATTGAAGGCTACCGTGAGCGCGGACTTGCACTCATACAGAAGATACCTACACCTATCACTCCGATAGATATGAATAAGGATCATACACAGATCACGCTGGCCTATTTTGATCAGAAATCTACCGTAGATTATATCGGAGTTGTGCAGGGTATACCTGTCTGCTTTGATGCCAAGGAATGTAAGGCGGATCTGTGGCCTCTCCAGAACCTTCATCCTCATCAGGTCAGGTTTATGAAGGAATTTGAGGAGCAGGGTGGTATAAGCTTTATTATATTGTCGTATACCTCAAGGCTTGAGAATTACTATATTCCTTTCAGGGATATACTTAAGTTTTGGAACAGGATGCAGCAGGGCGGAAAGAAGAGCTTTAATTACAAAGAGATAGATAAGGATTATCTTATCGGCTCTCAGAGAGATATGCTTGTGCATTTTCTTGAACCCCTGCAGCGGGATCTCGAATACAGGGATGCGCTCGAAGAGGCTGAAAATGCATAAAGTAAGACACAAAGAAATAATATGCTCCGTGGCGGCGATAGTGCTGCTCTACGGAGCATTTGCATTTTCAGGAATAGGCTGTCCGATAAAGTTTGTGACAGGCATATCCTGTGCAGGCTGCGGAATGTCGAGAGCCTGGATATCGGCATTGCGCGGAGACCTGAGGGCGGCATGGAATTACCATCCATTATTCTGGTCCATCCCTTTGGCATTGGCGGTCTG
>JAUNWP010000005.1:41531-58817 GCA_030540255.1 Eubacteriales bacterium | reverse complement strand
GTCAGCTTGCCCTATGGGAGCTATTCAGGCATAATTGATAAGTTAAGATCAAGATACCCGAGCAGATCACTGCTCGGGTATTTTTATAGATTAAAGCCGGACTGCAGTCGAAGAAGCAGCTGCTTGCAGCTGCGAAGACGACTATAGGACGGCCAAACGAAAATGAGCACAAAGCTTCGAAAGAAGCGGGTGCGAATTTTCGTAGGATTGCGAGAGTACGGAGTACGAAGCAATCCGTAGTTAATCGATAAATGGATTAAAGCCGGACTGCAGTCGGTAAAGCAGCTGCTTGCAGCTGCGAAGACGACTATTACCCTTTTTACACAACAAAGCGGATGCCCTTAGGCATCCGCTCAATTATTATGCTTTATTATTTTGTACAGATCAGGCTTCTGTCGGAGCCTCACCGCTTAAGATCTCGTTAAGCTGTGAAACAAGTACATCGCAGCTGATGCCGTGTACGGCACAAGCCTCTTCAAGTGTCTCCATCTGTGATGCAGGGCATCCGAGGCAGTGCATGCCCGAATTCATAAGAGCAGCAGCGATGAACTGTGCATTGTCAAGTGTGAGAAGCTCACCGATGCGCATATCCTTAGTGATAGTCATTATATATATCCTCCGTTAATTGCTTACTGAAATATTAATGTCTCTTTGTACTCTGTCAGACTTTTTCTTAAAGCTGTCCTAATTTTGCTACGGCCTCGGGACCGGTAATGAACTTATAATGCTCTGCATAATAAGCTGCGGTATCCTGAACCGTCTTGATCATACGTCCGTATTCCGCAAAAACATTGCAGGCCTTGGCGAAATCTTCCTTTGATATGTCGGAATTGTTGATGAGCAATACATAACGGCCGTCGATCGGGCTCTTGTAGAGCGTACTGCAGATATTACATCCGCGTACTGTCTCGGCTGCCTTGATAACTGTATCAAGCTCATCGAAAGAGAAGGCTCTGTGTTCTGTAACGGTATCGGGACTCGATTCGGTCTCGCTTCGCTCTGCATCGCTTCCGGCAGGCGCAGTATCTGCCGCACCCTGATTAAGCTGTTTCAGCTGCTCTGCAAAACCATCGGCTCCTTCAAGCAGTGCCGAAGCAAGCTTGTTGATCCAGTTCTCAGCTTCTTTTTTGAGGGCAGGGTTCTGCGTGAACTTTGAGAAACGAGTGTCGAGCTCGTCGGGATTGGCAACCTTGGAGATGATAAGCTGGATGGAATCACTGCTCATCGGAATAGCCTCTATCATGATAGGGGTATTCTCCGCATTAAAACCAACCTCGCTGCTGGCCTTACTCATCATTTCTTCAAAAAGCTTTCTCGCTTTTTCTGATCCGTAAGCAAGCTCGCGTAGATTGAGGTTGCGGACACTTAAGTCAAAGCTTGTAAGAGTACACCTTATGGAATTTTCATTGATTCTTTCTATTCTCATAGCGCTCCTTATAAGTCTAATAATAATACAACAAATCTTAAAGGATAGCAATTAGGTAGGTTATAGTTTACAGAATTTTTATAGATTGTTTATTCTTATTTAATTGAAAGCCTTCGGCTTTTTGTGCATAATGTAAATGCGGTGTATCGCAGACGGCTTATTCTTAAAACATCGTATTATTTGTAACGGATCTAAACATAAACATCAGGCATTCGCCATCGGAACTCCTGAACATCTTTAGTAAACAAGTATCACAATTTTATTTCAGATATTTATTTTTATCGTAATGTGTCACAGTATCATCCGAGCAGTCAGCCGAGCTCTTAAGCGATGATATAAACGGTAAATATTTCCAAGTTTCAAAGCCGACTGCAAAAAGACAACTGAATACAGAGAAAAATCAACCTGAACGAGCCTTATCACGATTATCTGCCCAAACACTGCGAAAGCCGTCAGGTTGATTTTTATTTACGCGGGATGGTATAATATTTTAATTGTTCAGAGCCGAAAAATGGTAAAGCGAAGCATTTTGGAGCTTGCCGGGTTCTGAGAAGTTTATTTTTTATGAAAAATTCAAGGCGAAGAAAACAGAATAGAACCGGAGGCATTTTTAAGCTTATCTTATTCCTCATTTTCTTAGGACTTGCATGGATAGGATTCGGAAGGGGATTTATAGCCGGACATATGCCGTCAAGCGAGCGAAAAGAGCTTGCTGAATGGCTTGAAGTAAGCGGTGATGAGGTCAGGATGTATCTCAATAATGAAGCCGACTTTACAGATACGGCATACTACACCGGCGGCAAGCTGTATCTTCCGATAGATTACGTTCATGATAAGCTTAATTCGAGATTCTTTTGGAGCGATACGGATGAGCTGTTAAGCTATACGCTTCCGGATGAGACTGTGGATATAGGTATGAGCTCTGTAAGAGACGGAGCTGCGGAGATATTAGAAAGAGACGGAAGATATTTTGTTCAGGCGGATACGGTCGCTGCGTACTCTCATATAGTGATCACTGCATTTTGCGGGGAGGATGAAGCGGCAAAGCGTGTATTTATAGATAAAAGCGGTACAAATGAGCTTACTGCTTCCATTAAAGGCAAGACTCAGCTTCGTACAAAGCGCGATGTCAGATCACCGCTGCTTTGCGAGCTTGATAAGGGAGAGAGCGTGAAGGTGACCGACCGCAATGATACCTGGTGCAGTGTGGTGACAGATACAGGATATTCGGGCTTTGTACGTACAAAGAAGTTGTCCGAGCCTGTTGAACAGACCGTGCCTGATAATTATACGGAGCCTGAGGTCAAGCATACACTCTTAGCGGAGAAGGTCGTGCTTGCGTGGCACGGTATATACGGGAATGCAGCCAATGCCGAGCTTGAAGGCATGATTGCCGATGCAAGCTCTCATATCAATGTGATATCGCCTACATGGATACAGATAAGCGGAGCCGACGGAAGCTATATCAATTATTCAAGCTCGGAGTATATTGCCAAGGCACATGCCGCAGGCTGTAAGGTCTGGGTATGTGTGGATAACTTTAATCAGGCAGCCGCAGTGAGTGATTTCAATACCGGAACTTATTTTAAGAGTGCGGCAAACAGACGTGATTTCATAGCAAGACTTATGCAGGATGCGGCAAGCTACGGATATGACGGCTTTAATCTGGATTTTGAGGGTATAAGCCCGAGTGCAGGTGAGAGCTATGCACAGTTCTTCAGAGAGCTTTCGGTGGAGTGTCGTAAGGCAGGTATAGTTTTGTCGGTAGATAACTATGTGCCGTACAATTTTAATGACTTTTATCGCATGGATGAGCAGGGCGTATTTGCCGATTATGTAGTAGTCATGTTGTATGATGAGCATACAAAAGAGCCCGGATCAAACTCTTCACTGCAATATGTTGATTACGGTCTGGATGAATGCTTCAAGGATGTGGAACCGGAGCGAACAATAGCGGCGCTTCCTTTGTATACAAGACTGTGGAGCACGGACAGCAGCGGAACTTCAAGATCCGAGACCATGGGTATTAAGGCTGCGGCAGCTTATGCCGAGAGCAACGGCATGACTGTGGAATTTGATGAGCTGAGCGGTCAGAAATACGCTGAGCTTGTTACCGGAGGAGTTACAAAGCAGCTATGGCTTGAGGATGCGGATTCGCTTGCAGCCAAGATGAATGTTGTAAAGGAAAATAACGCAGGCGGTATCGCCTTATGGCGACTCGGCTACGATACAAGTGATATTTGGAGCGTGCTGGATTACCGCACGCAGGGGTGATATGGATACTAAGCTTCTTGTACTTGAAGATTTCAAGAGAACAGGACAAATAAGTGAGGCGGATCAGGCCAAGATAGCCGAGGCAGCCGGGATACTCAGAAACGGCGGTCTTGTTGCATTTCCGACAGAGACGGTCTACGGACTTGGAGGAGATGCAAGACTTAAGGAGGCCTCGCGACGAATATACGAGGCAAAGGGACGGCCTTCGGATAATCCTCTTATTGTGCATATATCGGATATTTCGCAGCTTGATGCTGTTGCTTCGGATATATCTGATGCGGCACGAATAATGGCTGATAAGTACTGGCCCGGTCCATTGACTATGGTGTTCAAAAAGACGGATCTTATCCCGTATGAGACTACAGGAGGGCTGGATACGGTGGCGGTAAGATATCCGGTACATCCGGTTGCAAAGGCTTTGATAGCAGCCTCCGGAGCTTATATAGCGGCGCCGAGTGCAAATATCTCGGGCAGACCGAGTACGACTGCTGCTGCACACTGCATAGAGGATCTCTCAGGGAGAATTGAGGCAATAGTCGACGGCGGAGACTGTGAGATAGGACTTGAGTCCACAATATTGGATGTGAGCGGAGATAATCTGCAGCTCCTCAGACCGGGGGCAGTCACAAGTGAGATGATAGAGGAAACTCTCGGCATAAGCTTAAGCGAGGATGCCGCACTTAAGGGACCTCTTGCCGAAGGTGTAAGACCTAAGGCACCCGGCATGAAGTACAGGCATTATGCGCCAAAGGCGGAAATGATACTTGTGGACGGCAGCGATCCTGTAAAAAAGGCTGAGGGCATATATAAACTTGCCATGGAGAAAACAGCTGCCGGTAAATGTACAGCATTGCTTTGCTCGGATGAATGTATAAGTGATCTTGTGAGACTTGATCCGGATATAAAGAATAAACTGAGCATTAAATCAACAGGAAGCCGTGAGGATGAAGCTGAGACGGCACATAAGCTTTTCGAGCTTCTCAGAGAGATGGATGCGGAAGGCATAGAATTTATTGCGGCAGAGGGATATGATGAGGCCGAGATCGGCAAGGCACTGATGAATCGTATGAAAAAGGCTGCGGCATGGCAGATAATACACACATGAAAGAGAGTATTAAGGCAAAAAAAGAGCGCATAAAGGCAATACTTGATGCCTTTGATGCCGAATACGGCACAGACTACAGGTGCTATCTTGATCATGACAATGCATGGCAGCTGCTTATTGCAACCATACTGAGTGCGCAGTGTATGGATGCCAGAGTGAATGTGGTCACCAAGGATCTGTTCAGGAAATATACAAGTCTTGAGGATTTTGCGGCTGCGGATATCAAAGAGCTTGAGACTGATATAAGATCGACAGGTTTTTATCACAATAAGGCAAAGAATATCATTGCCTGCGCAAAGGAGCTTACAGAGAGACATGAAGGGATAGTGCCGAAGGAACTTGAAGAACTCACAGCACTGAGCGGAGTCGGACGAAAGACTGCGAATGTCATACGCGGAAACATTTACAATGAGCCGAGCATAGTGGTTGATACACATGTAAAGCGTATCAGCAGACTGCTTGGAATTACAGACACATTCGATCCGACCAAGGCGGAATTCGAGCTTATGAAGCTGCTGCCTGAGGATCACTGGATACTTTGGAATATAGATGTTATCACTCTCGGACGCAGTATATGTATTGCCAACAGACCTAAGTGCGGAGAATGCTTTCTTAAGGAGTATTGTCCGTCAGCCGATTATAAGCTACAATAATTATTTCAGCGCACGGGGCAGCAGATGACCCACATAAACAAAATGCGGATACCTATAGGCTGCGAGCGTATAACAGCAGACAAAGATCGGCATACAGCCGTTTCATATAATATGATGATTTATAAGGAGAAATTTTTAAGATGATGAATCCAAAGCTTGTTAAGGTAATAATGGGCGTTCTTGCCGTTGTGCTTGTAGTGGCAATGGTATTGCCGATGGTGCTTTCCGCACTTTAAATAATGGATATCGTTGTCACAGGTTACGCCGGACTCGAGGGAAGCATAGCTGTGTATAATGCTCCGGCATGCTTTCCTAAGCTTAAGGAGAGATACTCCGAGAGCTTTTTTGCCGTGTTTGAAAATGCCGATATTATATGTGAGGCATCACAGAGCAAGATCTGTACGGAGACAGAGGAGCCCGAAGGAGAATGTGACAAAGCTGCCGGAACAAGTACTGAGGGAGCCGAGCTTAATAGGCTTTATACAAGATATCATGAGTCGGGGCTTGTCGAGGACGGAAGCGAGGGCGGAGTGCTGGCTGCTTTATGGAGACTGCTGAAAGCAAACAAAAGCGGAGGAATGTATGCCCAAAAGAGTATTCCGGTCTTGCAGCAGACCATAGAGGTGTGCGAGATGTTTTCATTGAATCCGTATCGTCTGCATGCACCCGGATGCAGGGTGTGGCTGTCATCTGATACCGGAGAGTTGGCGAGAGCCGCCGCAACCGCCGGTGTGCCCTTAAATGTGATTGGTTTCACATCTAAGGGCGTTGCAATAAGGAGGACAGATACCGAGGGCGATTCTTCGCTGAGACGACCCGAGGGCGACGAACTCGACAAGGTAACTTTGTATTTTATCGATTAAAGCCGGACTGCAGTCGTTGAAGCGGCAGCATACGAAGCAATCCGTATTTAATCGCTGGGAAGAAAGGCTGTGCTTAAGGAACACAGTAAAGGAGAATGTTATGAGAGAAAGACTGCTCAGTGCAATTGAAAATCATGCAAGAATCAGTACAGATGATCTGGCGGCGATAACCTGCAGTACACCGGAAGCCGTAGAGAGTGAGCTCAGCAAGCTTGAGGCAGAGAAGGTGATCTGCGGATACCATACCCTTATTAACTGGGATAAGGCAGGCGAGGAGACAGCGGATGCATTTATAGAAGTTAAGGCTACACCGCAAAAGGGTGTAGGTTTTGATCAGATGGCTGCGCAGATCTCAAGATATCCTCAGGTAGAGAGTATCTTCCTTATCAGCGGAAGCTGTGATTTTATTGTATTTATCAGCGGTAAGTCAATGCGAGAGATCGCTATGTTCGTATCCGAGGAGCTGTCTACTATTGACGGGGTTATCAGCACTACAACACAGTTTATACTTAAGAAGTATAAGCAGGACGGATTTGACTATCAGGGTTATTCGAGAGATGAGAGGATAGTTACGACATGAGAAACCCGTTAAACAGCTATATCGAAGCTATTCCGCCGTCAGGAATACGTAAATTCTTCGATCTTGTAAGTGAGATGAACGATCCGGACGTCATTTCACTCGGAGTAGGAGAGCCGGATTTTGATACACCGTGGCACATCAGAAAGGAAGGCATCAATGCGCTGAATAAGGGCAAGACCTTCTACACTGCAAATGCCGGACTTTTGGAGCTTCGCAAAGAAATAGCCAAGTTCATGAAGCGTAAATACGATCTGAGCTATGATCCAAAGGATGAGATACTTGTTACGGTCGGAGGCTCGGAGGCGATAGACGCATGTTTCAGAGCCATGCTTGACAGAGGAGATGAGATAATCATCCCGGAGCCTTGCTTTGTATCCTATAAGCCTTGCGCAATAATGGCGGGCGCAGTGCCTGTGGTCATAGACCTTAAGGCCGAAAATGAATTCCGTCTGCAGCCGGAGGAGCTTGAGGCAGCCATTACAGACAAGACCAAGATGGTATTCCTCTCTTATCCGAACAATCCTACGGGAGCAATAATGGAGAGAGAGGACCTTGAGAAGATAGCCAAGGTCATCATAGAGCATGATCTCTTTGTGATAAGTGATGAGATCTATGC
Organism: Eubacteriales bacterium; assembly: GCA_030540255.1. Taxonomy (GTDB): domain Bacteria; phylum Bacillota; class Clostridia; order Lachnospirales; family Lachnospiraceae; genus Avilachnospira. The sequence goes on along the minus strand of JAUNWP010000005.1, from coordinate 51,300 downwards.
AGAGCTTACCTACGGAGATGAGAGATTTGTAAGTATTGCTTCTCTTCCGGGTATGAGAGAGAGAACAGTGGTCGTAAACGGCTTCTCCAAGGCATTTGCCATGACAGGATGGAGACTCGGTTATGCGGCAGGACCGGAGCCTATAATGGAGCAGATGAAGAAGGTACACCAGTTTGCTATAATGTGCTCTCCGACCTTATCACAGTATGCAGGAGTATCCGCACTTCGTTACGGAGAAGAGGATATCAAGATAATGCGCAGCGAGTATGATCGCAGACGCCGTTATCTGCTCAATAAGTTCAACAATATGGGCATACCTTGCTTTGAGGCAAAGGGAGCGTTCTATCTCTTCCCTTGCATCAAGAAATTCGGAATGAGTTCGGATGAATTTGCCAATGCCATACTTAATGAGCAGAAGCTTGCCGTAGTACCGGGCAGCGCATTCGGAAATTCCGGAGAAGGCTTCCTGCGCATATCCTATGCATATTCTCTTGAGGATCTGCAGAAGGCTATGGAGAGATTAGAGAAATTTATCGAGACAAGACAGAGTAAATGAGTAAAGCTATAGAAGTCAGAGACGTTGAAAAGGTCTACAGACTTTATGATAAAAACACAGACAGACTGAAGGAATCACTTGGACTTACAAAAAAGAAGCTTCATAAGGATTTTTATGCCTTAAAGGGAGTATCCTTTGATGTTGAGGAAGGCCGGTCGGTCGGAATAATAGGCACCAACGGTTCCGGCAAGTCTACTATGCTTAAGATCATAACGGGAGTGCTGACACCTACAAGCGGCACAGTAAGTGTGCGCGGCAAGGTGTCCGCGCTCCTGGAGCTTGGTGCGGGCTTCAACATGGAATACACAGGTATAGAAAACATCTATATGAACGGAACCATGATGGGCTTCACCAAGGAGGAGATGGACGGCAAGCTTGATGAGATACTTAAGTTTGCCGACATAGGGGATTTCGTATATCAGCCGGTCAAGTCATATTCGTCGGGTATGTTCGTGAGACTTGCCTTTGCGCTTGCCATCAATGTAGAACCGGAGATACTTATAGTCGACGAGGCACTTTCCGTCGGAGATATCTTCTTCCAGTCAAAATGCTACCACCATATGGACAAGCTCAGGAAGAATGGCACTACCATACTGATGGTAACACATGATATGAGTTCGGTGCTTAAGTACTGCGACAAGGCAATACTCCTTAATGACGGAGAAAAAGTATCCGAGGGACGCCCCGGTGAGATAATCGATCTGTATAAACGCATACTGGCAGGTCAGTACAATGCGGATGAGGTGCTTAAGTCACAGCAGGAAAATGCATCGGGACTAAGCAATAACGCAGAGATAGCGGGAGAAGATAAGCAGGCAGAGCCTTCCGATGACGGCAAGGTTACCGGAGTTTCGGAAAATGCCGCAGAACATGCGGCAGCAGCTGTGCAGGATAACGGTACGGAGCTTATGCGCAGCAGCATGAATATCAATCCGAATCTTAACGAATACGGCGATAAAAGGGCAGAGATATACGATTTCGGGATCCTTGATAAGGACGGAAGACTTACAAATCTGATCCTTAAAGGAGAGGAATTTACGATCAGGGAGCGCATTCGCTTCAATGCGGCTGTTGAAGCTCCGATATTCACATATACATTCAGAGACAAGAAGGGCAACGACTTAAGCGGCACCAATACCTTGTTTGAAAATGCCGAGGTGGAAGCTGCAAAAAAGGGTGATACCTACGAGGTAGAGTTTAAGCAGAGGATGGATCTGCAGGGAGGCGAGTATCTGCTCAGTATGAGCTGTACCGGCTTTGAGCAGGGAGAGCATGTTGTTTATCATAGGCTTTACGATCTCTTAAATCTCACTGTTATATCAAATAAGAACACCGTAGGTGTATATGACATGAATTCTGCGGTCAAGGTCAAAAAGAACTGATGAAAGATATCTATTACGGTCTGATAGAAAAATATAACGAATTAGGAACAACTTCGGAGGAAGCAGACAGAAGCATACTGTCCGAGACCTCCGATACCGATATTTATACGGCATTGAATCCCGACAGAGCTGATGTTGCCGAGTGCTTCCCGTGGAGCAGAGAGCATAAGCTGCTTTGCCTCGGTGCGAATTTCGGAGCTTATGTCAGACTTTCCGAACGTGTGGCAAGAATTGATATAGTCGATCCTGCGGAAGAGAGACTGGAGCTTATCAAAAAGAGATATCGCCTGAGCGGACACAGTACTTCGGAAGCTAATGACAGCGATGCCGGTATAACAGATAATATAATGCTTCTTAAGGAAGCGGAAGATAACGACTACGATGTGATAATTGCGGATATCACTGGAGCCGATGAAGAATGGGAGCTTAAAAAGGATAAGCTCTCATTTGTGCGTGATGCATGTACACATCTCAAAGCAGGCGGAACGCTTATATTTATTGCAGATAATTGTGATGCGCTTAAGTATAAAGCCGGCATACTTCCGAGGCATCCGGAGCTTACGATCGATTGGGATTTTGCTGAGAAGCTTGGGCATGTCTGCGGCTTTGCCGGAATTAAGAGATATTATCCTCTTCCGAATGCCGCATTTGCCAAAAATATATATTCGGACAGCTTCATGCCGAATGCGGGAAGCTTTAAGGATATACAGGATGGAAGCTTTGAGGAACGCAATGCGGTCTATAATGATGAGCTTCTATACTCAAGCCTGCTTGAAAAAGGAATGTTCCCGGCATATGCGCCTTCCTTTGCGTATGTATATACAGGCTATAAGCAAAGTTTCGCAGAGGATGATATACGTTTTGCCGATTATATAAGATTTAACAGAACAAGAGCACCACAGTATGCACTTAAGACCGAGCTCTTCATATCGGAAACAGGGGACAGACGCTTTGTCAGAAAATCTGCATTAAGTAAGGCTGCAAATGCACACATAGACAGCTTTTCGCATAAGTATGAGCTGTTATCGACAGATCTTAAGGAAAGAGGAACAGCCGTAAGAGCTCATACAGGCAAGAACGGATATGGAATAAGCTATGCCGATTTTGATTATGTGGAGGGCACGGAACTATCAAAGCTTCTGGCAGAACAGATACGAGACGGAAAAGCGCCTGAGGATGAGATAAACAAGGCTTTGGACAGGGTACTCGGAGGAGCTTCGGAAGCTTGTCATAATCTTGATGCATTATTTGAAAATGTCATAGTATCTGATAACGGCAGCTATAATTTCATAGATTATGAGTGGGTTTATGACGAGCCTTTGGAACGTGGCTTTGTAAGATACCGTATATTGAGTTATTGGTATGATGCATACAAGACTATGCTGTATGCATATCCCGATAAAAAGGGATTTGTAGCATGCTTTGGCATAGATGCCGAAAGTGTGGATAAGTATGAGGAGTACGAGGCTGATTTCCAGCAAAAGGTAAGAGGTTCGGATGCTCTTAATGCAATATCGGACAGATTTGCAAGAGAGCCGGTATCGCCTCAGCTTATCAGAGAACAGAAGCAGCGTATCGAAGAACTTACCGAATGGAATCTCAGACTTCAGGATGAGATAGAGGAGCATAAGACTGCGCTTTCAAAAGAGCGTGAGGTTGAGAGGCTCTCACAGAACCATATCAGAAATATAGAACGTATCAATGCCTCGCAGCAGGAACAGCTCAAGGCACTTGATGCAAGAAATGCCTATCTTGCAAAGCATCAAAGCATGGCAAGCAGAGCTTCGCGTAAGCTTATCGCCGCTGTTGACAGCTGGGCTCCGGCAGAGTCTAATAAGCGCAGGCTTATACATTATGTCAAAAATACTCTGCGTCATCCGGGACATATGCTTAAGCTCTACTGTACGGCAGAGGGCAGAAAATACATTCGCGGAGATTTTAAGATAGGCGGAGAGTTTTCCGAGGGCGGTCTGCTCGTTATACCTAAGACCGAGACTCCGCTCGTATCAATAGTCATCCCGGCATACAATCAGCTAGCCTATACCTATGCCTGTGTTCGTTCTATCATTGCGGAGACCGATTTTGATGAGACTCCGTATGAGGTAATATTGGCGGATGATGTATCTACGGATGCCACCGTTGAGATAGGCACTTATATCGACGGGCTTATTATCAGCAGAAATTCTTCAAATATGGGATTTCTGAAAAACTGCAACCAGGCGGCTCTTAAGGCAAGAGGACAATATATACTCTTCCTTAATAACGATACCAAGGTCCATAAGGAATGGCTGTCTTCGCTTGTTGAGCTTGCGGCTTCCGATGAGAGTATAGGTATGGTGGGATCCAAGCTTGTATATCCGGATGGAAGGCTGCAGGAAGCCGGAGGAATTATATGGTCTGATGCTTCCGGTTGGAATTACGGAAGACTGGATGATCCGTCAAAGCCGGAATACAACTATGTCAAGGACGTAGATTATATCTCGGGTGCGGCGATAATGATAAAGACCGGACTTTGGAAAGAAATCGGAGGCTTTGATGAATATTTTGCACCGGCTTATTGTGAGGACTCGGATCTTGCCTTTGAGGTAAGAAAGCACGGCAAGAGAGTTGTCTATCAGCCGAGATCCGTAGTTACGCATTTTGAGGGTATATCCAACGGAACGGATGTGCAGGGAAGCGGGCTTAAGCGTTATCAGCTGGTCAATCAGGATAAGTTCAGAATAAAGTGGGCGGCGGAGCTTAAACTCCAGTCCGTAAATACAGGCAATCCGGATCCGTTTACCGCAAGAGACCGTTCTCAGAATAAGCCTTGTGTAGCGATAATCGATCATTATGTGCCTACCTGGGATAAGGATGCCGGATCCAAGACCACCTACCAGTACATTAAGATGTTCCTCAAGAAGGGCTTTAATGTCAAATTTATCGGAGATAATTTCCTCCATGAGGAGCCGTATACCTCTGCTTTGGAGCAGTTAGGCGTCGAAGTCCTCTACGGAGAAGAGTATCGTGACAATATATACGAGTATTTCAGGAAAAATAATGACAATATAGATTTCTGTTATCTGAACAGACCGCATATTGCCGTCAAATATATTGATTTTCTGAAGAAGAATACGGATATAAAGTGCATCTTCTACGGACATGATCTTCATTACCTCAGACTTTTAAGAGAGTATGAGCTTACGGGAGAGATTCGCAAAAAACGTGAATCAGATTATTGGAGGAGCGTTGAATTCTCGGTGATGGAGCAGGCTGATATGGTCTATTATCCTTCGGAGCTTGAGATAGAGGCTATACACAAGTACCATCCGGAGATACAGGCCAAGGCAATCACGGCCTATGTATGGGATGAATTTGAAGCAAATGATGTGAGCGAGGAAGCCTTCAAAAAGAAGGAAGGACTCTTGTTTGTAGGAGGCTTCAAGCATCCGCCTAATGCAGATGCGGTCAAGTGGTTTGCTTCACGCATTATGCCTAAGGTGAGAGCCGCATTGCCGGATGTATGTTTTCTTGTTGCGGGATCCGGAGCGGACGAGGAGATACTCTCTCTCAATGACAGCTCTAAGGGAATAGAGATACTTGGCTTTGTAAGTGATGAAAGGCTGGAGGAACTCTATCATACGACAAGACTTACAGTGGTACCGCTCAGATACGGCGCCGGGGTCAAGGGTAAAGTTGTGGAGGCAATATACAACAATACTGCGATAATTACCACTTCAGTGGGAGCTGAGGGCATCCCTGATGCGAATAAAGTGATGACAGTAGTTGATGATGACACTAAGAAGCTCATCGAAAACCCTGAGGCAACAGAGCAGCTGTTTGCCGACAAGATCATTGCCTTGTATACCGATGTAAAAGCCTGCGCGGATTTTGCGGGAGCCTGCACAGCTTATATCAGAGAGCATTACAGCATTGATGCGGCCTGGTCGGTGATAGCGGAGGATTTTACCAGTTGAATGGCCTAAAGTTTAAAAAACTATAGTTGCGGAGCCGAAGCATTGGCTTGAGCCTATCATAGGCTTAAGTTAAGGCAGCAGGCTTCGCATATGAAACGGAGACGATAAACTTAAGATGAAGCATTGCTTTGCTGTAAGTGCATATGGGGAAAGTCCTTATCTTGAGGAGTGCATCAAGGCCTTAAAGGCTCAGAGCGTAAAAACGGATATAATAATATGTACATCAACTCCTAATGCACTTATCAAGTCTGTTGCCGATGAGTATGAAATACCGCTCTATGTCAGGCAGGGAAGAAGCTCGCTTAAGGATGACTGGAATTACTGTGTCGAGACTGCGGCGCATGAGAGAGCTGCCGAGCTTGTGACCATAGCACATCAGGATGATGTCTACAGACCTGATTATGCAAAGTACCTGCTTGCGGCTGCAAGGCGTTATCCGGATATGAGTGTATTTTGCACAAGGCTTACGACCATAGATAAGGACGATAATGAGCTAAAGACTGAGTCGGAGCTTGTAAAGCGTTTGCTGAGACTTCCGCTCAGACTGAGATTTTTATCGGGAACAAGGCTTATCAAGAGGCTTCCGCTCATCTTCGGAAACGGAATGGCATGTCCGAGCTGCAGCTATAATATAAGACTTACCGGGCTTCCGATATTCAGAAACAATTATCTGTTCGTTATAGACTGGGATACTCTGCTGAGACTGTCGGAGCGAAAAGGAAGATTTATCTGCGAAGAAAAGGAACTCCTATTCTACAGAGTACATGACGGTGCAGAGACCAAGAAAAATATAAAGGATCACAACAGAGAGCATGAGGAGAGAATGATATTCTCAAAGCTTTGGCCGAGGCCTGTCGTTGCTCTGCTGATGCATTTCTATAAAAAAGCATATAAGGATTATGACACAGACACTGATTGAGGTATTAACTGCAGATCACAATGTTGCCATGCAGTATGAGATAGCACTTATGCTGGGGGCTTTTTTGGCATCTGCAGTATGCTTGAAAAAGAGGTCGGCATTAAGCTGTATATGGGGAGCAATATTCCTGTTTTTTATTTATATTCACAGGATCCTGCTTCCTTTTTTGATATCGGGAGCTTATCTGATCCTTATATGTTCAGTATTGTCGCTGCTGCTGCAAATGTCTCCGAGGGCATTTTTTGCGCCGATCGTATATTTAAGGAACAAAGCTGATGTATATATGAAGCGCGAAAATATCATATGTACTGCGATAATACTTACGGTCTTGCTGATACAGCTTTGCAGGATCAATGTCTGTATTGATTATGATTCGATAAGATACGGACTGCGTTCTGATGTGCTGCTTACAAGCAGCGAGGGGATAAAAGGCTTCTTTACAAATACAGGACTTGTCAATAATGTCTATGTCTATCCCAAGGGCTTTGAGCTTTTGACACTGCCTATGTATTTCGGGGATACCTACGGCAATATACTCTGCGTAAATATATGGATGCTAATAGCAGTCATATTAATATCCGGGGAATGTGTAAAAACGGTATATGCTTCAGATCGTGCGGAATGCCTTGCGGCAATGTTTATTGTACTTATTCCGGGTATCACCAATATGGCAATAAGCGCCAAGAGCGATCTTATTACACTTTTATGCCAGCTGGTATTTATATATTGCGTTCTGCGCTATATTGCGGAAAATGAAGAGCAGGGAAAAGAAGGTGCTGTAAATAATGCGACACTTACAGGCATCGGCGTCGGAGCTTTGATACTGAGTCTTTCATTTAAGCAGACAGCCTTTATCTTCTCATCTTTTATAGGAATTGTGAGTCTTATATATCTAATTGTGAGGAAGGTGAGTATCAGGATAAATCTAAAGGGACTGAGGATACTTGTTCCGGCATGCATATTTACGGCTGTTATCACCATGAGGACATATCTTATCACCGGATATCCGATAAGCGGAGTATTCGGTGAGGTATTTGAGCAGCTTGGCTTCAGTCTTAATTATCCCTTCAGAAATATGAGTCTTACGGACGGCTCCGACGGACTTATGTTTAAGGACAAGCTGATACAGCTTGTGAGGAGAATATTCAGACTTACCATATGTCCGACCGGAGATGATATGAGTCATGTATTCATGTGCTGGAGCGGGCTTGTATTTATACTTATGCTTAGCGTGATTATATTTTACGCACATAAGACGGCAGAAAGGGCAAAAGAGCTTAAGGCTCTCAAGGCTGTTAAGAATGAGGGAGCTGCGGTTTCGGACAGCGCATATGACTATCTTAAGATCATATGGCTTGCGGCAGCTTTCATATCGATAATTGCCCTGTATTTCATCTATCAGGTCGACGGAAATTATTTCATGCTGTGCTATGCCTTAAGTGTGATCTTGGGAGTATGCATATATGCCATAGAAGCAGCTTATGAGAGTCTGCTTCCGGCATTGATAAAAAGACCTGTATTTTCACTGAATTACCGTGCGGCAATACTGCTTATGTCTGCCGTAATGATATACTTTACGGCATTTACAGGCTGGTGCGGACCCATAGGCTTCACTAAAGTCGATTTTATCAATCGAGGCTATTATGTTCATTCGATAGAATATGATTATCCGCCGTTATGGAGCGATGATTCGAGAGTAGTGGCCTTTGCATATGAGCCTGACTGCTACAGACTTAACGGAAGAGTGGAGAGCTGGGTGGATATAGACGGCAGCGGAGGCAATGTATTTCTTACCGATACCAAGCTTGATATCTTCAAGGAGTATTTGAGCTTTGCCGATATAGACTATATCTATGCGGATCTGGACTTCTTGTTTGATAAGACAGACCTTCGCAGGGACAGAGCCGGAGTATTGTTTGTCTATCTGCTTGAGGATGGATGCTTCAGTAACATTTACCTTACCGAAGGAAGCTCAAATCGCATAGTTGCCGAGATAGACAAGGAGAGAGCAGCGGTGAGCTGGGAGGATTATATGGGCGTGGAAAGATCCGAGCGCACTGACGCACAGATGGAATGGTTCAGAAGCATAAGCTGACGGAGACGATTTAATGACTGATACAAAAAATAAAAACAAAATATTTTTTGATGTACTTTTGCTGATACTGCTTGCGGTATTCGGCTTTTGGGTAAACCGGGACATTGTGATAAAGGGTCTGTATATGGATGATCTCTATATGTGGTCCTGTTACGGAGAGCAGAGCCTTAAGGAATTTGTGTTTCCGGTAGGCACATCAACGAGATTCAGACCTGTATACTGGTTTGCGGCGTATTTTCAGATGTTTATTGTCGGCAATCACATCAACAGATTTGCAGGCTTTAATATAGTTGTCAATCTCATAGTTGTTGTAATGCTTTACTACATGTCGGCAAAGCTTTCACGCAGCCGCATCTGTGCCTTTTTTGTCGGTACGGCATACCTGGCATCAAGATTTGCTTATTATCAGATAGGACAGGCACTCGGGCTTATGGAGACTATGGCACTCGGCTTTGCCATAGCCATACTTTGGCTCTTGTACAGATATATGAAGGAGGGCAAGGGATATTATCCGGCACTCATAGTATATTTTCTTCTCGTCTTTACGCATGAGAGATACTTAAGCCTTTTTCCTCTATTTTATCTCGTTCTTATACTTAGAGTTATCGGAGCTAAGCCGGGAGCAAATAGTGAAAGCTTATCTGCATACGGAAGCGGAGCAAACAAAAATATAATAAATGCAGTTTCGGGTGAGGCTGACGGAATCGTCAGTAATAGCAAGAGTGATACAAGGGAAACGAGATCGCGCTTAGGCATAAGAAATATTGCAGCATGGATAACACCGGCCGTAGAACTTATACTGATCGTGATCATACGTATGTTTACCATAGGCAAGGCTATACCTGCGGGAACCGGAGGAAC